>PGXO01000004.1:0-263700 GCA_002839185.1 Synergistetes bacterium HGW-Synergistetes-1 | reverse complement strand
TTTAACCGGCCAAAGAACCCTTCACAAGCGGCGTTGTCTGGCGAGCAGCCTTTCTTGGACATAGAGCGTGTTAAACATGCTTTTTTCATTCGTTCTAGCCATCCCGGCCATCGGTAATGACCTCCTCTATCCGAGTGAACAATCGGCTGCTCATCCTTCTTCAGCGTCCGGATTGCCCCGTCCAGCATTGTGTTAGTAAGATTAGCATCAGGCGAGGTGCCTATTGTCCAAGCTACGGCTAACCCATCGAAACAATCAATCAAAGAGGATAAATACACTTTGCCTGTTGGAAGATGGAATTCAGTGAGGTCGGTCAGCCACTTTGTATTTGGCTTCGCAGCATGAAAATCTCTATTAACGATATTTTCAACTTCCGGACTGATTTCGCCCACATAGGAGCTGTACTTCTTTTTCTTCATGTAAGGAACAACAATATGCTCCTCTTTCATTATCCGGCGAATGACTTTTTCAGACACAGGATTACCGTTTTTTTTCAAGACAATATAAATCCGCCGATATCCATAACGCGCATTGACCTTATAGGGTATAGTTCTTATTTCGGAACGTAGCTCCTCATACTTGTTTGGCCCACGTAATAATTTTGCCTGATAACAGTAGCTGCTCTTTGCTATACGAAGAGCCGTGATCAATACTTTCAGCCGATATTTGTCACGTAGGGCATCAATCAATACGGCTTTTTCTTGATTCGTTAATGTTTCAAGACTGATGCCCCGATCTTTTTTTATGATTTCGCCGGCCTTCTTCAATATATCGCGTTCCAGTTGGAGGCGGTAAATATCTCTCTCCAAATCCTTTACTTTGCGCTCTAGGCCCACTTTCTCTGCGTGCAGGTCATCTATACTTTTTTCGTCACTGATAGCCTTAGTCGGCTTCTCCTTTGCCATGGCAGCACACCCTTTGCTAAGCAGCTTCTTCTTCCAGCCACAAATAGTGTTAGGGTTTACACCATACGATTTTGCGATTTCTGTTGGTGTCTTGTTCCCAGCACAGTAATCGATCACTGCTTGTTCTTTCTGCTCTGGAGTAAATCTTACCAAGTAGCCATTTGTTTTACAATGCGAGCGATGCTTATCTAACGGTAAATCTTTGTGCAACCAATCTCGTAAAACAGTCCTTCCAGGAAAACCTAAGGCCGTAATTGTGCGTGAAATGCTTCGCCCATGCTCAAGATAATATTCAACAGCTTCTTGTCGCTGCTTTTTACTATACTTGGTATGCTTGAGCTGTTCGGCACTGTGCAAACCACCTGTTCTGAGGTATTCATTATACCAATTGTAAAGCATGCCTGTTTTTTGCCGTTGTAATAGCGGTTAAACGATCGTAAAGGCTTGCAGAGACTAGATCCGTTGGAGAATTCACAACGCTAAGCGTTGCAGTGAAATTGCGACAAACCCAGTCGCGGTTTGTGAGGAAACTTAATCGGATTGCTTTCTTTTTGAACCCTTCGTCGAATTCCTGCCTCAATATTTTGGCATTATATCAGCTTTTCTCTGATTTATTGTTCTCTCCGATTTATAATTTATAAAGCAAAGAAAGGTGATTCTAGTACGGGCCATCTTTATAAGACTGATTTTGCAATAAATATTCTAGTGTTATAATCGTCAAATAAATCATACAAGCTATTAATTATATCTAAAAAAGGAAGGAAGGAATAAAATGAGGTATTGTAAAAAATGTGTAATGCCTGATACACGTCCCGGAATTACTTTTGATGAAGAAGGAGTTTGTTGTGCATGCAGAGCACACGAGAAAAAACAGTTAACAGATTGGGATCAGCGCTTTGAAGAATTAAAAAAACTTTGCGATAAATATAGAAACAAGAGTAAATTCGGATATGACTGTATCATTGCTGTAAGTGGAGGGAAAGACAGTCACTTCCAAGTCCACATTATGAAAGAGGTTCTCGGAATGACCCCCTTGTTGGTTTCAGTGGAAGACAACTTTCCAATGACAGAGGCCGGCAAGCATAATATTCGCAACATTTCAGAAACATTCGGATGTGAGATCATTTCCCTGAAGCCAAATATCAAAGCTCAAAAAAGTATAATGAGAAAAACTTTCGAGAATTATGGTAAACCGACATGGTACATTGACAGATTAATATACACATATCCTTTACATATGGCAATAAAATTCAACATTCCGCTTTTAGTATATGGTGAGAATATTAGTTACGAATATGGAGGATCTGGAGCGATAGAAACTCCTTCTGCTAAAGAACAAATTTTTAATGGAGTCGCTTCAGATATTGATACTAATGAGTTATTAAGCCCCTCCGTTACGTTAAAAGACCTAACACTATGTCAGCCGCCAACCCAAATGGAAATGAGCAAAATTGATCCTATATATTTAAGCTATTTTGTTCCATGGAATAGTTACTTAAATTACACATTTGCAAAATCTGTCGGATTTCATGATTTAACACATGAATGGTCAAGAACACATAACGTAGAAAACTTTGACCAGGTAGACTCAAGAGCGTACACGGTACATTACTGGTTAAAATATCCCAAATTTGGACATCAGGCTGCGACAGATTATTCATCACGCTTTATCAGATATGGGCTGATGACGAGGAAAGAAGCTCTCGAAGCTGTTAAAAATCATGACCATGCACTTGACCCATTTGCAGTTAGAGATTTCTGTGAATTTTGCGGTTATTCAGAAAGGGAATTCTGGGCTATTGTGGATAAATTTTATAATAGAGAAATCTTCCAAAAAGATCCCTTCGGCAGGTGGGTCCTAAAAGAACCTGTATGGGGTTAACCTAATACCATAATACTAGTAATCCTAATTGTTTGCATATTCCGCTCAAAATAAACACCTTGACCGTTTCAGATTGAACACCCTGACCGCTTCAAACTGAACACCATTGCCGCATCAACTGAACAGGTTAGAAGTGCCCGGAGGGAACCGTCCTCCGGGCCATGATTTTTACTTTTTGGTCTTTACCCCATTCTTCTTCCTCATGGATTCGCCTTCGATCATTATCGTATATGAATCATGTACGATCCGGTCGCATATGGCGTCAGCCAAAGTGGGTTCGCCTATTTTAAGATGCCAGCCGGCAACGTCGAACTGGGAACAAAACATCGTGGACGCCCTTTTATGGCGCGCTTCAACTATTTCAAGCAGATCACGGGCCTCGTTCTCCTTTAAAGAGAAGAGCAGCCATTCGTCCAGAATAAGGTAAGCGTCAAACCATCCGTACCTACCTAAAATAATATCAAACGTCTAAAGTCCCCCAGTAACGTAACAGTCAGGGGGACTTTTTATGTTCGATCACCGTGGCAAGCAGATTTATCTCATATGCGGCTCTACGGATATGCGCAAAGGAATAGACGGCCTTGCCGCCATTGTGAACCTTCAGAATATCTGCGACTCATTTGATTCTGCAATGTTTATCTTCTGCAACCGCAGCCATAATAGGGTAAAGATCCTGGAGTGGGATAATGATGGTTTTTGGCTATATCAGAAACGTCTTGAGAAGGGAACCTTCCCATGGCCTAAAGAGGGTACGGTGAAGAAGATAGTTCTGAGCGGGGATGAGTTTTCCTGCCTGCTTGCGGGAACGAAACTTCGCCGCAGGCTTGCAATGGATGAGGTGTTTAACGGACTATCAGTATAACGTAATAGTCTGAATTGTGAACCCTTTATATGACTGGATTTATGCTGTTTTTTTCTGTATAATCTCACTATGAAAAATGTCATATTTGAACTGGAAGAAATGAAGAATAAATACGAGGAATCTGAGGCGAAACGCCGTGAGCTCGAGGATAAGAACTCTGAGCTTGCAAAACTTGTTGCGTACTATGAAGAGTGTTTCCGTCTGAACCAGCACCGCCAGTTTGGTCAGTCGAGCGAAAAGACAGATGCTGACTCGCGGCAGATACTAATTGTCTTCGATGAGACGGAAAATGAAGCCCAACTAAAGAAACCTGAACCGTCTGTTGAAGAGATAACTTATACCAGACACAGGCGCAGCTGCACAGGTACGGGCGAGGAGAATTTCGATTCACTCCCTGTAGAGAAGGTACTGCACTCAATCCCGGAAGAGGATCGTATATGTCCTGAATGCGGAGACACTATGCACATCATGGGACATGAGAAGAGACGCGAACTTACGATAATCCCGGCGCAGGTGAAGGTTGTTGAGCACGAACGGGAAGTATACTCCTGCCGCCGCTGTGAACGTGAGAACATAAAAGTTCCGGTCATAAAGGCTCCGATGCCGGAAGCTGTAATAAAAGGCAGCGCTGCATCGGCTTCCTCCATTGCCCACATCATGGTACAGAAATACATGAACGGTGTTCCGCTTTACCGTCAGGAGATGTCGTTCCTTAATGACGGCTTCATTCTTAGCCGCCAGACCATGGCAAACTGGCTCATTCGTGCATCTTCGGACTGGCTTGAACCTTTGTACGAACAGATGAGAGAGAGTCTGCTTAAAGAAGAAATACTTCATGCCGATGAGACTGTGGTACAGGTATTAAAGGAACCGGGCAGATCTCCGGGCAGGGAATCATTCATGTGGCTCTACCGCACCGGAAGATATACAGAAACACCTGCGGTCCTTTATGAATACCGGGAGACCAGATCGAGCGCCCATCCTAAAAGATTTCTTGAAGACTTCAAAGGATACCTCCATACAGACGGCTATTCGGGCTACAAGACGCTGCAGAAAGACATCCGTCTCTGCGGCTGCTGGGCCCATGCGAGAAGAAAATTCCACGAAGCGGTGGAGGCCGCCCCTCCTGAAGAAAAGACAAACAGCGTCTCTCAGAAAGGACTTGATTTCTGCAGCAGACTATTCGAACTGGAACGGGAATATGAACATCTCACTCCTGAAGAGCGTCATATAAAGCGAACCGAACAAAGCAAGCCTGTCTCAGAAGCATTCTTTACATGGGCTTCCTCTGTCTGTGCGCTGCCGAAATCCGCACTTGGCAAAGCCCTGCACTACGCATTGGAACAGAGGCCATACCTTGAAACCTTCTATCTTGACGGAAGACTGGAGGTCTCCAACAACAGAGCGGAGCGCAGTATAAAGCCTTTTGTCATAGGCAGAAAGAACTGGCTTTTCTGCTGTACTCCAAAAGGAGCAAAGGCCAGCTCAATAATCTACTCCATAATTGAGACAGCGAAGGAAAACCGGCTCAAACCCTTTGAATACCTCAAATACATCTTTGAGACGATGCCCTGCGAAACGCGTTTTTTTAGAGCCACCGGATCGCAGTACAGAGAGCCATTGGCGCGCGGAGATCAGAGCCAGCGGCGCGGGGCCGAGAGCCATCGAAGCAAACACAAATATAAAGAGCCACCTGAGTTGAGGAGAAGGCGGCTCTTTGTATTTAACCAACTAAACGTTTGGAAGTATTGCCTCTGATGATAATTTTGTACGCTTGAGCAGCAAGTCTGTCTGTAATTGCCTCAGCAGCTACTGGTATGGGTATCTGGTCAAGCCATTCTGCAGGTTCATACTGGGATGCTATGATCGTTGACTGGTGGCTGTGACGCCGGTCAATGATCCAAAGCAGCAGCTGAGCATCTTCTTCGGTGATGGGGAACAATAGCCATTCGTCGATTATCAGCACACGCACCTTAGTGAATGCCTTACGCACCCGATAGAACGTCTCCATGCTTTTTTCTCTTGCCATTTTTAGTTCATCCAGCAAATCCGACAATTGTATGTATCGAGTGGGCAGAAGGCGTCTGCAGGCGGATTGTCCCAGCGCCTGAGCAAGATAAGACTTTCCTGCTCCGGTGGGACCTATGATGATAATATTTCGGGCATGTGGGATATAGTTGCAGGAAGCCAGTTCCAAGATGAGCTGGCGGTCAAGCTTTCTGTCATCCTCATAACAAATGCTTTCCACACAGGCGGTACTGTTCTGGAATTGGGCTGAATGAATAAGCCTCTGCAGCCGGGTATGCTGGCGTCTGCTGAACTCCCAGTCCACCAGAAGCCCCATCCTCTCCTGGAAGTTCATCTCCTGATAGGAGGGATCTGTTTCTTGCTGGTGAAGGGATTCCGCCATACCTGTAAGCTTCATTAGCTTAAGCTTGTTAAGGGTCTCCTGGCTAATCATTTGCATCGCCTCCGAAGTAAGTTGCTCCTCGCTGGAATCCCCTTTTAACCGATGGATGTTCTTTACGCTTTGTACCTGGTTGTTCTGCAGCATCCATATTTTTCTCGAGGATATTTTTGATCTGTTGGTATGTAGGGGAAAGAGTCCTCGTAAGAATAAGGCAGCAGGCACGTTCAAGCCTTTGGGGTCCGTATTTGTTTTGCAGGTTCAGGAGACCGAAACAGGAACGATAAGCCTGCTGCTCAATGACTGCACGATCCAGAATCGCCTCAACGACCTTTCTGGCAGCATCCCCTGTCTTCTCCGCCCATGAAAGGAAGCGGGACCGGTTCCAGTCTGAAAAGAAAAGTTTATCCGGTGGCATATGTTCCTGTATGGTTGAGTAGTCGGCTTTTCCCCACAGTCTTTTGTGAGACGCGATCCGCTGATGATGATAGAATATTTCTACGGTAAACTGCGTTGCGCGCACATCTGCCTCTTCTCCCAAATACTCAAACGGGACAGAGTAGAACTTGCGTTGGAAGGCAATGTGGCAATTTGGCTGGACTTTGGCCTTTCCCCATTGAGCCATTTCATAAGGGAATTCGGGAAGCGGGAGCATGTATTCCTTTTCTTCGGCAAGATAAGTGGACCAACGGCTTCCGCTTTTCCCGGTCAACGGAGCTTCATTCACCTGTTTCAGAGCAGAACGGATAAGACTTTGCAGATCTGCAAATGATAAGATCTGGACGTTGCGCAGTTTGGCCAGGATCTTCCTTGATGCTATGAGCACACTGTTTTCGACTGACGATTTATCCTTGGGTTTACGGACTCTGGCGGGCAATACAACACTTCCGTAATGACCGGACATCTCCAGATAGGTTTTATTTAACTCCGGCTCATAGAAATTTGGGCGTTTAACGCTTGATTTAAGGTTATCCGGTATAAGTGTTTTCGGAACACCTTCAAAATACTTAAAGGCATTAACGTGTCCCGCTATCCATGAGTGGAGCTTCTCGTCCCGGAAAGGTTCCGCATAAATTAGCTGACTACAGGGAAGGACCGATACAAACAAAGAAGCTTCAGCCATCTTTCCGCTTTCAGGGTCGAAAAAAGCTATTTTTGTACCGGCCCAGTCAACTTCCATTGACAAGGCCGGTTTGTGTTCCAGCCGGATAGTTGCCTTATGGATCCTCGCAAATTTGTGATAATAACGCCGAAATTGAGTCTCCATGTAAAATCGCTCTTCGCCGATACGGCAACTTTCTACGTACTCTTCCCAGAGCAATTTCAACGTTACGTGGGGTTTGGCCAGTTCTGCATGGACATGTTCGAAATCCGGCATCCTGAACGTTGTGTCCTTGACAGAGTCAACGGGCTTCAGCAAAGCAGGGGAAAAAGCTGTGGCGTCAGCTCTGCTGAGGTCCTCAACAGTAAGCCATCCTTGGTTATTGGCATGCCGGATGAGCAGTGAAACAGTATTTCTTGACACATGATACGTGGTGGCTGCCTGGCGCTGACTTAGTCCGCCATATACAGCCCTGACTATTGTCAAATAATCAGTCATATTTCTACCTCCTGTAGATAAATTCTGCTATGCAGCAGTATTTTCATCTTACAGGAGTTTTAGGAAGGTGGCTCTATGCAGCGCGTAGGCTGGCTCTATTAGAGCGCGCGACTGGCTCTAAACCTCCGCGCCGGTGGCTCTATCTCGCCGTGTTTCGCATGCCCAACATTCCAAAAGAAAACTATCATACGCTGCTGCCATGGAGCAAAGATTTGCCCGACAGCCTACGCCTTCCACCCGGAACATAAAAACGGCCCCTCTAAGAGAGTAACGATTGAGACCCTGTCATGCCGCTTGTCTTTTGTACAAAAAAATAATATCCCGGTCCTTGGGTTATATCTAGGTCCGGGATATTTGACGCTTACTGACGTTTACGCTAGAACGAATGAAAAAAGCATGTTTAACACGCTCTATGTCCAAGAAAGGCTGCTCGCCAGACAACGCCGCTTGTGAAGGGTTCCAAAACGTCGCTCGGGGGAATGAGTCCATTGGAATATAGACGTAGTCTTGGTTTAGTAGCTTAGGTCCAAGAAAATGTCCGCACCCCCGGGTGTTCAACTCACGCGGTCAAAGTGTTCAATTTGATGCGGCATATGCATCATCTTACAGGAGTTTCAGGAAGCCGGCTCTTTGTAGCACGCAGGATGGCTCTAAACCTACGCGCAAGTGGTTTTATATCGCCTTGTTTCGCATGGAGTTTAATGAAATTGCGAACTAAATTTGAAGCTAGCTTAAATTCTAAACTTAATTTGATACTAAATTCTTAAATAATATTTTCTTCAAGGAAGCATCGTCAAAATTATAATAATGAAATATTAATATTCCCCAAGCAGGAAACATGCTGACACTATAGAATGTAGGAACAAAAAACATACTTATAATCAAGCACAAAGTTGTTATTGCAGTCATTGCTCTTTTTTTAAAAGCCCGTGATATTATTTCACAAAAAAATATCATAAAAGTAATAATTCCACATATTCCCATTTCATACCACCAAGAAAGAATATAACTTTCAGAAGTAAAACGCGTGAAAAAGTATTTATTACTTAAAGTATTAAATGCTGAATACGAAGCTGTACCTAACCCATGACCAAAAATAATATTTTGCCAATCTGAAGCAAAGATTTGTTTCATAGCTTTTATCCGAATTGATTCTTGATTATAGAATGTATTCTGATCAAAAAGAAATAAAAAAATTCTATATGTGGTAGTCTTAATCGCTTCTTTAATATTTATTACAAACTCTGGAAACAAAATAAAAGTAATAAAAATCACTATAACAAAAAACAAAATCGTAATTAAAAATCTTTTCTTTATTCTAAATTCATTTTTTTTAATTTTTCTAATACTTAAAAATATTAAAGACATTCCACTTAACATAATAAAAACTTTACCTCCCGCTAGTAAGCCACCTAAAGTTAGAACTGCTAAAAAAGACAATTGCAATAATAATCCAAAATCAATATTATTCCAAAGTTCCAATATAAGTGCTACACATATACCAAGGTATAAAGAAAACGTTTGAGTTGAAGAAAAAAATGAGCTAATACGAAAGACTGAAACATGCTCAAGTGTTGATTTTGAATAATATGGATTAATTATAGTTAGAATTCCGAAAAGAGTGGGGTCAATAAATCTTTGATATATACCCACTAAAGCCATAAATACACCAAAGATTATCAAAAAACGGCAAAATTCTAGAATTGAAAAAAGATTTTTAAATCTACTAAAATAAAATGACCAAAACAAAATTGGCATTAAATAATCTATTGCCCCTATAACTGGAATTAGAATAGAAGGAAGCATAAAACCTGACATTACTATCCAGCTTAAAAGAATAAGCACTAAAGCAAACAGCATCCCACACTTAACTTTGAACCCTTCAAAAACATTTTTAATCAGTAAAAAAAATAAAGCTAAAGTGATAATATAAATATGTATATTATTAAATAGTAAGATTTGCAAAGGCACATGTAACAACATCACAGAAGACACCGCATAAGGAAGCATCCTTGTCCACGTTTTTCTGTGATTTGCATAAATAGTTTCATCTGGTTTTATTTTACTACAACCTTTAGTTATCATTTAATTACCTTATAAGCTTTCGTTTGTATTTTATGTATTTAGATTAAATATACATTAAATTTATACATTTACATTAATAGCTAACTTTTAGTTAAATTGTGGTCCGATTATAACTTTTATAAATAATTTATTTTAATTATATTCTAATTTAAATCTTACTTATATGCTTGTTGGTTTTATATGTGTCTAATCTTATATATATCAATCACATGTATCAATTTGTCCAGGTAATATTCCACTTAGCTTTATCAGATTACGAGTTTTTTTATCAAGATCTGCTGTATTCAGAAAAAATGTTTTTTACTCATCCCCTTTATTACATCGAAAGAGAGCAAATTTTCAAGTACTGTTAAGTTATTGAGCTATTTTCAAAAAACACGCGTTGTATTAACTAGTTACCTCTAAATTCCCATCGTTGCTATCTGTGATGCATTTTTAAAATCGTCATGCCTTCCTATATCAATCCATATTCCTTCAATTTCATGGCTATAGACAGGGTTGCCATTTTTTAACAATTTATCCAGAAATTTTGTCATTGGGTAATATGTATTTTTAGGAATCATTTTCAGGATCATTGAATCGAAAGTATATATTCCAGCGTTTACAAAATACGACAGAACGGGTTTTTCTTCTATGGTTGTGATTTGTCTGTTATTGGTCCTGACAACTCCGTATGGGATCTGGCAATCATACTTTCGCAAACAAACAGTTGCTGCAGCATTATTTGATTTATGAATATCGATGAGAGCAGAAAAATCCATGTCCGTATATATATCGCCATTCATAACTACGACAGGTTCAGAATTCTGCGGCTCAAAGTTAGCCAACGCCCCTGCAGTCCCTAATGGTTTTTTCTCATGCAAATACGAGATTTTTACTCCCATTTTCTCTCCGTCTTCAAAATAATCCATTATTTGTTCTTTCAGATAATTCACTGATATGTGAAAATCATGAAATCCAAACAAAGAAAGATGAGTGATTATCGTCTCCAATATCGGTTTACTTCCAATTTTCAGCATGGGTTTTGGACAATTTTTAGTAAGCTCGCCGAGTCTTGTTCCTTTCCCTCCGGCCATGATTATTATTGAATTGTTTTTTCTGCTTATATTCAGGAGGTCAGATAAAAAAACAATATCTTCAAACTTGTTTTCATCATTTACAAGTGGGATAAATGAGACAGACCTATCCTGCATTCTCGAAATTAACGCTTTTTTAGGTTCATTTTTACCACCAATCAAAGGGTTCCTGTTTACCACGTTGATAATTGGAGAGTCCAGTGGAATACCTTTAAGTATTGCCCTGCGTATGTCCCCGTCAGTAATTACTCCAATAATACATTGATCTTGATCAACCAAAATAGCCATTTGTCTAGAATTTTGATCAACAAGATTCAGAGCCTCGTATATTGTTGTTTTAATAGAAACTGTATATTTCTTCAACTCATCTTTATTCATATCAAACCATCCTTAGTTCTTACCTTGCCGGGACACCTTTAACGCAAGTTTTTTCAGAAACATTATTTATAACGACAGCTCCTGCTGCAACCAATGCTTCCCTGCCAATATTTATACTCTGTATTATTTTAGCACCGGTCCCAATGTGAGTCATTTCATTTATCGTTACGCCTCCGGAAATTGTTACTCCGGGTGCTATATGAACATGTTTTCCAATGATACAATCGTGATCGATCACTGCCCCGGTATTCACAATAGTATTGTCATCCAGGGTAACGCCGGGCTGGATCAGTGCTCCACGCATTATCTGAACTCCAAAACCTACTGTGATATTTCCTGACAAAGAAGCTGCCATTGATACAACTGAAGGGAAAAGATATCCTTTCTCTCTATATTTTTCAAATATCATCTTACGATATGTATTGTCTCCAGTCGATCCAAGTCCGTTAACGAGATATATTTCTTCAACTTTATATTTAAATATTACATCATCATTTCCTATACACGGTACTCCCATTATTTTTTCATGGATTTCGTTTATCTCTGTATAGCCAATAATATTAACATCAAGTTCCTGCAACATGTCTATCAGTACTTTGGCATGACCGCCTCCGCCAATTATTATGTATGGCCTGGAGCTATCTGATCGCATCATCTGGGTCATAGTCCTTCTCCGCTTTTTTATCGATAAAAGTCCAGAATAGCATCGGTGAATGAGCATCGGCAGGACGTTTTGCCATGATCTTATCCGCTGTGATCGTCTCCCCGGTTTTTATTTTACCCTTAGCATATACACCTTTTCGAACTAATTTTCTATTGCTCCATTCCATTGATGTTACTATTTTTCTTGACCCGCCAAGAGCGTTTTCAACATCTCTAATGTTGTCAACCATATTTTTAAACGCATTAGGTTCAATGGAGGCTTTGTGATCCGGTCCTTTCATTTTTCTGTCCAGGGTAAAATGCTTTTCTATAACTTCTGCGCCCAACGCGACCGCTGCTGATGGGATGACAATGCTTTGTGTATGGTCTGAATAACCCACAGGAATACCAAACGCGTCGATAAGCTTAGGTATGACTCTTAGATTAACATCTTTGACCGGCGCAGGGTATTCAGACGTACAGTGAAGCATGACTACCTTCTTTTTCAATATTTCAAGAGCTTCTGGCTTAGAATATGCCATTAGGAAATTCTCAATTGTTGGCTGAGTATCTATCCTGAGATATCCGAAAGCCAGACATGCCAACGCAAGTTCAATATCCCCTAAGGTGCTCATGCCGGTAGATAATATAAGGTCAATTCCTCTTTGTGCAATCTTCATCAATAATGGCCCGTTAGTTATTTCTCCTGAGCCTAATTTGATCCGTTTAAGCTTCAGCGAGTCTGCAAGAAAAACAAAACTGTCTTCATCAAACGGGCTTGAGATAAAATCGATCTTTTTTTGTGAACAATAACTGAACAGCTTAAAGTGATCATCTCTGGATAATTCTAATTTTTTCAGCATTTCAAACTGGCTTTGTTCTAAATTCATGTTGGCTTTCTGATAATCTGCCTGAGGCGTGTTCTTTTTAACCAGGTTTTCAGCTGTAAATGTCTGGAACTTGATCGCATCAGCACCTGACTCTTTGGCTTTGTCAACTAATTCCAGTGCAATATCCAGTGACCCGTTATGATTTACGCCGGCCTCTGCAATTATATAAGTCCGCATCATTTGCCCCTCCTAAAAAAATCGTTAATTGCAGCAATGATCTTTTTTGAAGGCTCAGAATAGTTGAAACTATTTTTGTATTCTTTTAAAGGTGATGATTTCAATTTTGATATCTCAGATGCGATTGCATTTCTTTCACAAGGGCAATTCACAACAAGTCTGTCGCTGATCCTGTCTTTCTGCCTGTCACCAATATTAATAACATTCACACCCAATAAGGGCGCTTCAATAATTCCACTTGAAGAGTTGCCTATCATCACATCTGCGATTTTCAGCAGCCCCCAGTAACGTTTCATGCCGAGAGAGAGCTTGAAAACCCTTCTTTCAGGAAAAGCTTCACAAAATTCAACTATTTTTATATTTATTATTCGTCCGTCAGTATCAGCGTTGGCTCCGGAAAAGATCATTGTTGCATCAGGAAAAGAATTCAGCGCACAAAGAAGCTCGTTGATCTGGTTTTCTGAAGATTGGTCAGAGAGGGTTTCCGGGTGGTAGGTAACAACATAGAGAGGATGATCTAAAGAAATTCCCAGGTCATTTTCAAGTTCTGTTTTATCCGGCAATTCCATGTTGATCATCGCGTCAAGACACATTGGTCCGACGAGGAAGACCCGGTCAGGATCCGCACCCATATTAACGACCCTATCCATATATTCCTTACGTGCGACAAAATGCAATGTGCTCATTTGTGTGATGCTGTGGCGAAATGCATTATCATATGCACCAAGTGTGACTTCTCCGCCGTGTAAATGAGCTATTGGGATCCTTGCTATAATAGCTGCTTCTGCTGCTCCAAGTATCTCATATCTGTCCCCCAGCAAAATAACCATATCCGGTTTCAGGTGATCAAAAGCATCGGCAAAACCAATTACACATAGTCCTAATGATTTTGTTATGGCAACACTTGAATCAGAGGAGAGCAGCATCTCTACTTTCCAGTCAATCCTGAATCCGTCTTTTTCAATATCATTCACAGTCGATCCAAACTCCGGGCTTAAATGAGCCCCGGTGACGATCAGCTGCAGTTCCATTTCTGAATCGTTTTGCATGGTTTTCATTAACCAGTACAAAAGTCCGTATTCTGCTCTGGTTCCTGTGACAACGGCTATTTTATAAGTCATGACAATGATCCGCCCTGAGCCATTTGCCTTTTAACAGAATAGTATTCGTCGTCGCGTTCTGCAATATGAGCATAAACAAGTTCCATCAATTCAAAATCATGCTCATTATCTATGTCCAAAACTCCATAATCTTTCATTTCAACACAGTCTGTAAGATTTTCAAAAATAGATTTTGAATTTCTAAGACATTCTGGCTTATACGCGTATATCGAAGCGTTCATTTCATATACTGGAGGAGCATCTTGACGACATGCGAAATTTGCTTTTTTACAAAGCTGTGTATGGCTGTCCAACCTCTCGACCATGTTAAAGTATGGGTTGCGTCTGGCTGGCACTACAGAAAAAACAATATCATTATTGCCTTTTTGATATAACTCATAAATATTATCAATATCTTTCACTGTGCGTAGTGGAGATGTTATGTCCAAATCAATAACACAATCAACAAGACAGACATTCTTCTCAAAGTCATCCAAAGCAGCACTAATAGCCAATTTTTTAGCAACATTGTCCCCGGCATATCGCGCTTCACGTTTATGAATGTAAATATTAGGCAGAAAAGATGCTGCCGTTTCTAAGATCAAATCAGAATCACTGTCAACGATGATATGTTTTTCAATGTCCTTATTTTTATCATTGAAAGCAAGATATGCGTCTACCAGCGAGTAATGGATCAAAGGGGCGTTGAGAAATGTACGTATATTTTTATTTTTTACTCCTTTGGAGCCACCTCTGCCGCAGATGGAAAATAAAATTTTGATCACAATACTACCCCCTCGGTCAATCCAAGTTCTTTCCATGCATTCTCAGGTGTGTTATCACCCTTGGTTCCTTCAAGGCAATTTTTAATAAAATCCCTCATCTCACAAAGGTACATATCAGTATTATTAAGGATAAAACTTTCCCCTGTACAGTTTGTTATTTTATTCGTGATAAAATCACCCTCAAAGAGACCGCCGTTGCTATATATTTCAATCTTTCGCTTAGGGACCCTGCCAAAATAATCAAGATGGATCTCTGTCAACATATCTTTGTATTGTGCAATATATATAGCAAGATCGTCACTGTCAATTTCTAAAGATGAGTATTTTCCTTTCAAAAATTCTATTTTTTGAGGGAAACCAAAAAGATAGGTCAAATAATCCCACTCATGGATCAAATCTAAGGCTACGCCGCCACCCATTTTTTTAATTGCACTGTAATTTTTTCTATAGTCGCAGTCCTTTCGCCAATCAGGAAGATAACTGGAACAGATAATCCTTACTGATATTGCTGATAAATTTTTTTGATATTTTTTAATGTATTGGATTATAGGATGCCATCTAAGCGGAGATGCAACATGATAGGTACCCTCTGGACGCCAGGGAATATCCCACCATTTTTGAGAAGTGTTGATAAATATCGGCTTCTCGATATATGCAGATCTGGTTTTAACAATGTAATTTTTTAGCGTCTCATAATGGCAGACTGTAGGATTAGTAACAAAGATAATATCGTATTCAGCTTTAAGATCTTTCTCAACATATATGCTTTTGTCTACAAGTTTATCAATGTCTTCAGACAAAGGAGTTTTTGATGAACGAAAGGCATCAACTGATAACTTTAGGTCTTGTTCTTCGCATACCTTTTTAAGGTTTCTTAAATGACGCTGACCAATTGAGCCCAGTCCCCAAAAGCAAACTTTCATAATCTATATCCCTTCCAGAGAAGCCTCTTCAATTTTGTTAATATTATCCAGGATCCTTAAGTCATCATAGATCGTATGAGTTATTATATTTGGTGGTTTGTCCTGGATCAGCCTTATAAAATCAGCAACTTCGCTCACGTAAGGTTTTTCATTGATAATACTTGCATATTTATATTCCGGATCAGCTCTATTTTTACTTGGTGAATCAACCGTTGCCGAATCAATGTACTTCCACTCGTTTCCTTTAATACTTTGGCGCAAGGAGCCGATTTTTCCTGCCCAAGCTATATCTCCCCACTCTCCCCATACTCTGAAATCTCTTCTGGGAATGCGGCTTACGACATCAACAATTAAAGTTCCGATTATTCCATTTTTGTGACAAATGATCATACTGCGAATATCAGGCCAATCCAGGGTTAAATCTTTGTTGACTTTTGCTGAGAATGATTTTATTGAGACAATCGGGCTAAAGACCCTGTCAATCCAAGGCATCTCGATAGCTAATAGCTCACGGCATCCATTTGTTTTTACGTTGGAAATAAAGTAGTCTTCCGGTTTTTCCCATGGATGCCAGTCTGGTAAATACTGTCCAACATGATATTCGTATGCACATGGGGAATTTATTTCTTTGATTTGAGAGCTTATCCAGTTTATATCATCATGATAAAGCATAGTCGAAGACAAAAATACATGTTTTTTATTTTCTCTTGCAAGGTCTGCAACGTTTCTGTACCAGGAATTATCGAGATTAAGTTCACAGAATACATGACATTTATTTTTAATAGCCATAGACGCTATCTCACCATGGGAAAGAGGAGATGTGCATATTAAAACAGCATCGAATTTTTTGTCATTAAATGCATCTATAATGTTAGAGTAGACAACAATTGAATAATCCGAACTTATCTCTACACGCCGATCCTCTCTGGATTCCACGGCTGAAACAGAAAATTCAGGAAAGTGTTCTTTTAAAATTCTGAGGCGCCTTTTCCCCATAGAGCCTAGCCCAACTATTAATATATGCATATTTTTTTTATCTCTTCTGCTACAGATTGTATTGTTTTTTCTGCATTGACAGTGGAGCTCGGCAAGTTTAGCCCACATTTATACAAGTGTTCACAAACTGATAAAAGATCATTGCTAGCATCATTGTAAGGGGGGAAATTATTGATTGGGACAAACAAACGCCTGGACGGGATGCCTTTACTTTTCAATTCTTCCTGAATAGTCGGGATATCCTTTTGAGGATGCTCTACTGTTATAGAAGAGAGCCACCAAGCGCTTTTCCCATAAGCATTTTCTTCCTGGAATTTTATAAATGGTATATCAGCAAGAATTTTTCGGTATATATTATTAAAGCTCCTCTTCTTTTCAAGAAAGGTATGCAGTCTTTCCATTTGTGCCAGTCCCAATGACGCTTCAAGGTTTGTCATCCGCATGTTATAACCTACTTCTGTATGATAGAAGCCCTTTGAAACATCTCTTGCCTGATTGACAAGGAATTTGATGTGTTCAGCCCTTTGTGCATCTTTTGCTACGACCATACCTCCGCCACCGGTGGTTATTACTTTATTTCCGTTAAAGCTATAACAGCCGATATCGCCGATCGTTCCTGTGCATAGTCCATTATATGTTGCTCCCAGGCTTTCTGTAGCATCCTCAATTACAAAGAGGTCATACTTTTTTGCAATAGAAATAATAGAATCCATATCACACGGATTTCCATACAGGTGGACCGGCATAATTGCCTTAGTCTTATTAGTTATAGCTTCTTCTATTTTTTCTGGTAAAATACCCCATGTTACTGGGTCCACGTCAACAAAAACAGGAGTGGCTCCAACATACCGCACGGGATTTGCAGACGCAACAAAAGTTAAGGCTGGAAGTATAACTTCATCTCCAGAGGTGATCCCCAGTTCTATTAAAGCAATATGCAAAGCTGAAGTACCACTTTGAACAGACACAGCGCGGGGTACTTCCAAATATTGTGCAAATTCTTCCTCAAATTTTGTGACAAAAGGTCCTATCGTTGAAACAAAGGAAGAATCAACACATTCACATAGATATTTTTTTTCCAGTTCACCCAAGTTAGGGGAGTCCAACTCAATTTTCATTTTTTATCTCCTCACACATTGTATATGGTTGGTTTAAATGTACATAAGTTGGATTTGATCCACTCTATTGTCATTTTTATCCCATCATCTAAAGATACTTCAGGTTCCCAGCCAGATACCTCTTTCGCAAGTAACGCATTAGAACAAAGCCTCTCTACTTCACTGTTCTTCGGACGAAGACGCTGTCCTTCGGAGTTTATTGTAGCATTCGACCCAATTATAGACAAAATCTTACCAGCGAGATCACCAATAGAGATCTCTTTGCCTGTTCCTAAATTTATAACCTTGCCAATGGCTTTGCCTGACATTCCCACCTTAATAAATCCACTGGCAGTATCAGTGACAAAATTCAAGTCTCGTGTGGGTGAAAGATTACCAAGTTTGATCTCATTTACCCCTGATAAGGCCTGCGAAATTATTGTGGGAATAATTGCTCTGGCTGACTGTCTCGGACCGTATGTATTGAAAGGTCTGACAACAACAACAGGAGTATCAAAAGAACGATGATATGTCAGTGCAAGCTGATCTGCTCCTGATTTTGTGGCCGCATATGGTGACTGTGGGTTAACCGGATGTTTTTCGTCTATTGGAACGTACTGAGCAGTTCCATAAATCTCACTGGTGGAAGTGTGTACAACACGTACCCCAAACTCCCTTGCTGACTGTAAAATATTATATGTGCCTTCCACATTAGTTTTTATATATGCCATAGGTGAAACATAAGAATAGGGAATACCTATCAATGCTGCTAAGTGAAAAACAGCATCCACACCCTTCATTGCCGTATGAACCGAGTCATAATCCCTTATATCTCCGCTGTAAACTTCCAGGTTGGGGTGATAGTTGTTTTCCAGCCATCCCCATTCATTACGGGAATTGTAACGGACAAATGCCCTGACATCATGTCCTTCGTCAAGTAATTTCTCTGTCAGATGTGAACCAATAAAACCAGCAGCTCCGGTAACAAGTATTTTCATGTCTATTTGCTCCTTTGTCAAAAATACATTATTTAAAATATTTTACTGTCAAGAATTTTTCGCACATTTCTAATCAAAATACAAAGTTATTTTTTATGCAATATACTGAAAAGATCTATTATTTTATCTTTACACTTTATTAATTCTTTCAAATAAGAAAAAGCTGTTAAAAGAAAGACCGTCAAACAAACTAAATATCTAGTGACTAAAAAACGTGAAAGATAGATATTAAGAAAACACAAAACAAATATAATAGTAGAAAAAAACAAAGATTTACTATAACTATTTATACTTCTATAAAATTTTTGTCCAATAATTGACTGCAGGAATAATTGAAAAATTGCTGAGATTGTTCCTCCCAACGCAACTCCAATAACTCCTAGTGTGGAGAACAACATTTTACATATAACCAAATTTAATAAGCATGCAACAAGTGATATGTATAAAGTAAGGTGAGTTTTTTTAGCGATACTAATACCATAAGACGTCGTCTCAGATATCAGTGTGGCTAAAGGCGAAAACAGTAACATCATAAAATATGGCTGAGAAGATCTATAATTCACACCCAGTATCATAAAAATAAAATCTTGAAACACAATTATCATGATACAAATAAAAATAGAAAAAATCATAATATAATCATGTACATTTTTAATCATCGTCTGTTCTTTTTCATAATTTTCATATATAAAAGGAGACCAATATGTTCCAAATGCTCCAGGAATTGCAGCAAAAGCAAAAGCTATAGATGATGCCATTGCATAAATACCTAAAGCATCGAAGTCGCCGGAAGAAGTCAGTATTATCTTAGCAACTGAATTGTTAAGCCATAAAAGCAAAGAAGATGGCATCAATGGAAATGCATAAGCCAGTAAATTTAAAGTAATTTTTGAATTAGGAAATGAAATTTTTTTAAAATTATTAAAGCTATTATTTGCAATAAAAAAATAACAACTTACAAATATAGTAGAAATTGAGATAAACGCAATTGAAGGCATATAGTATGTAGAAAAAACTGTGACAACAACAAAAAATATTCGAGTAAAAAATGTCATGGATATTTGTTCAAAAGAATAAAGCCTTGAATTTTGATTCATCCTTGACGTAATAGTTTCCATTCTAAAAATAATCTGGCCAACAACAAAAATAAAAAGGAATAAAAATGCAATAATATTTTTTTCACCAAACAAAAATAACAATACCTCATCTAAAAATGTTACGTATGTAAATGAAAATAAAAATATACTGATTAACACCCCTAAGGATAGGGCTAATTTAAAAACTTCATTTTTATCATACTTCTCTCTTGGCTCATAAAAAAATCTAATATACGCTGAATCAAGACCAACTAAGGCCACCATATATATTACATTACCTATAGTATAAAATAAATTAATTTTACCATACTCAGCCGTTGGATATACTCTTGAAAGTATAGGAATAGCAACAATCCCAACAAATAAAGTAAAAAAAGTTGGTACAGAAAATTTAATAAGGTTTATAAAAAAATAATTTTCCTTAGTCATAATTTATTATATATAATTAAATATTATTTTGAATTATTTTTTTTAACTTAGACACTATTAAAGATATTTCTTCCATTGAAACAACCTCTGTTTTCACTTTTGCATAATTAAACCAGAAATCATCTAAATATTCACTTGTATTACAGATAGCACTTAATGGCCAAGTTTTAGAATTAATTTTATACTTAACAATAAACATTTTTATTATTTTTTTTAAAAATTGCAACAAATAAAAAGATTTTTTGTTATTATATACAACATCATACTCTTTGTTTTGATAAATATTGATCAACAAACTTAGTATTCTATTATAAGACGGATTATCAACAGAAAAATCAAAATACTCATTTATTACTTCGGAAGAAATGGGGAATTCTACATCATCGTTTTGTCTTATTGCTGAGCATACTTCATCCAACGTAGCAATTGATTTTGCTCCTTTTAAAATTGTAACGTCAATTTCTTCATCAATTGGACAGGGACGGAAGAGAAAACAACTTTTATTCGCAAAATATATTTCTGCAATTGATGTACTATACCACGTAAAGATATGATCGACCGATAATATCCATTGTTTTATTGAACAATCATCTATTACTTTAAAGTTCAAATGCTTTTTGCTCATATCGATCAAAATATTATCAATATTTTCCCACGGATGCGGTCGATATATTATACAAATTTCGTTTCCATAATCACTTTCAAGCAGTTGTTCGAATATCGTTAATGTTTTTTCTCTTGACATTATAGATAAACTAACCATGTCATCATAGCTTCCGCCTGTCAATTTTTCAATTGCCAGTTTTTCTTTTTCTTTCATTGATGCAAAATTAAATGAAGATATGTACAGCAATATTTTTTTAGTAGTATCAATATCGTACTTCTTACATAACTCTTCTCGTGTTAGATAAAAATCCTTAAACTCTTTCCTCAAAAAATCTAAATGTAGTGGTCCTGTGATAATGGCATTTCTTACTCCGTTCTGGTGTAACCTGTGGAAGGTGTTTTGTCCCCAGCATACATGTGTTGCCAATGCAGCAAGTCCCTTAGGATTATAAAAGGTCAATTTAATTTCATTGTCAGATATAATCTGCTCCCACTGTAAGTTGACAACTTTTTTACAATATCCAACAATATCAACGACGAGCTCATTGAAAACAATATCATTGTAAAGAGCAAAAACAACAATGACTCTTGGTTTATTATGGAACCTGTATTTTAAATTTTTAAAAGATAAATCATGTATTTCAACAACATCACATGAATACCCCTTTAATTCTAGCGCTGCAATCAAAAGACAGACTGATTCCAGTTCTCTAACTTTATGTTCATACACAAACAAATAATCTAGCATAATTTTCCTCTCTTTCAAAAAGACAAAAAATTATATTTTATTAAGCAATTTGCAATAATATTGGTCTATCAACAACTTTTTGTACATCTTCTTACAATTCATAGTCACTAATTTTGGATTTTGTTATGGCTTTTATTTGAACCATTATGTGGAACTGAGGTAACCCAGTATTTTCTAAATTCTTTGTCTGTCTGTAGTAAAAGGATCAATATATTCAAATTTGCTCTCTCTCTGATGAAAATAAACCATTAGATTGAGTTATATTCATTTGTACTTAGGGATTTCTGTATTGCTGTTTTAGTGTCGAGAACACAATATGAGTTTTCAAACGCTCTGCTAAGTTCATCAGTATAGCATTGATTACCAAACCTACGATTAGTAAATTTACATCTGATCTGTAAAAAGCGAGGGATGTTAAACAAGATTGTACGACTATTTAATATCTGTTTTAGTTCACGAATAATATCGCTCGTTGAGTATAGAGGTAAATTCTGTGGGCAATAAATCCCACCCTGGCCGGTTTCAGCGATAAGCCTTACCATTTCGGACAAACAATCGATGTAAATTAGCCCTCGTTTACATTCATCAAACATCAGCGGGAAAATTGGCAACTTCAAAGCTTTTGCATACATTTCCATTACCTGTTCAGATTTTCTCCCGAAAACACTGGGAGCTCGAATGATAGCTAATTTTATATTTTTAGTCTCTAAGTTAAGAAGACATTTTTCTGCCTCGATTTTACTTCTACCGTATGCTGTTTGGCCGTTCAACGGAGTGTCCGGTCCAATTATTCCACCCATTGGTTTTTTTAAATTTTCCAAACTATAAACTGCCATGGAGCTAAGATAGATAAAGATTTTTACACCATCGTCAATTGCTTTGTGAAACAGTTCCACTGAAATATTCATGTTAACACGTTCAAGTTCTTCATATGGTCCTGAAACAAGTCCGGCACAGTGATATATCGCATCAAATTCTCCGAAATTCATATTTTTCCATTTTTCATCGCGTAGTGATATTATTTTTACGTCATAGTCATCTGAAAAAGTTTCGGATAAATAATCCCTAAAACCGTTTGATATTCCTCCCGTTTTACCAGTAACCAAAATTTTTTTCATTTATGAGTTCTCCTATTATTCTGATGCTTTTTTTCTCAATGACAGCAGAAATTTGAAAGATGACATTCTACCTGGAGTTAAATATTATTTAGTTTTAATATTTGAATTACGCAAAAAATGTTAATTTAACTCAATATTTTTATTATAATTCTCGTTAAAAATTGCCAAACATAATTCTGCTCTATTCATGGTATTGATCCTTACTGCTTTGCACTTACTAACGTTAAGATCAAATTTCCCTAGGATCATATCTTCCAATAACAAGCTCAATTTTTTATAATCTCCATCCTGAAAAAATTCGCAATTAGCGTAATCCATTAATATCTCCTGAGAGAATGGCGACTTTGATGCAAAAATAAAACTGTTCGATGATTTTGCTTCTTCAAGAGGCAAAGCATCAGTTTCAATTATGGACGGAAATAACAAAACTGATTTAGTGTAATATTCCAATACTTCTTGACGACGAAGCATTCCAACAAAAACTACATTCAAATCATTTATTTTTGAATACTCCTTTAGTTTAACTGCATAGGCGTTTTCTGCTCCTGTAATAGTAAACACTACATTGAAATCAATATTTTTTGACTTAATTTCTTTACAGGCCTTAAGGATCATCATATGTCGTTTGTATGGTTGTGCTGCAGCCGGGTAAAAAAAAGTTTTATTAGCCATATTTAAATCAGTACACGTTTGTATATTATTCGCATCAATTTTCACAGGTAAAACATAAATTTTATTTTCGTTCACCTTATATTGTTTATGGCACAAATCTTTTATCCAGTTTGCTGGTACCATGATAGAATGAGCAGCTTTTAATGATCTTATTATATTTTTGTTAATAAAATATTGTTTAACGACTGATTTCATCCCCGACATTACACTTAAATCACAACGAAAAAAGGGCAAAGTATTGTGCAACGAAACAATTTGTGGTTTATTACAAAAAGGTATAGTTGTGTTTTGCAATGAAATTACTACATCAATTTTATATTTTTTTATAATTTTTCTTGTTTGCACAAACTCAAACCATAACCTAAAAATAATGCCTCGTTTAACCCATGGATATTGTGTGATACGTATATTCTTCTGATTTTCAAGTTTAGGAACACTTAGAACAAAATACCAAATATTGTTATCATCATGTAAATTACATACTTGATCATAAAAATCAGTAAGTATACTTAGTGCTCCGCCGGATTCAGCAGCAATATCATATACTAATATATTCATTTACTACTACGCTTTCCTCCAGACCATTCTATTAATAATACCTACATAGCTCTGGATGATCTTCACAACTTTTGTGCTTACGTTCTCATCGCAATAAGCCGGGACAGTCAGGCCATCATCGCCATTCGCATGCATAGAAACTGCAAGGTCAACGGCTTGAAGCACGTAATCAGAAGTTATAGAACCAATGACAAAGATGCCCTTGTCCATAGCTTCCGGACGTTCAGTAGAGGTACGAATTGACACAGCGGGGAAATTGAAATATGAACCCTCTTCAGGAATCGTGCCACTGTCAGATACTACACAGAAAGCGTTCTGCTGCAGTTTGTTGTAATCAAAGAAACCAAGTGGCTGATGTTGAATAACACGTGGATCAAATTTGAAGCCTCTTTGCTCTATATATTTTTTTGAACGGGGATGGCAGCTGTAAAGAATCGGCATATCATATTTTTCAGCCATTGCGTTAACAGCATTCATTAGGCTGAAGAAGTTGGATTCAATATCAATGTTCTCCTCTCTATGGGCTGAAAGAAGAATATATTTGTGCGGCTTAAGTTCAAGTTTTTCCAGGACCTTGCTATCGTCGATCTTATCAATATTAGCTGTCAATACTTCTGCGATGGTGGAACCTACGACATAGGTATTTTCAGGTTTTACACCTGCGTCAAGGATATAACGGCGGGCATTTTCAGAGTAACATAAATTGACATCGCTGGTAACGTCAACGATCCTTCTTATAACTTCTTCAGGAAGATTTTCATCCTTACAGCGATTGCCGGCCTCAAGGTGAAATATGGGTATCTTGAGGCGCTTCGCAGAAATTACACAGAGGCAGGAGTTGGTATCTCCAAGCACAAGTATAGCATCCGGCTTTTCTGTATCAAAGAGTTCGTAGGACTTTGCAAGTACATTACCCATTGTCTGACCTAAATTATCTCCTGCCACATTAAGGTAAAAATCAGGCTCACGTAACCCTAGTTCCTCAAAAAACACCTGATTCAATGAGTAATCATAATTTTGTCCTGTATGGACAATATTTAATTCGAAGTATTTATCACACTTTTTTATAATCTCGGACAACTTAATAATCTCCGGGCGAGTTCCCATGACAATCATTAATTTCAATTTACTCATTTCTAGCAATCTCCTTTATTTGTAGTTCGTATACAGTTCTTTATGGTTATTGATCCAATTGGCCATATCTTTAATCATATCTTCATAATCAGGAATTAAAACTTCATATCCATTAAGACACTGGATCAAAGATTTATCTACTAGTTTATTGTCAACTCTTATGACGTTCCTGTTTTTTGGAAAATATTTCTCAAAGAGCAGTAACAGGTCATGTTTCGTAATTGCGTGATCAGGTACTAACTGGAACAAACCGTGTGCATGCTCAAAAAGAAGTTTTTCAATTTCACGGGCAAACTCTATTGTAGTGAGGCCGGTCCAGAAAGCATTTGCAAAACCACAGACATCACCTTTTTGGCTATAAAACCAGTTGAAAAGACCGCTTCCGCAGTAATCATATTCCGGACCTATCAATGAAGTACGGATGGTTATGTCTTTATTATTAATCACTTCGCCTAGGGCTTTGCTTCTCGCATAGAAGCTAGGGGCATCAGGAAAATCATCCAATGCATACTGTCCTCTATTTCCTGAGAAAATACAGTCTGTACTCCGATGAACAAGCACCGTATTAGTACAAGAAATTACTTTCTCAAGAAAATGTGGCAGATATGCATTGATAAATGCTGCTTTTGATTTATCCGCCTCTGCATCTTGGTTGATGATAGCTGAGCAGTTTATAACAGCGTCATACCTGCCGTTCTTTATTTCATTTGCAAAAAGGTCTGTGTCTAATAAGCTGCCAACTATTGTTTGAACTATCTCAGAGGACGTTTCATTAATACCTAAAACCTCATGACCCTGCTCTTTCATGTATATGGCGACAACATGTCCTACCATCCCTACGGTGTCTATTACTAATAGCTTCATCTATGCTCTCCCAAGTATTTTAATTCGTCCCGAATGCTTAAAGATGCAACATCGTGGCATGATTCTTCAAGATATATGGCAATTGTGTGACCTGCCATTCCTGAACCACCTAGTACCAGTATCTTCATTTTTTTGTCTCCCAGTCTTTGAGTTGCTTCTGGACATAAGGGAGCTTCAAAAGTTTATCCTTAATTTGTTCAAGGTTAAGTCTCTCGGTATTATGAGAATTGTAATCTTCTGCACGTTTCAGATGTTCGATACCCTCAACAAAGTATTTATCGTAATTGAGATCTCTCTTGTCAGCGGGGACTTTAAAATATCCTCCCATGTCCTGAGCGCATACACGCTCTTCCTTAGTAAGCAATGTCTCAAATAATTTTTCACCATGCCGAGTTCCGATAATTTTAATTTTGTTTGAGGCATTGAATATCTCTATGACCGCCTTTGCCAGATCACCGATAGTTGAGGCAGGCGCTTTCTGGACCATAATATCCCCTGCTTCAGCATTTTCAAATGCAAAGACAACAAGTTCCACCGCCTCTTCCAGACTCATCAAAAATCTTGTCATATTCGGGTCTGTTACAGTAAGTGGCTGGCCATTTTTGATCTGATCAATAAACAACGGTATGACTGATCCTCTTGATGCCATTACATTGCCGTATCTGGTGCCGCAAATCAATGTCTGGTCTGGGTCTACTGTTTTTGATTTTGCAACGAAAACTTTTTCCATCATTGCTTTTGATATTCCCATTGCGTTAATTGGATATGCCGCCTTGTCTGTGGAAAGACAAATTACTTTTTTGACACAATATTCTATTGCCGCTGTGAGGACATTATCTGTTCCAAAAACGTTTGTTTTTACTGCCTCCAAGGGGAAAAACTCACAGGATGGGACCTGCTTTAATGCCGCCGCATGAAAGACATAGTCAACGCCATGCATTGCGTTTTTCACGCTTGCCAGATCCCTGACATCACCGATGTAGAACTTCAGCTTATTGTTTTTGTATATCTTTCTCATATCATCTTGTTTTTTCTCATCACGGGAAAAAATACGTATCTCTTTAACAGGTGTATTTAAAAACCTTTCCATTACAGCATTTCCAAAAGACCCTGTACCACCGGTTATTAACAGTGTTTTATGTTTAAACATTGATTCTTCAACCCCTTTTTTACTTTGATAACCATTTATCCATTCTATCTAACAGTTTTTCTTTAGCGAATTCAGTATTATAGTAGTTAAGCGCATTTTGTCTCATAATTCTATGTTCTTCATTAGACATGTGGACAAATTTTATTATGTTACCAGCTAAAGCAGTTGCATCTCCTGCGCAGCTGCATAATCCAGCATTTGCTTTATTAATGATATCTTGCACTTCCCCATCAGCTGAAACAATGACCGGTATCCCACAAGCTAAACATGACTGTGTTTTTGCCGGAATAGTCATAGAAAAAACCTTGCTTTTTGACAAACAAATAAGTGCAGCATCGCTTAAAGCCATGAAATCAGGTATCCTTGTCGGCGGTTGCCTATCAATAAAATTGAAATAATCCTCTACAGAAACCTCTTTGACTTTTGAAACAAGAGTGTCTTTATATCTTCCGTCTCCTATGATATTAAACTTTACTTTTATTGACTTGTTTTTCAATATCAATGCTGTTTCAGTAAGTATACCAAGACCCTGTGCAACACCTATGTTACCTGCAAAAATAATATTAATAATATCATCATGAGGAATTTCGGGGACAATTACTTCTGTATTTTCCAAAGGCTTGTAATAGTCTTCAGCATATTGAGGCCAAAACTCTATCTTATTCCTATCGGTTCCACGGTCAACAATTGCCTTAACAAAACTCTCTGATGAAGTAAAGATCCGATCACAACTTTTGTAAATATAATCGACCATCTCTCCAATCAGCCCAAGAATGGCTTTATTTTTTACTCCACCAACTATCTCAACGTTCTCCGGCCAAAGATCGGTTACGTACAAAAAGCACGGTATTTTCTTTCGTTTGGCGTACCATACTCCCGGCAGTGCCTGGGTCATGGGAGAGACTTCGTAAATAAAGACAATGTCAGCATTCAAACCGGTGAAAATTGACCAGAAAAAACCTGAAACCACAAAAGAAAAATAATTCAGGGCCATCATGACAGCACCTCTAGCTCTTGGAAGCAAGGGGATCCTTCTTATTTCCATACCGTTATATTGCTCTTTTGTTTTTTTAAAAAATCCATACCCCTTATAAAATTTACCCTGAGGATAATTGGGTATGCCTGTCAAAACCGTAACCTTATATCCCCTTTTGACCCACTCTGAACAAATGTCGTTTATACGAAACTGTTCCGGATAAAAATATTGTGATACGACCAATATATGCTTACCGGACATTAAACAGACATCCTTTTTATGCCGGTTTCAAAATCTACTACATTATAGCTCAGGTCAAACTGGCTCAAATTTTTATCATAAACTTTTGTGCCGAATGCCTTATTAAAGACATCTATCCCTGACATAAGAGATACAATAAAACCCGGAAAAGGCAGAAGTACAGTCGATTTACCTGTCTGTTTCCTGTATTCAACTATCACATCTTTAGTAGATACATATTCTATGTTTTGTGGGAAAAATATACCTGTTTTAGTCTGATCTATTACTATCCTCAAAAATTCGCAAAAGTTGTCGATATAAAGCATGCTTCTTAAGTTGGTTATGTTTGGAAAGACAAATGTCTTTTTTGCAAGGTTCAGAAGTCTTGGAAAATTCCCCTTGCACTCGGGACCATATATTACAGGAGGTCTCATTATTGAAACTGCAAAGTTTCCATCAGCCATTTTTTGAATTGAAAGATCTGCCTCAAACTTGCTCCTGCCATAAAAATCAGAGGGTGAAGGCTGTGTTTCTGAGGTAATTACCTTTTGGCTTCCTGCCGGTTCGTCTTTTCCGTAAACGATCATGCTGCTCATAAAGATAAACTGTTTGACACCTTCGGTTTTTGCTTTTTCTGCTGTTTCAATGGCAAGATCACGATTGATCTTGTAATAAAGGTCTTCTTTCGACGGGTCCGCGGATACGTGGGCGATCCCCGCAACATGAAAAACAACATCATAACCGGCAAATGACTTTTCACGCCATGAACCGTCAAGCATGTCTACGGTTTCAACACTGTACTCATCCGGCCATTGGCTGACCCAATTTTCAAAGGACATTCCTATATAGCTATTTGCGCCAGTTATTAATATTTTCTTAGTTGTCATTAAGTTTCTCCTGTTTATCTTTCATCTTGCCTGTGCCGCCTTCGACAAGACCGTCGCGGTTCATTACCACTGCAATCGTGCCAAGGAAACATTTCAGGTCAAATAGGAAACTCATCCTATGTACGTATTCTCCGTCATATTTTGCCTTGACTTCTATCGGCAGTTCATCGCGTCCGTTTACCTGGGCCCATCCAGTCAGCCCCGGTCTTATGTCATTTGCACGGTATTTGTCACGTTCCTCAATAAGGTCATACTGATTCCAAAGTGCAGGTCTGGGTCCTATTATAGACATTTGTCCGTACAATATGTTAATTATCTGAGGCAACTCGTCCAGGCTGGTCTTCCTCAAAAAACGCCCCATCTTTGTAATGTAATTATCCGGATCTTCCAGCAGATGTGTAGGCGTGTCCTTAGGTGTATCCATCCTCATAGTCCTGAATTTATAAATATTAAAGTGAGTCTTGTTGATCCCCACCCGTTTTTGCTTGAAAAGAACAGGACCGGGAGAGTCCAGTTTGATAGCGAAAGCCAAAACCAACAATACCGGCGACAAGACTACGAGGCCCGCAATTGAGAGAGTTAGATCTATTATGCGTTTTATTGGTTTATAGCTTTCTCCGCTCATAAATAACAAAGTTGCATGCTCCGTTCTTGTCTTGGTGTGGATGGTGATCCGAGAAGTGTCGCTATGCGACGAGAAGTGTTGCTTTGCAACGAGAAGAGTGACTTCGTCACGATAAGCGTTGTAACTCCGTCAAACCTTCGGGAAGTGTCGCTTTGCGACGAGAAGGGTTGCTTCGCAACGAGAAGTGTGACTTCGTCACGAGAAGCGTTGTAACTTCCCTAGATCCTTCCGTCGGCTACGCCGACTCTTCCCGCTGGCTATGCCAGCACTTCTCGCAGGCTTTGCCTGCACTTCCCGCGGTTTTTCAAACCGCACTTCTCGTCGGCTCCGCCGACTCTTCTCTATTTTTTACTTAAATAGTTTCTAAATTTGCTTATCTTGATTGCCAGCTTATGAGCTTTATTTTTAAAATCTTGGTATTTTTCTTCTTCAACGAAATCTAATTCCCATGCAATTTCAAACTGACAAACCAGTTCCATCAATGATCCGTATGCTATGTTAAGAAAATGGCATTTATCCTTACTTCCTTCTCTTGCATATCCTTCGGCAATATTCGAAGGTATTGACACTGCTGCTCTGTTCATCTGCTGAGACAGACCATATTTCTCACTGTTACTAAATGTATCTGTCGTTTTATAGGTTTCGATAACAAGCATTTTTGCAAGATGATAAGTATCAAGGTTCTGAAATCCAAAGTCCGGCATGGGTGGACCTCCTTTAAATACTTTGTAAACCATGGAGAAGTGTGACTTCGTCACGAGAAGTGTCGCTACGCGACGGGAAGGGTTGCTTTGCAACGAGAAGTGGTTGAGAAGTAGTTGTTGTTTAAATACTTCGAAACCATTCCGTCGGCTCCGCCGACTCTTCTCGCAGCGTTTACGCTGCACTTCTCGACGGACTTAGTCCGTCACTTCTCGCGGTATCCCTTCGCCGCACTTCTCAAATGCTTTGCGCCTTCTCGCGGTTTTCAAACCGCACTTCTCGGCGGACTTGGTCCGCCACTTCTCGACGGTTTCACCGTCACTTCTCGCCGGTTTCACCGGCACTTCTCAAATGCTTATCGCCTTTTTCGGTTAATCTGTATTTTTGGCTTTTACTCCTGGGTTTATCTTTGATAGTAAATTCTAGAAATCCTTCTTTTCTCAATTTTACAAGGGCTTTGCGGAGGTTACCGCTAAGCTGTTTGTGTCCAAGTGCTATAACTATTTCTCCAGAAGAAAGTGGCGTTTTTTGGCAGGCTCTCATTATCAAAATTTCAACTTGTGCCTCAACTTGTGCCTCAACTTGTGCCTCAACTTGTGCCTCAACTTGTGCCTCAACTTGTGCCTCAACTTGTGCCTCAACTTGTGCCATTGGAATAATATCTTTATCCCTTTGAAAGACTACCACAAATCCTGATTTCATCAATTTATAATCCACTTTTACATTTGCTTCTTTACAGGCATTTGTGATCCGTTTCAATCCCGACCCGAAGCTCTCAACATCTTTAGAATAATAAAGAATCTGGGTTATCAGAGGATTCCTTCTTACCGGTCTCTCATCTCTCAGAATAAAATCTTCAGGAGTATATCCCTCAGGGAATTTTCCCGGGTTGTATATTTCTATCCTGTCTTTATATATCGCTACTTCGTTACACTGCTGTGCGTTGTAGTCTTTATGACAAAATGAATTAATAAGTGCTTCTCGTAATGCCTGGATAGGTATTTCCGGTGTTTCCTTGCGTTCTCTTGAACCATCAAAATCAACTTTCCACTTCATATTGTTTCTGATATACAACTCTGCTGCCCCAACAAGTTCAAAAATATTTCCATGTTTTCTTTGGATATCGTTGAATGTCAGTCTTTCGCTTGTGGCAAAAATTGCCATCTGCAATTCTGCAAGGATGCTATCGCAAAAAAGCACTTTTGCTGCGTTCAGCAAAAATTCTCCCTGTGTAAGAAAAAGCTTATTCAGAACTGTTTTTTTATCCGAATAATCAAAATCAATGCGTTTAATTTCACGTGCTCTGTCAATATAATTTTCCAGTAATACATCCTCAACTTTTTCAACTGTGTAATCAGAAACTTGTTGCTCCCAAAGGTTAGTATTGTCATTTTTTTTCATTACATACTCTTCAATTCGTTCAGGAGACATCAAAATATCCTGATCAGCAACACGAATTCTAGCCTTACCATTGGCAAAATATGGTGGATTATGCCCTTCAAATTTAACATGTACGCATGATTTGCCATCTATTATTACTTCTTTAACCTCCGGAAAAATCTGAGGAACAATAAAATTGTTGATCGCCGCACTTATATCACGCAATGTTTTTTCACTGATATCCTGTCCTACAGGAGTACCGTCAGGTCTAATACCAAAATATAACTCTCCATACTCATGTTTATTCAAAATCGCACAAATAGATACAATGGCTTCTTTGAGTTCGCGGGTTGATTTTTTAAACTCCAGTGTTTCGTTTTCAAAACCGAGAGTCATAAATTATCCTTATCTCCTTTAAAACCACTGGGAAATGGTTTAGAAGTGTTGCTTCGCAACGAGAAGGGTTGTTTAAAACCTTTGGGAAGAGTCACTATGTGACGAAAAGTGTCGCGTTGTGACGAGAAGGGTTGCTTCGCAACGATAAGTGTGACTTCGTCACGATAAGCGTTGTAAATACCCTAAATCTCTTCCGTCGGCTTCGCCGACACTTCTCGCAGGCTTCGCCTGCACTTCCCGCGGTTTTTCAAACCGCACTTCTCGCCGGTTTCACCGGCACTTCTCAAATGTTTATAGCCTTATCGGCGGCTCCGCCGCCACATTCTCCCCATTACCGCCCAGCTGGAATATTGCGGCTTTTAACTCTGCTTCAGACAAAGAAGCTTCCGCCGAGTCTGCCAAAAGCCTTTCGACTCTGGGAAGCAGCGATTCTTTCTCGGGGGAGAACTTGCTCAGATATATCTTCTCGCTGGACGTTGTACCTACGTGGTCCGGATCGTAGAAGAGCTCTTCGTAGAGTTTTTCTCCGGGGCGGATACCTGTGAATTCTATTTTGATGTCCCTGTATGGTTCATGACCGTGGAGCCTTATGAGGGTCTCGGCCATTTCTGCTATGTTTACGGGTTCTCCCATATCAAGGACGAAAAGTTCTCCCCCGCTTCCCATTGTTCCGGCCTGGAGCACAAGGCTTACTGCCTCAGGGATAAGCATGAAGTAGCGCTTCATATCTTTGTGCGTTACGGTGACAGGGCCTCCCCTTTCGATTTGCTGCTCAAACTTTGGGATGACACTGCCCCGGCTTCCTAGGACGTTGCCAAAGCGTACTGCCATATAGGATGTATCAGGATATCTCTTCTGGACATAGAAGAGCATCCGCTCGGCTATCCTTTTTGTTGCTCCCATTATACTAGAGGGGTGGACCGCCTTGTCCGTTGATATCATTACCATTCTCTCCACCTGGTATTTGCCTGCCATTTCCGCAAGTGTCCTTGTCCCGAAAGAATTGACGCGAAGGGCCTCCCTTGGGTTATCTTCCATCAGCGGTACATGCTTGTGGGCAGCGGCGTGGAAGACAAGGTGCGGCATGTGTTTTTTGAATATCGATTCAAGGGTGACCTTATCCGCTATGTCAGCGATTATCGGTACAATAGGCACTTTGTTGCCGGACTGGCTGAATGATTCAAGCAGGTTATAGATGGACTGCTCTCCGTGACCAAGAACAAGCAGTTCGGAAGGCCCTTTTGCAGCTACCTGCCTGCAAATCTCGGATCCGATCGAGCCGCCGGCGCCTGTAACAAGGACGCGTTTGCCCCTGATAAGGTTTTCTATCTCCGGGTTGTCCAGTTTGACTGGCTCCCTGCGCAGGAGGTCTTCAAGTTTAACAGAACGGAGTAGTTTGACGCTTACGTTTCCGTCTGCAATATCCAGAAGGCTGGGCAGTATCCTGACTTCAATATTTAGGCCATCCATTGTTCCGATAAATTCCTTTATCTTATGGCCCGGCGCGGAGGGAATAGCTATTAATGCTACCGTAACATTCTCGGCTATTACTATCTTGCGGATATCTTCTGTAGTTCCAAGCACCTTAAGTGATGCCAGCAACATGTTATTCAATTCGGGTTTATCGTCGACAAAGCCGATCGGTTTAAGATCCGTGTCGTTTCTGATAAGGTCCCTTGCAAGCATCGTGGCCGCCTCTCCTGCACCGATAATAAGTGCCCGCTTTTGTTCGCATGTTCTTAAGGAGCGTGTCACGAATGCAAGCTTCCAGAAAGCTCGAGTCGTTGTAAGAAAGAAGAGACCGAGGATAATAAGTATAGAGAGGGAAGATCTGGGGATCCTCAATTCATCGCTTATCTTGAAGAGGACCAGGAAGATGGCTGTGCCTACAACATACCATCTTAGCAGGATCGTATATTCTTCTACGCTCGCTCTGGGCCACACGACTTTGTAAACCCCACCCCAAATGAGGGGGATAAGAATACAGGCGGAGAAGATGAAAATAGTCTGAACAAGTTCTCCGGCGTAGCCCATTTCAATAAAGAAAGTAAGCCTGAGGGCGTATCCGAAGTAGACCGCGAGGGCAAGTGAAATAAAGTCAAGGAAGAGCACATATCTCCTCCTTGACGCAACTTTAAGATAAATAGACAAAAGACTTTTCAGAAAACAATGTTCTTTTATCAAAATAAAGCCAGTCCTTTGCAATAAACATATAATAGAGAACTATTTAAAAATAACTTTGTGAAATATCTGAATAAAGTCATAATACTACTAGTTTTAAGAATACCTTAGAGTAGGGTAATTCTAGCACAAAATTATACTTTAGTCTTTATGTCAAATGCAACATTTGATATCAGCTTTGTAAGTCAGCTTTGTAAGCATAAACAATTAAGACAAGATGTATTATATTCTCGAATAAGAAATATGGTGTTAAATTCTAGAAATTTTTACGCGCGATTAAATTTCTTGCATCATCCGGGATCTCACTCATGCTGTTTGAGTAAATAGGATATCACAGACATGCACATCCGGTCTTTCTTCCCGGACAATTTTTGATATCTTTAAATTTGGCTCTTACATAGTATAATTATCAAGCTGATTTGACGGTCAAATCGGTAAGCAAAAATCTATAATGATAATTAAGATTTTATTACTCATGGAGGATATCATGGAAAACAATCAAAAAGACCCTTGCCAACCCGATCAGGAAAAAAGACTTTATATGAACTATAACGAAGAGTATGACGGAGCTGAGATAGACATTGTCGACATACTTATGATCTTTTGGTCAAAGAAGTTTTTGATCGCCGCCTTCGTTATCATATTTGCGCTGTGCGGTTTTGGCTACACAACACTTATGAAACCATACTATGAAAGCAGGACGACATTGCTTTTCATGCCCCCTGTTCCGGCTGAGATGAGCGCTGAGATGAGAAAGGACAAAGACTCCTCACAAGGAAATTCAAGCCCTCTCTTTCCTCCTGATGTATATTTGTCTCTCGCGACAGCAGATGACCTGCTCTATGACACGATAAAAGCCGTTTATAACCCAAAGAACGAAGAGAACGTTTCAGTCCCTACTCCCGAAAGTCTTCGGCTCAATATGAAAGTCGAGCTGAACAAGTCATCTGAAAACACCGGGGCAAATTCCGAAAAACTGACATTGACTGTGAAGATGAAAGACGTAGAACCCGAAAGATCTGTTGAGTTGCTGAATGTGTGGGGCAAACTCTTTATCGACAGAAACTCCGCTCTGTTTATGGACAGGGCCGGAACTTCTTTCACATACATTAAAGACTCTATGCTCTCTGTAAAAAATGACCTCGATAAAACACAAAGTACATTGCTTGAATACCAAAAAAAGAATCCACTAAAAATACTTTCTTCGAAACTTGAGACTACAAGTGTAATATACGGTAAAGCAATGGAACAGTACAACGAAGAGATGTTAAAAATCGCTCCTTTGGAGTCAAGGATAAAAGCGACCAGAAAACTCCTCTCCCTTGAACCTGAGAAATTATCCCTTAGTAAGGGAATGAGCACTGAAGCTGTCTGGAATTTCCTCGCAAGAGAACTTACCCCCGAAGAACTAAAACAACTTAAAAACATGAACATCGATGACGAGATATTGAACGCACAAAACTCAACGTTAAAAGCAAAACTATATTCTGATGAACTTGAACTTGCAACGTTAAAAGCCTCTACTGCAGAATTAAGAAAACGCATTGATTCCTTGAGAAAAGACAGTGAAATGACAGAAGCAAGGATAGCTGAGATATCAAATCAGATCCACAAAATGGCAACAGAGAGGGACATATTAACAAAATCATATCTTCTCCTTGCTGACGAATATCAGGTCTCTAAGGTTGCAAACGTAGAGGCTAACGACACTGTAAGGATAATCGAAAAACCCGTGCTCGCGACTGAGCCGGCTTCGCAGGGCAAGCTAAAGATATTGCTGCTTGCATCCCTGCTCGGTCTTTTCATGGGCGTGACTGTCGCATTTTTGGTCCATGCCGTTCAGAGCAAAAAAGAAAAAACAGCTGCCGAATAGAAGTATTTTCAGTTTATACATTAGCAACAGTAAAAAATTACCCTGATCTGCCAATTGCCCGCGTCTGTTGACAAGGTGTTGCAACGTGATAAAATTACCTGCGTGCGTTACGAGTGGGGCTGTAGCTCAGCGGGAGAGCACTTCCCTCGCACGGAAGGGGTCGGGCGTTCAAATCGCCTCAGCTCCACCATTCATATCGCCGAATCATCGGGCCTCCAAACGGAGGCCCGATTTTTTTTAGGGCATGCGGCGATTAAGCCAGGCAAGCGATGGCAATCGGTTGGCAAGCATCGGCATGCGGTTGTAAGTGCAGGAAGAGAGAGGATCCGCCGGAAGTCAATCGCAAATCTATTGGTAATCAGTTGCAAATCAGTTGGTTAAAACCTAAGAACATATTCATTTCGTCTTCCCGGTATGCACCCGAGCAGGGATGATGTAAGGAGGCAATTGGGATTTAGAGCAATCGACGACGAAGTTAATTCAATAGATGCTTTTCGCAATTGGGGCATATAACGGATGATAACGACGCAGGAATCTGCCGGAAAAACATCCGGCGGGAGTCAGTAGGGAATCGATTGGAAATCAGTTGGTCCTTGGCTCTTCACAACCGCTTCCCAACCGCTTCGCGGCGATAAAATCGCCACTCGCGCGGCATCAACATGCCGCACTTCGCCAAAGTATTAAACATACGTCGAAGCGAGGGTTCGCAAGCCTTGCTAAGTTAGCGCCGCGAGTGTTTTCCATACTTTTCGCAATTGGGGCAGATCGCGGATGATGACGAAGCAACACGAAAAATTCAAGCTAAGGCGTATTGGGCATACGTCGAAGCGAAGGATTTTGAGTGTTGTAAAGTCAGCGCCGCGAGATGCCCCAATTGCTAGCCGCATATCTTGCGGCATTCTACGTAGAATCGCTTCTCATCGGCATGCCCTATTGAGAAGGTCTTTCTGGGCAGTACTCCGCCGGCGGCTATGCCGGGAAAGAGGCTGCTTTTGTCTATCGACTTGAGCAGGATGCCTGTCGCTTTTTTCTTTTTTAAGAGGTCCATTACATGGTTCTCGCCGTGGATGTAATCAAGCTTATCCGGGTCGTTCTTCGTAAGTTCATCGAGGAAGCGCTGGAGGACATCGACAGGAAGTCTTCCGTTTAGTCCATCAAGAGCAAAACCTACTTTATTTTCACTGGGATCAACGAAGGTTATTTCATCACCCTCGCGTCCAGTCAGCCCGTTGTCTTCGATATATTTATTGAAATGTTTAAGAATCGTCGCACAGTCATAGTCGTCGACGACACGGTGGATGGGTTCAAAGTTAAGTGAATCGTCATGAAGGTTGATGACCTCCACCATGGAGAATCTGGCGGGATGGTTGGCCCTTTCTTCTTCGCTCAGGTTTACTTTTATTTTCTCCCAGCATGTCTTTGCCGTTGCAAGTGAATGGTTGCCGTCGCCGGCCGCCAGGAAAAAGTTGTTGCTCTCTGCCTGCATCTGGGAAATAAGCTTAGTCAGAGACTCTGCCCTCTCCCCTTCGACCGCATAGCCCCTTACGTTGCCACCGTCAAGCATGAGGTCAAAGTCGTAGAGTTTTCTCAGGTTTTCTTTTTTAGCCGCCAGGGGTTCGATAAGCTGCCTCTCAGGATCATCGATCAAGAGCATGACATGGGGGCATTCGAGTACGGCGTTCTCCCTTATCCTTACCCTCGGGGGGATCCTGGAGAGGACTGTTCCCTCTGTTGCCCTTATAAGCTTTTCCGAGCCCGGGGTGAAGTCATACTCTTCAAGGTCTATGACTCCGATGAGGCCCGTCCTTGTTCCGTGACCGACCTGGCGTTCGACGAGGATATAGCCGTTGGATACAGCCTGGGTCACGGTACCGTTTTTAAGATATTCCTTCATGGAGGCGCATATATTCTCGATCCTGCCGTCTTCTTTTCCAAGATAGACTTCAGGAAACACGAGGTTAAGCGCGGATTCGGATGACCCAACAAATTCCCTGACCTTCTCCCAGTATTCAGGCTGACTAGTGTACTGGTCACAGGCGATAACGGCCCACTTTTCCATTTCTATTTTTTCATTCGGCAGCAGTATGTCCGCAGGCATAAAACATGGCTTCATATGAATTTCCCCTTTGCTGTGATGTTTATTTGGCACAGAGTATTATACTACAGCGGCATGGGCCCGTGCCGCGGGAGTCGGTTGGGAATCTGTTGCAAATCAGTTGGAAAAGGCTGCGGCGTGGATCGTGCCGCGGGAATCGATTGCTGATTGGTCGGGAATCTATTGCAAATCAGTTTTTAAGAACGGTGAACCTGCTCTTCTTCGTCATCCCGCTATGCACCCTCCACGTCATCCCAGTATGCACCTGAGCCGGCTTTACAACACAATTATTATTTAATTTCCCTTCTTTTCTCAATTACTTCCGGCAATTCCTTTATTTTTTCTGCTTCCATTAACACTTGAAGCTGATATTGTGCGATTTTGTATAGAGTATCAAAACGATCAGCCTTATCCATTCCTTCTTTTAGCAGCTCAGCATTGTGGGTTTCCAAGTTTGATAATACCGTCAGTTCAAGAATAGAAGCGTAGTCTCTGATATTATAATTCTTTGGAATATCCGGTTCGCATCACGCCACGCTTTGGCTGTGCATCCGAACAGCGCTACATTCAGCAGATCAGCTTCGTCAGCATACGCAAGCCATTCCATACTTTTTGCAAAATTCTTTTGCGGTAAAACATAATTCTTTACTGCATCTGTATGGATCAGGTAATTGTTCTTAGACAAAAAACGCTTTGCGGTCCACTCAAGCTTTAAACGGTCATTTTCGTCGTCTTTAAGTCGTTGGTATTCTTTGAGCAGGTACAGTTTAAAGATGGGACTGATCGCTGACCCGAATTCAAACGCAATATCTTTATGTGCATATGTACCACCATACCTCCCGACCTGAACATACATTCCAATTGCGTTTGTTTTTTCTATCCATTCTTTTGCGCTCAGCGTGAAAGTATGGAGACCGGCTCCGCTTTTAAAGTGGTCGAATTCGACCACTTTAAAAGCGGGGTTATATAAAATTTCCCAAGTACCCAAAAACTCCAGAGTAGATCGGGTGCGCAGCCAATTTTTGATAATATCCGCTGCTCGTGGTGCGTCCGCCCGAGCTTTCACCATATCTGTCAGGCAGATGTAGTCATTTTGATTGACATTCATGATCGTTACAGGAATATTCTGTACAGTAATTAAGGAAGTTTTTTTCAAATTACTCATGACTCTGTCCCTCCAAGCAATAAGAAATTGGTATTCCAAGTCGAGAAACCGATATTGTCAATATTTTTACAACCACTCAACAATATCAAGGGCCAATTCCCCGGCGGATGAAGCCTCCGCCAAATTCTCCAGCGACAAGTGTCGCGAATTCTCCGAAGCCGGAGGCCACAAACTCACCGCGGCATGATCCTCGCCGCCTTCTCTCACAACCGTTTGACTACTGTTTGACGATCGTCCGTTTGACCGCCCCTACAACTGCTTCCCGACTGCTTCACGGCGATGAAATCGCCACTTATCGCGGCATCTTCACGCCGCACTTTGCCATTGTGCCTGCATACGTTGAAGGCGAAGGAGCACAAATGTTGCTAAGCTAGCGCTTCAAGATGCTTTAATTCCCCGGCAGCAATGCTTTTAAAATTCCTATACGTCACATTGGCCTCTCCGCCCTTGATAGGGATAACGTACTTTCTGAGGGTATAATCTACCCTCTGTCCGGGGTTATCGCCGTTCCTGCTGTATTTAGCGGCAAGGGAGGCACAGAACTTGATGGCCTTATCCTTTTCTTCTTCGGTTGGGGCTGAAGTGAATCGCAATATGACATGGGCTCCGGGTACGCCCTGCGCATGAAACCAAATATCATCAGCATTGGCAAGCTTGAATGTAACGTATCTGTTGCCCTTGGAAGAGAATCCGACAAAAACAAGTGCATATTCAAGATCGAATCTCTTATGCGGAGGCAGGGGGGCGGCGGTCTTCTTTTTAACGTTTCGCTGCTTCACATTTTTGATGCCAAGTTCCTCTTCAACAAGAGCAAGCGACTCTGTGTCATCCATTGATTGTATGATCGCCATCTGCTCCCTGAGATCCTCCAGCTCTTCTTTAACTTTTATCAGAACTTTGGCTGCCCTTTCCTGTGCCGAAATTATCTTCTTGTATTTCGCAAAATAACGTGCTGAATTTTTTGCCGCGGAGAGCCTGGGATCAAGAGGCACCGTTTCCCTGACCTCATTGCCCTCACTGTCCCAGTAGGTCACACAGGCCTTTTCGGCTCCGGGAGTTATCTGCCATGAATTCGCAACAAGAGCATCACCATATTTTTTATATTTTTCCGCATCCTCTTCGTGAAGAAGCTTTTCAATGTCTCCTATCTGCCTTTCTCGCCTCACTGTTTCGCGTTCTATATGATCAGTGATAACCCTACGTCTTCTGTTCAGGGATACATCAGCGATCGGACTTAAAACAACTGTCCGTCCTGTATCGGCAACTGTTGTATCCTGTACGGCCGACGCTCCTTCCAACAACCCGGGTAATGCGGTGAGATATTTTTTTACAAGCTGCGGAATATAGGAGGAAATGTCAGTTTCATTTTTGTAAAATCCATTCAGGTATCGGGCTGCTCTTTCGACTTCCATTTCGGCAAATCTCTCAAGAAGTTTTTTTCCAAATCCTGCAACAGATCTTAGAGTTTCGGATGAGGGGTGTTCGAGCCATTCCTCCAACGCAATGCCCTTAAATTCCGGGGGCATGGAGTAAGGCTGGCCGGGCAGAACGGAGCGGAACCTGTTGTCTGCAGGATGTATATGCTTGGCTGTTTCAAGGACCATGTCGTTTTCATCTAAGAGAATGAGGTTGCTGTAGCGCTCCATCGTCTCAAGGATCAGATGCCTTGTATTAGAGAATCCGGCGCCTATAGTCTTTGTAAAGGTAAGTCTGATGATCCTGTCCCTGTTAAGCTGGCAGACATCAGTAAGCTCCGCTCCGGAAATGTTGCTTTTGAGGGCGTTTACTATCGGCGGAGTCTGCTTGGCACTTGAAATGAGATCTTTTTTTTCTTTATCTGAGATAACTGCTATTCCGCAGTTCTGTGCCCCCCATGAAAGCAACAGCACAGTGCTCCCCGAAATAGAAACTGCCACCCAGCTGTCCCCGCCCTCAAGCTTCTGTACTCTTTTGCCAATATGTTTTTTTAGCTCCCTGTTCCAGATCCAGACAAGTTCAGGCCCGAAAGAGATGGATAGGACCCCCTTCACAATTATTTGGAATTAATGCATCTTGGAGCGCTGGCTTAACAGCATTCTTGGTCCTTCGCTTCAGAGTATTATTATACGCTTTAGCTCGAACCACTTCATACTGCGTCGCTATCATCTCCAATCTGCAATAATTCCGGGATGTGACACAAAATAATACATTTAATTATTCTCATCCCCGTATGACGGGGGGAAGGTCATATGGGGATGACGAGAAGAAAGAGCAAACCTGGATTCCTGATCTCGGAACGCACTCGAAATAGTTCGAATGCTGTGGATTATTTAATTGTTTCCATAGTAGAAAACGGCATTCTCCTGATCAAGTGCATACGGGAATGACCGAGGTGTGGCATAAGGGAACGACGGGGCGGGAGAACCATATGGAAAAGAGGAGAGCTTTATGCAAAAATCACAAAAAGAGAACTTGCGCTGCAATCAAATGGAATGATCAGATCGAAATCATGTAGAACAGTAAGGCCAACATCGTTATATATCCAGGTCTTCCCAATTAGGATTTACTTTTTCGATCATGTCGATTTTCCATTGCCTTTCCCATCTTTTGATCTTTTTCTCTGTTTCAATTGCTGAGATCATAGTCTCATGATATTCGTACCAGACAAGGATATAGGTGTGATATTTATTTGAAAAACCGGGAACCTGATCTTCCCTGTGTTGAGTTATTCTCTGTGAAAGATTTGAAGTTACTCCTACATATAGTGTTCCGTTTGGTTTGCTTGCAAGGATATAAACAGTCGGTTGAAACATGCCTTTGTTCCTTCTTTCGTGGTTTATCATATATTTTTCGTATTTCAATATTTTATTAGTAATCCAGAATGCTGCCCGTATCCATCCTTGCCCTATGTCTAATTCTCCGTCATCCACGTATGACCTTCCCCTACGTCATCCCCGTATGACACTGAGCGGGGATCCAGGTCTAACGATTTTGAATTTGTATATAATTTCAGATTCAACATTCTTGTTTATTGTCAAACCTTAAATTTACAAAGGAATGTGATCACTCCAAAAAAGTCAAAAACCAAGTGCAGACCTGGGTTCCCGCTCAGAGGCATACGGGAACGACGGGAGGGTGGGACATACGGGAACGACGGAGGGTTGGGCATATGGAGACGACGGTTCTTTTGAACCTCCGCGGCCTATGGCCGCAATTCTCCGCGATGCGTAGCGAGCAAATTCTCCAGCGACGAATGTCGCGAATTCACCGCGGTATGACCCACGCCGCAATTCCCCGACCCTGCCCATTGACTCGCCACCGATTCCCCATCGATTACCAATAGATTCGCGCGGCATATTATCGCCGCACTTCGCCTATTTCTGCCAGCAGTGCAGACAGCTCTGGCGCCAACGGCGCGCGAAAAGCCATTTTCTGCTTCGAGCGGGGATGTTCGAAACTTAGCTTCCATGAATGCAGAAAGACCCTGTCCTCTTCGAAGGGCGATGGCCTTGAGGGGGCGTAGGTCCTGTCGCCAACCAGGGGGCATTTTATAGCGGCCAGGTGGACTCTTATCTGGTGGGTCCGGCCGGTGTGGAGGCGGCATTTTATCAGGGTGTATCCGTTTCTGCTCCAGATGGTCCCGTAGTCCGTCCAGGCGTCCCTGCCGTCTTCCGTTACGGCCATTCTCAGCTTGTTGTATGGGTCGCGGCCTATGGGATAGCGGATCTCGCCTTTTGGTGAGGCTGGCGTTCCCCAACAAAGCGCGAGGTATTCCTTTTCTACCCTTCTGGCTTTGAAGTCCCTGAAGAGCCCTTCCTGTGCAAGGCCGTTCCTTGCTACAACCATAAGGCCGGATGTTGTGGCGTCGAGCCTGTGGACTATGCCGGGGCGCTTTACTCCGTTGAGGCAGCCGATGTCCGGGTATCTGTAAAGAAGTCCGTGGACCAGGGTCCCTGTCCAGTGGCCGGGAGCGGGATGGACTACCAGGCCTGCGGGCTTGTTTATCACTATTATGTCGGTGTCTGAGTATACTTCTTCGAACGGCACGTCCTCAGGTTCGAGGTCGAGGGTCACTTCCGGGGGGACCGAGACCGATATTTCATCACCCGTATCAACTTTTATAGAGGACTTGATGCGCCTTTCGGGGAGGAGCGATGTCCTTCCCTCTTTTATGAGCTTTTGCGAAAAACCCCTGCTGAGGCCAAGCTGCCTTGAGATGACAAAGTCAAGCCTGTGACCGGACATCTCTTCTGATACTGTGAATGTTTCAGTTACAGCGATACTCTCCTGAGAATCTTCACCCTCATAGAAAAAGAGGGAAGAGGCTTCCCTCTCCCCCGCTTTTATATTTATATCTTCTCTTTTAGTCTCCGATGACATCTTTGCAGCGGCTGCAGAGGCCTTTTTCTGCAACTTCGGGCCTTCTCTTCCAGCAGCGCGGACATTTTTCGTCTTTGGACTTGTCAACACCTATCACTAGTCCCGTGGTTTCGTCTTCGTATACGACTTCTGAGCCCCTGACCTCATCAACTATCTCACATGAAGATACGATTAGGACAAACTCCCATGTCTCGTCGCTGACCTTGCCCGCAAGTCCTTTGTAGTAGTCGCTGAGCTTTATCTGGACATGTGCGTCGAGTGAGTGACCGATGACTCCTTTGCTTCTTGCTGCTTCGAGTCCTCGGAGGACTCCCTGTCTGGCATTCATGATGCTGTCCCAAAGTGCCTCAACAGAGGTATCTAATCCTTCACCAAGCGGTTCCGGCCAGTCTGTGAGGAATACGCTCTTCGGCAGTGAGGGATCCATCTCGCGCATTTTCTGCCATATCTCTTCCGCTGTGTAGGAGAGGACCGGGGACATCATCTGCGTTATGGTCCTGAGCACTTTCCACATTACGGTGCGGATCGAGCGGCGGCTGTCATCATGTTCGCCGTCTGCGTAGAGCTTGTCCTTGCTCACGTCTATGTAGAATGAACTGAGCTCGTTGTCACAGAACTGGTGTATAAGCGTCATGGGCTGATGGAACTCATACTCGTCAAATCCGTTCGTGCATCTTGAACGAAGCTTTTCGAGCTTGATCAGTATGTACTGGTCTATCTGCGAAAGCTTATCATTGGGCATGCTGTCTTTTTCCGGATCAAATCCCTTGAGGTTGGCCAGCAGGAACCGCGCCGTGTTCCTGATGCGGCGGTATGATTCTATAAGGTTCTCGAATATCTCCTGCGAAATGCGGACATCGCCGCGGTAATCGGAGGAGGCTACCCAGATGCGGAGGATGTCCGCGCCGTTTTTGTCTATTATGTTTTCAGGAGTCATGGCGTTTCCAAGGGACTTGGACATCTTGCGTCCGTCTCCGGCCATGATAAATCCATGGGTCAGCACTATCTTGTATGGAGCAGTTCCGCGGGTCGCAACGCTGTTGAGGAGCGATGTCTGGAACCATCCGCGATGCTGGTCGCTTCCCTCAAGGTATAAGTCTGCCGGCCAGCGGAGGTCTTCCCAGTTGTCAAGAACTGCCGAATGGCTGGAGCCTGAATCGAACCATACGTCCATGATGTCTTCGTCCTTGCGGAGGTGTTTGCTGCCGCATTTGGGACATACGGCCAGATCGCCGATCAGCTCTTCCGGGCTTAGGCTCCACCAGCAGTTGCTGCCGAGTTCCCTGACCTTGTCGGCTACCCTGAGTACCCTGTCTCCTGTAAGGATGACCTCTCCGCAGTCTTCGCAGTAGAAGGCCGGGATAGGAACTCCCCATGTCCTCTGTCTGCTTATGCACCAGTCTGAACGGTCCCTGACCATGTTCGTGATGCGTTCCTTGCCCCAGTCGGGTATCCATCTGACTTCGTCTATGGATTTAAGCGCTTCGTCCCTGAAGTCTGCAACTGAGACGAACCACTGCTCGGTCGCCCTGAATATTACGGGTTTCTTGCAGCGCCAGCAGTGCGGGTAAGAGTGGGAGAGCTTCTCACGTCCGAGGAGTTTTTTTGATTCCGTCAGTATTTCGAAGATCTTCTTCTCAGCTTCTGAGAGCGACATTCCTGCGAAAAGCGGCGTGTCGGAGTAGTAATGTCCTGTCTCATCAACTGGATTGTATATTTCAATGCCATAGCGCACGCCGGTCTCGTAGTCATCGTTGCCATGTCCGGGTGCTGTGTGAACGCAGCCTGTTCCTGTCTCAAGATCTACATACTCAGCAAGTACTACCAGGACTTCCTTATCGTAGAAGGGATGCAGCGCCTTTGAATTTTCAAGTTCAGCGCCCTTGCATGAGATGATCGGCTCTTTTAGGTCAAGGCCTGTGGCCTTTATTACTTTGTCCTTCAGTCCCTGCGCGATGAGGTATACCTTGTCCCCGACTTCATAGAATCCATAGTCGAACCTGGGGTGGACAGCGACGGCCATTGAAGCCGGAAGTGTCCACGGAGTGGTCGTCCAGATGATTATGTCAACATCTTTTCCTTCAAGCTGCGGGAAAACTTTTGCAGCGTCTTTGTATGTGTAGGCTACGAATATCGAGGGCGATACTTCGTCTGAGTACTCTATTTCCGCAGCCGCAAGGGCAGTTTCGCAGTCGATGCACCAATGGATCGCCTTGCGTCCCTTATATACAAGGTTTTTATCGACCATCTTGGCAAATCCTTCAAGCTGTGTGGCCTCGTATGCTGGAACAAGCGTCATGTAGGGGTGATCCCAGTCTCCGATCACACCAAGGCGCTTGAACTGTTCCGTCTGGACTCCTGCAAACTTTTTGGCATATTCCGTACATCTTTCACGAAGTTCTACCGGGCTGATGTTATCACGGTTAATGCCCATTTCCTTGAGGACCTTAAGTTCTATAGGAAGGCCATGTGTGTCGTATCCCGGCACGTATGGCGCAAAATAGCCGCGCAGCCATTTGTACTTGACTATGAAGTCCTTGAGGATCTTGTTGGTCGCTGTACCGATGTGTATGCTCGCATTGGCGTATGGAGGCCCATCGTGGAGAATGAATGAGGGTTTGCCCTTGTTCTTTTTTTTCAGTTCTTCGTAGAGGTCGATGTCGTACCAGAATTTGAGATACTCCGGTTCCCTCTGTGAAAGGTTGGCCCGCATCGGAAAATCCGTCTGCGGGAGAAACAGTGTGTCTTTATAATCATTTGCCATTGATGTTACCTCCTATAAGCTCGGTCCGCCATGTCGTCCGGCATAGGCAGAATATATCGCCGTATTGTACAACCTGTACATTATAAATGTGATGTGGGTATGATACAAGAGGACTTTACAATTGTGAAGCTGCCGGGAAACCACCGGCGTGAAGCTGCGACAAGTGCGGTCGCGTGAAGCCGTGGTGAAGCAATTGTAATAAATCTGGGCGAGTAATTGGCAAGCATCGGCAAGCAGTTGGTAGAGGCGGAGGGGCAAGTCCGGGGAATTTGCGGTGATGCCACCGCGGCGAATTCGCGAGTGCATTCCTCGCAAATTCTCCGGCGGGCGAATTCGCCGCCAGCCTTCCTAAGTCAGGGCCGCAAGGCGACAGACACTACTGCTGCAATTGGGGCAGATCGGAGATGATAGCGACGCAACATGCTGTGGTTCAAGCAAAGGCGTATATCAATACGTCGATGCGAAGGACCGCAAATGTTGCTAAGCTAGCGCTCCGAGATGCCCCAATTGCTTTGCGGAGTATCTCAGTCGCAAAGATATCCTTTTCTGCGCAGCTCACTTTCTATAATATTCAGATCTTCTTCGGTCTCAGCCTCAACCAGGTGGCAGTGTCTGTTCTGCGTCAGGTTTTTGAGAGGGCGGCTCCTGCCCGATGAAATGCTTTCCATGAGTTTTTCCGCATCTTTGCGGGATCTCACATTGAGCATTGCAGCAAAATTTCCGTATGCCGGATGTTGGATCTGGACGTCAATTATGTGACCGCCCAGATCTACTATTGTGAAAAGTTCGTCCAGGATGCTCTCGTCATCGTGAACTACGTAAAAAAGTCTCTGGGGTCTTGAAGGTATTTTCAGAATGTAGCCGGAGTTTGTTGAGAGGATATCATGTTTCTGTGCCCTGAGAAGGGCGATATCCTGGACTATTACCTGTCGGCTCACGCCGTAGGCATCAGCCAGTAATGACCCCGAAAGGGGAATGCTGGTCTGTTTGAGATTTTCCAGAATATTATATCTTCTCTTTTCTCCGTCCATTATTTCATTTTATCCTTTCCAGTTCTTTCAGCGACAGGTCCAGTATTGAAGAATTGTATGTAATGGCACCTGATGATATGTAATCTATACCTGTCTCCCTTATCATGGGGATGTTTTCTATTGTGACATTTCCTGAACATTCTGTCTCAGCCCTGCCAGCTATAAATTCCACAGCTTTTTTCATTTCTTCAACATTCATGTTATCAAGCATTATTATATCCGCTTTAGCCTCCACTGCCTCTTTGACCATTTCCAGATCTTCAACTTCTACCTCAATTTTATGGACAAAGGGGGCATATTCCCTTGCTGAAGCAACGGCCTGCTTCACTCCCCCAGCTGCGGCTATATGATTGTCTTTGAGCATTATGCCGCCGGAAAGGTTAAACCGATGGTTGTGTCCCCCGCCTACCCTGACCGCATATTTTTCAAATATCCTGTTGTTAGGGGTTGTTTTTCTGGTATCCAACAGTTTTATACCACTGCCTTCGAGCAGTTTCACTATCTTTCTTGTGTGTGTAGCAATTCCGCTCATCCTCTGTATGAAATTCAGCGCGGTACGTTCGCCTGAGAGTATTGCCCGGATGTCTCCCTCAACGAGAGCTGCAGTGTCATTTTCCTTAACGGTATCTCCATCATGGAAATAATGATCAATCTTAATTTTATTGTCGAGAAGCAGGAAGACGCGCTCGAAGACTTTGAGTCCTGCTATGACCCCATCTTCTTTGCAAATGAGTTTAGCCCTGCCTTTTGAGTACTCCTTTATCACCGCATTTGTCGTTATGTCTTCGTGTGATATATCCTCTTGCAAGGCCGAAATGATCAGCCTGTCAATGTTTTCCTGCATTACTCTCTCCCTTTCTTATCTCACTCATGATCAAGTCTTTATCTTCAAGGATACGCTCTTCACAGGAAAACTCAGACGGTTCAGGGAAGGTAGGATGCTCTACCGAATGCCGGTTCCTGTTTATGTCCTGCGCTGCCCTCTTGCTGAACACCAGGCTCTCCAGCAGGGAGTTGCTTGCGAGGCGGTTTTTGCCGTGGACTCCGTTGCAGCTCGTTTCTCCTACCGCATAGAGGGAGTCCATGTCCGTCCTGCCGTTGAGATCTGTCTCAATGCCGCCCATGAAGTAGTGCTGGGCGGGCGTGACCGGAATGGGCTCTTTTGTTATGTCGTATCCCTGCTTCAGACAATGCTCATAGATCATGGGGAACCTTTTCGCAATATCGCCCTTCACATATCCTTTGAGACAGAGGCGTACATAGGGCATTTGATCCTTCTCCATCTGTTGATATATCTTTTGAGTCACAATATCGCGGGGCTGAAGTTCATCCGTGAAGCGCTTTCCATCTTTGTCTATGAGTACGGCACCTTCTCCGCGAACTGATTCAGATATGAGAAAGGCCCTGCCCGGTTCCTCCGTATAGAGCGAGGTAGGATGGATCTGGATATAGCTGATATCACGGATCCTGATCTTGTTTTTCAAAGCTATTGCAAGGGCGTCTCCTGTAAGATGGGAGTAGTTTGTGGACCGCTTAAAAAGTCCCCCTATTCCGCCTGTCGCCAATATAGTTGCCTGGGCGCAGTAATTTTCATATTTTCCGCTGATGTCCCTTACTGTCACACCGTGACAGCGGCCATTCTCTGAAAGTATGTCTGTAACAGTGATCTTTTCCATTACAGTAACGTTGCTGAGCTCCTGCACCTTTTTAAGCAATCTGCTGTTTATCTCTCTGCCAGTGCTGTCTTTACAATGCAGTATCCTCGGCCTTGAGTGTGCAGCCTCTTTGGTGTACGAAAAGCCTGAATTGTCTCTGTCGAACTCGACACCCGCCTGAAGAAGGTCCTCTATTATCTCCCTGGACTGGTTTATCATCACAGCGACAGCTTCCCTGTTGTTTTCATAGTGGCCCGCACTCAGCGTATCCTCCATGAAACTTTCGAAATCTTCATCATCAGCCTGCACACATATACCGCCCTGCGCCAGAAAAGAGTCTGTTTCATTCAGGGCTGCTTTGGTCAGCACTGCTATCTGTCTGTCGTTATGCAGATTAAGCGCGGCGAAGAGTCCCGAGACTCCGGTACCTACTATGATCACATCGAACTTTTTCATTCTATCTATTCGCTTTTTGCATACTTGAGCATGTTTTGAAGAGGTTGAAGGGCTTTTGCTGCCATTTCCTCATCGACATGGATCTCATGGCCAGGTTCCTCCAGAGCTCTTAGGACATTTTCGAGCGTGTTCTTTTTCATATCCATACAGACAGTACATTTGGAGGGGGTATAAAAGCATTTCCCTGATGTCCTCTTATTGAGCTCATGGAAGATGCCTCTCTCCGTGCAGACAATAAATTCTTCAGAGTAGCATTTTTCAACATAATCGATAATACTAGAGGTGCTGCCAATGTGATCCGAAAGCCCGGTTATCTCTTCCCTGCATTCGGGGTGAGTGACGACCTTTGCCTCAGGATGTTCCTTTTTCAGGTCAAGGACATCTTTTGCCCTGATCCCTGCGTGCACGCAGCAGAAACCATCGTTGAAAATAAAGTTTTTTTCGGGTATTGTCAGAGATATGTATCTTCCAAGGTTTTTGTCCGGAATGAAAAAGATGTTTTTTTGAGGCAGGGATCTGATAACTTTGAGTGCATTCGAGGAAGTGACACATACATCAGAGTGGGCTTTTGTCTCTGCAGTGGAATTTATATAGCAGACAACGGCAAGGTCTTCGTATTTGTCCCGCATACTTTCGATCTCATACGTTGCAGCCATGTGAGCCATCGGACAATCCGCTCCCGGGTCCGGCATCAAAACAGTTTTGTCCGGGTTCATAATCTTCACACTCTCAGCCATGAAGTAAACTCCGCAGAATAGGATCACCTTCTCCTTTATCTGAGAAGCTATCACGCTCAAATAGTACGAATCGCCCATATGATCAGCGATCTCCTGCACTTCGTCCGGGACATAGTAATGTGCAAGGATCGCAGCATTCCTTTTCTTTTTAAGCTCGATTATTCTTTCTTTGACATTTGTCATCCGTGCCACCCTCAACTTTTGAAAAAATCAACGGCACGAACGATAGCACCTGACAAGACAGGTGTCAAGACTAACCAAAAGAGAATGAATTAACGAACTGAGGAAGAAAATAAAAAAGCACAGCGGATCTTTGCGCGGTCCGCTGTGCTCTGTTTGTTTGAGATAATTCCAACAGGATCTAGAAGAGCCCTACTATGCGTCCTTCGTTGTCTACGTCGATCTTTTCGGCGGCAGGGACCTTCGGGAGTCCCGGCATTGTCATCATAGCGCCGCAAATAGCAACGATGAATCCTGCTCCTGCGGACAGACGGACTTCACGCACTGTGACTTTGAAGTTTTTAGGTCTGCCTTTTACAGACGCGTCATCGGAAAGGGACATCTGGGTCTTTGCCATGCAGACAGGCAGGTTTCCGTATCCAAGATCTTCGAGCTCCCGGAGCATCTTGGAAGCCTTGTCTTCGTACACCACGTCATCGGCTCCGTAGACCTTTGTAGCTACGGTATGGATCTTGTTCCGTAGGGGCATTTTAAGCTCATAGAGCGGCTGGTAGTCGTTCTTTTCGTTTTCTATCATGTCCAGTACCTGTTCGGCCAGGTCAAGCGCACCTTCTCCACCTTTTGCCCAGACTTCAGTCAGGGATATCCTTGCGCCAAGGTTATGAGCTGCATCCTGGACAAGCTTGAGTTCGGCATCTGTGTCATCAACGAAACGGTTAAGGGCTACAACAACAGGAACGCCAAACTGCTTCATATTCTGGATGTGGGCTTCGAGGTTGGGGATGCCCTTTTTCAGCGCCTCGATATTCTCGAATTTCAGCTGGTCCTTCGCTGCGCCTCCGTGAAGCTTAAGGGCACGGACGGTTGTAACTATGACAACTGCGTCCGGATGGAAACCGGCGTAACGCGAAACTATGTCCATAAATTTTTCAGCGCCCAGGTCGGAGGCAAATCCGGCTTCTGTAACCACGTAATCTGAAAGCTTGAGGGCCATCCTTGTTGCCGTGACTGAGTTAGTTCCGTGCGCTATGTTCGCAAAGGGTCCGCCGTGTACAAATGCAGGAACCCCCTCTATCGTCTGTACAAGGTTGGGGTTGATGGCATCACGAAGCAGTGCGGTCATTGCACCCTCTGCCTTGATGTCACGAGCAGTTACAGGCTTGCCGTCATAAGTGTACGCTACAACGATCCTGGCAAGGCGTGCCTTGAGATTTTCAAGGCTGTCTGCCAGACAGAAGATCGCCATTACCTCTGATGCTACTGTAATGTCAAATCCTGTTTCACGTGGAACGCCATGTGCCGTACCGCCAAGTCCGATCACGATGTTACGGAGCGCACGGTCATTCATGTCCATTACCCTGCGCCATACTATCCTGCGCGGGTCAATGTTGAGTATGTTGCCCTGCTGGATGTGGTTGTCTATCATTGCAGAGAGGAGGTTATGTGCTGTTCCTATCGCATGGATGTCTCCGGTAAAGTGCAGGTTGATCGATTCCATAGGAAGTACCTGTGAATAACCGCCGCCTGCAGCCCCGCCCTTAACTCCAAAGCAGGGGCCAAGGGAGGGTTCCCTCAGACAGGTCATGGCCTTTTTGCCGAGTTTGACAAGCCCCTGAGTAAGGCCTATCGTGACCGTGGTCTTTCCTTCTCCTGCTGCGGTTGGTGTCGTGGCAGTCACAAGGATAAGTTTGCCGTTGGGTTTTCCTTCAAGTGTTTTTACGAAATCAAGGGATATCTTCGCCTTATCTCTTCCGTATGGGATCACATATTCCTCAGGGATACCCGCCTTATCTGCGATCTCCTGGATCGGTCTGAGCTTTGCCTGCTGTGCTATTTCAATATCTGAGAACATAATATCCTCCTCCTGATATATAATTACTACTGGGGTTGAAGTTACTATATATACCATAAATGGCCCAAAATGTTAATGTTAAATACTAATTTTATTTTCGTGATGTATGGTGATAAAGTATGAAACAGTGGAAGAGCGGCAACCTGATCAACAAGACTATGTTTTCCCTGAATGGCATTTACTCTGCTTTTGTTTCCGAAAACGCAGTAAGACGCGAGTTTGGCGCACTTGCGTTTCTTTTGGTTCTGGCGATATGGATGGACAAGGATATCAAAGCTATCCTAGCTGTCTTTCTGGCAGGGCTCTTTCCGATAGTTATCGAACTTATAAATACTGCCGCTGAAACGATAATAGATCTGCTGCTCGGCTCTATCTACAGGGAAGATGTCAAGCGTGCAAAGGATATGCTGTCCGCAGCTGTCATGCTCAGCCTGCTCCTGGGCTATGGAGCAGCTTTCCTGTTAATATTTGGCAATTGGGATTTATAGCGGCGCTGACTTAGCAACACTCAAAATCCTTCACTTCGACGTATTCATATACGCCTTAGTTTGAATTTTTCGTGTTGCGTCGTCATCACTCGCTCTAAATCCCAATTGCCAAATATTTATTTATCGAAAAACCTAAAAGCGGAGCGCTAACTTAGCAAGGCTCAAGGTCCTTCGCTTCGACGTATGTTTAATACTTTGGCGAAGTGCGGCAAGGAGCGTACCGCGCGAAGTGGCGATTTTATCGCCGCGAAGCAATTGGGAAGCGGTTGTTAAGAGCCAAGTACCAACTGATTTCCAATCGATTCCCTACTGACTCCCGCCGGATGTTTTTCCGGCAGATTCTTGCGTCGTTATCACTCGCTCTAAATCCCAATTGCCTCCACCCCGTCATCCCGGTATGCACTTGATGTAACTACCAGCCGATTCGCACAACTCGCAACTCGTTGGCTCTCTGGCCGTGAGCCGGGATCCAGTGTCTCGTCCCCGTCATCCCCGTATGCCACTGAGCGGGGATCCAGTTTCTTTAGATCTTTGCTATTACAGGCTTTTTAAGATCCAAACCGAAGCCGCTGGATCCCCGATTTAAGCACTCGGGGAAGACGAAGAGGGTCCGGTTCCTAAGGTCCTACAATCGCTCAGCTATTGCTCAGCAACCGCTCAGCGATTGCTCAGCCGCTTTTCACAACCGTTTCACCATTGCTTCACTATTGCTTCACGGCGATTAAATCGCCGCTTCACGGAAATAGATCCTTCCGTTTCCGGAGGAGCTTCTTCGACTTCACCGCCTGCCGCTTCCAGCGCTTCGGCCTGAGCCCTCATTGTGGTTTCTTCTTCAGGAGTAGGGCCTGCTTCTTCTTTGCCGTCTGATCTTTTTATTTTTATCATTTTACGGAGCAGGCCTTCTACATAGTAATTCGTGTCTACTATGACCATTGCGCCCTTTTTGATGCGTTCTGCCCGGATCTCACTCTGCAGGCGGTCGTCAAGGAGGTCTTCAATGCTTGGCTTTTCCTTGCTCTCTTTATCTCTGGCCTCAGGACCGTCTATCTCCGCAACGATCTGATTGTTGGTTTCCTTTATGCTCAGTTCTTTCAGAAGGTCGTCAAGGCTCGATATCGCGCGCAGACCCGTTGCAAGCGATTCCTGCTCCGGTTCCATGATGCCGCCGCCCCTGACAAGGATCTCGCAGAAACCTACAGCATTTTGCGGAACAGTTATCGGGATCCTCTTTATCATCGATCTTTTGCGCCAGGGCCTCAGCGTTATCTCAAGTTCTATCTTCTCACCCGGGGCATAAGAGTCTTTTTTGTCAACGATTTCAAGTTTTTCAATGAAAACAACACGGGCGTCCCTCGTTATTTCAACGTCAAGCTCTACGCCAAACGGCCTGATCTCCTGGAACTGGTTGAGCGAAAAGAGCTCCGCAAGGTTATCGAATTCCGTCAGCAACGAGCCCATAAGGTCCTGTTCTGAAAAGAAGATATTTCTCCTCTCCCATCCTTTTGGAAGGTTCCCTCCGTAGAATTTATATTTGAGAATGGCAGTGCCCTCTCCCCTTCGTGCCCATAGATCGTCAATTATCCCAAGCATTCCCATGCTTCCGATCACCGGACCGGTGAAAGAATCCGCAACAGTCTGGAATCTTTTTACAGTATCTTTTTTGCTGTCAACGTCGTTGAACCTTACCCTGTAACTTATCGCGGGCGCCAGCTGCCCGATGTAGCCGCCAATGGCTTCAGGCCTGTCCTGGGTTATTATTCCGATTATCGGACCCTGATACCCAAGTTTGAATGAGCTCTCCATGCCGGGTATGACCTGAAGTATCGTAGCCTCTGTCAATGGGTATGCGACTGCACCCTGACCGGCCATTGGGTGACCGAAGCCAAGGAAGCGTCCTTCTTTTGAAAGCGCTGTAAGTGTCCCTATCCCGCCGATCTGTATGTCACCCCATGCAAGAGAGGCCCCTATCGCTGATCCGGGTTCCGGTTTTGTGTTGAGTTTGGCGGCAGTGCCTTCTGACGATGCTCCGCCCAGAGGTATCAGAGGCAATCCGAGCCTTTTTTTCAACTCCTCTGTGACCCTGTTGCTGATGCCGTCGACAAGTATCGGCATCCCAAGGGGTACAAGTTCGGCATCATAAAGCTTTGCGATGTCTTCTGATGTTGGTTCGGTCTTGATATCATCGGAAACCGTTTCGTCGTTCGGCTCTTCTGTTTCTTCCGTTCCTTTATCAGTTGCAGGATCTTCTTCAGGACACTGGTCTCCTGATGTTACGTCCGCTGATGTGATCCCTTCTATTGCAAAATCACAGGAGGCCGGTTCTTCTTTGACATCGTCTGAAACCGGCTCTTCTGTTTTTTTCTCTTTAGCATCAGGTTTAATGTCCGCACTGATCGGCTCTTTCGGTATCTTAACCGATACTCCGAAAGGCGGAATTTTGTCCGGCCAGTTGAAGGCTTTGACCATTTCCTCGATCGGTGTGACAAGGCCAAGGTTGTTGTCGCTGAACTGCCATCCGTAACCTATAGCGCCGACGAGTTTCCCTCCGACATATACAGGAGAACCGCTCATTCCTGCTGCGATGCCTCCATTTGCCCTCACATAAGGGTCGTCTACCCTTATAAGGACAAGGTTTTTCGGGCTTGTCTTCCTTGGAACTATGCCAAGCAAAGTAGCAGGAAACCTGGATATCTTAGTTCCACGCAGTACTGTTCTTATTTCAGCCTTCATTCCCGGTTTTATCTGCGACAGAGGCAAGACAGGGTCAGCCGGGACGAATGGCATATTTTCAGCCGCACAGGATGACACCGGCAGCAATACACTCCCAAAAAAGAGTAATATGGCCGCGATTACTGTTAATTTGAGCAAAAAACTGCCCTGTTCCCGGACTTGCGGGGCGATCTGCTCAATTTTTAGCGGTTTCAAGCGATGCAGAGAATTTATATTCATCTTCAATTGTCACTCCCGTTTTGGAGTTTCCCGGTTTTCATATACCTTAAATAACTCATTATAAGCTCATCGAGGTCACCGTCCAGTACTGCCTGGACATTTCCAATTTCACATCCTGAACGGTGGTCCTTGATCAGCTGGAAGGGCTGAAGCGTATAGGACCGTATCTGACTTCCCCACGCAACAGTTCTTTTTTCGCCCTGTATGTTGTCGAGCTGCGCCTGCCTCTCCCTGAGCGTCTTCTCAAAGAGCTTTGAACGAAGTACCTGCATCGCGGTCGCCCTGTTCATGTGCTGAGATCGTTCTGTCTGACAGCTTACGACTATTCCGGACGGCATATGGGTTATCCTTATCGCAGAGTCCGTCATGTTGACATACTGACCGCCGGCTCCGCTTGAACGGAACGTGTCCACTTTCAGATCCTCGGGTCTGATCTCCACCTCGACACTGTCAGGAAGGACAGGCATAACTTCAATTGAGGCGAAACTTGTGTGACGCCGTTTCGCTGAATCGAAGGGAGATATCCTTACAAGTCTGTGTACTCCCTGCTCGCCTTTCAAATATCCATATGCGTAATCTCCGTTAATAGATATAGTTACGCTTTTTATCCCTGCTTCTTGATCGGGCAGTTCATCTATAAGCTTTACGGTGAATTTATTTGATTCTGCCCAGCGCATGTACATACGGTAGAGCATTTCTGCCCAGTCCTGTGAGTCCAGGCCACCGGCCCCGGCATGAATGGTCATTATCGCATCGCCGGAGTCATATTCTCCGTCAAGCAGCACTAGTATCTGGTATGCTTCGATGCTTTTTGCCATTGCGGATGATCTGGCATAGAACTCTGAGTTCAGCTCAGGATCATCAACTTCACTCAGCAGCTCAGCGATAGCTTCGAGCTCAAGAAGCTCATTTTGTGATGATTCGATTTTGTCAAGTCTGGACTGAAGAAGTGATATCTCCCTGTTTACCTCATGGGCATTATCCGAGGACCAGAAGTCGGGTTCAACTGTAAGTTTTTGAAGTTCTTCTATCCTTGTTTTCAGTGTAGACGGGTCAAAGACTTTCACGCAACTCGTCAAAAGACGAGCGCAGATCGGTCATGACAGTAGATATTGGCAATACTACCATGTGTACCTCTCCCTTTTATTACAAATAGTGCTTTGTTGTGCGAGCTTTATTATATCAAAAGTACGCGTACAATTGGGATATATAACAGCGCTGACTTAGCAGGGCTTGCGGACCACCCGTCGGTGAAGATAGACGATCGGGCCACCCATCCTTCAGGCAGCCCGATCGAAGGTCTTTTATTGTTCCCAGCGACTCCGGTCATACTTGATTAAGAGAAGCGGGATGAGAAGCAATGCCAGGAGCGAAGCAAAACCGGTCGAACATCCTCCTGAGCTTGACTCATTCAGGTGCATGACAAATGTTTCGCTAGTTCCTTCCACAGGATCTCCGTGACTGTCGAACGCCGAGAGTTTTACGGTCAGAGGGCTGTCGAAGTCATCGGGAATGGGGATGTCGTGACGGAATTCGTATATTGACGCTTTATCTCCGTTGATTCCGTAGCGAATCAGCTTAACGAGCTTCGCGTCGAAGGAAAGGACTTCTGTCGTTCCGTCAAGCACGGAGTAATGTACTGTCGCGATGCGGTTGTTCACGCTGTAGGTCCCGTCATCATTTGCAACAACATCCTCGGGGTCTGGCTGGATCGGGGTGACCGCACCGAAAATGCTGAGAAGCTGCTTCGGCTTCACGAAGACACCGTTTGATACGTTCCAGTCGACCTGCTTGTCCGCTAAGTCGGGCGAGCATACGTAATCGGCCTCAGGAACTTCTGTCACGCCGTCTCCTCGGATCTCGGCGCGCGTGAGCACCAGACGGTCGTCAGCATCGAACGCGACAATGCTGCCCTTTTTCTCTGCGGTGCTCCCGTTGCCTGTATCGTATTTTACGGTAGTGTCGCCGATGTCGTAGTAATACCAAAGCATCGAATCACTATCGAGCAGAAGGGCACTGGCCATGCCGCCGATCTCTACCGCCTGCGTAGCGCTTGTCTCATGGACACAGTAGATGATACCGCGAACCGTGCCGTTCAGGTATTCGAGTGTATCGCTGACGCGCCAGCGTTTCACGATCTCATAGAAGAGTGTCGAGGGCTCTGTCCCGTGGGGCAGCGTTTTCGCATCCCAGTAGCCGGGAAAAAGGTCCAGGTACATGTGCGAGTCATTTGCTTCAGCAAAGGCCGTAACGTTAGTCATGTGTTCTGCCGGGCTGAAACGGGAGAGGATCTTGTCCGGAACGGATCCGAAGGTAAGGTCAATACTTTCTGTGTCAAGAACCAGGCCGTCATCCTTGCCGACGGCCGTGATGGTGAGCGTGTAACTGCCATCCTCAAGATCCTGGGAATATTTACTGTCATAGTCTGTGTCGAAATCCTTGGTGCAGCCGCCCTGTATAAGCGCCGCAGCGTAGTATTCCATAACGACAGCCTTTTTTTCAGGGTCTAATTTCGAACTCGGTTGGGCAGGATCGAATACAAGGTCCGGAAGCGGCGAAGCAACTATGTCAGCCGAGGTCGCGGGAGTCCAGCCGTTCGCGTAGTCTGTCTCGATCGCGGTTGCCGGGGTCAGGCCGTTGTCATCCACAGCGCTCGTGATGGTTCGGAGAGGCGTTGGATTTCCGTTAAGGGAGAGTTCGAAGCGCACGTTGAAAGGCTTTCCCTCTGGGGTCTGCCCCTCACGGTCAAGCGATGCGATCACGTAAAAGTCGCGCTTCGGGGCAAGTATCCGGCTCCCCTCAGACGGTGCGACTATCTCGATACTGAGGGCCTCGGCGCCCGTGATCCCGATACAGAGACACAGGATCAGGAGCAAGCATGCTGCAACTTTTTTCATAACAGTTACACATCCTTTCACAGTAAAGTGGTGTAATATCAGTTTACAACAAAACTGCTTTATACGGCATTTTTTGCCGCAGCTTCACGCCGGATTGATGTCCGACAGTTTCACCATTGTTACTGCATAAGGATATGACTGATATTTATTTCTTTTTGGGGATTATAGATCTGCCAACGTTTAGTGGTTAACCTGGCTTCTGACATTTCAAGAACGCAAAAGTCAGTTATAATCTAATTTCAGAGACACTGGATCCCCGATTCAAGCATTCGGGGACGACGGTTCTATTAGGATTTTAAAATTGTTCAGCGACCGCTCAGCAATTGCTTAGCTATGTTTTAAAACTACTGCTTCGCGGCGATAAAATCGCCACTTCTCACAAACTGAATTTTCCTTAGATTTTTTTACGATAATTTTATTGTCTTAATTGGGGCAGATCGGATATGATAACGACACAGGAATTTGCCGGAAAACATCCGGCGGAAGTCAGTAGGGAATCGATTGGAAATCAGTTGGTACTTGGCTCTTAACAACCGCTTCCCAACTGCTTCGCGGCGATAAAATCGCCACTTCGCGCGGCATCACCATGCCGCACTTCGCCAAAGCATTAAACATACGTCGAAGTGAGGGGCCGCAAGCCTTGCTAAGTCAGCGCCGCTAGATGCCCCAATTGCGTTAAACCAGTTTAATCAAATTATCCCCCTCAACAAACTTACCTATCCTTACCGACCAATTAAATCCACCGGCATGGAGCTGCTTGATCAGCTCCTCTTCGAGCTCCGATGGAATGGCTATAAGAAGACCTCCTGAGGTCTGGGGGTCAAATATTAGATCTTCTGCAAAGATGCCCATTCTTGACTCGTTTATGACTTTTGATCCTGAATGTTCCTTATTCCTGTATGCTCCGGCAGGAATGAGTCCCATGTCCGCCATTTCTCCTATGCCTGGAAGGAGCGGGAGGCTTTCCATTTCGATCTCCAGGGAGGCGCCGTCAGAGAGCAGGTCGAGCGCATGGCCCGCCAGCCCGAATCCCGTTACATCGGTACAGGCTGTAACTGCTCTGCAAATGTCCTCTGAAAGGACCTTAGGGATTGAATTAAGCTTCGCCATGCTTTGCACGGCTGCATCTATGTTTTCATCTGAAAATAGTCCGGCCTTGATCGCCGTCACAGCTATCCCGGTCCCTATCGGTTTTGTCAGGATCAGGACGTCGCCCGGTTTTGCCGTCCCGACTGTCCACATCCTGTCTTTTTTGACTTCGCCGAAGACAACTAGCCCGTATTTTGGTTCTTCATCCTGGACGCTGTGTCCGCCCGCAAGCATAGCGCCTGCCTCAATGGCCTTCTGTGCACCGCCGTTCAGTATTTCTTTAAGGACATCGAGGGGCTCGCAGTCGGTTGGAAAGCATACGACATTAAGAGCTATGAGGGGTTTGCCGCCCATGGCATAGACGTCACTCAGGGAATTTGCTGCAGCTATTTTGCCGAAATACTCGGGGGAATCTACAACGGGGGTTATAAAATCCACCGTCAGGATCCCTACCCTTTCTTCGTCTATCTTCCACAGCGCAGCGTCCTCGCCCCTGTTCCACGAGGCAATAAGGCTTTCATCCCTAAATACAGGAAGGTCTTTCAGTAAACTGTCCAGCTCCGCCGGACCGATTTTTGCCGCTCAGCCACTTGTACGGGCACGTTCTGAAAGCCTCATACAGATCCCTTCCTTTCTATTTCATGCGAAGATGCGTGACATCTGCCGCGGCAAAAATTTTTTCTTTATCTCCGACCTTTACGACAAGGGCTCCCTGCTCCGTTATCCCCTGAGCAGTGCCTGTAAACTTCTCTTCGTCCTGCATAACGCTGATCTCTCTGCCTATAGTATCGCACTCTTTTCTGTAGGAGAAAAGGAGTTTTTCTTTTCCGTCAGATTTTTTCAGTTCCAGGACGTATGACGACAGGCTGTGAAGGATGCGCGAAAGGAGAAGGGGCCTGGGAACTGTGTGACCTTTCTCAATATTGATCGAGGTTGCTATATTTTTGACCTCTTCACTCATATCTTCCTCTGTGAAATTCACGTTGAGGCCTATGCCTGTAACTGCATAGTATATCCGGTCCGGTTCACCCGCTGCCTCGCTGAGGATGCCGCATATCTTGCGTCCGTTCACCAGGATATCGTTGGGCCATTTGAGTTTTGCATCGACCTGGTATTGGTCTTTGAGTACTGATCTGACCGCGATCCCTGCAGCAAGGTTAAGAAGCTGTACATCGCCAGGCCTGAGCTCAGGCCTGAGCAAGACGGAAAAGAGCAGGTTTTTCGAAGAGGGAGCATGCCAGGAGCGTCCCCTTCTCCCTCTTCCTTCTGTCTGTTCATCAGCCATAGCAACTATACCCTCAGGTGCATCCTGCTGGGCAAGCTTTTTTATGGCATGTTGTGTAGAAGTTATGGTTGGAAAATAAATTGATTTGCTGAACAAAGGATCATCCCTTAAAAGGAAATCCATCAGTGTCTGGCTCATGGAATCTGTTTCGCTGATGTTTTTTATCATATATCCCTTTTGAGGCACAGATTTTATATCAAGACCCTCTTCACGAAGCGCACAGATATGCTTGAACAGAGCCTGCCTTGAAAAGTCCAACCTTTCCGCGAGGACAGAACCTGGAACAAACTCTCCCTCGGATGCTGCAAGATATTCCAAAAGCCTGTAGCGGCTGGTAGATCTATCAATGCTGTCAGGCAAAAGATCACCCAAGCCTGTTCGCTCTAAGCGTCAGCCCGCCACCTATGATGAGGAAGACTATATTGGCTATCCATGCGGCAAATACCGGATGCAGATAACCGGCATCTCCTAAAGACTGTGTGAAAGATAGGATGACATAATAGACAAAAACTATGATAACGCTCAAGCCAAGCCCCATACCGGAACTTGACCTTTGAGGCCGGCTCCCCACTGCCGCTCCAACTATAGCCAGCACCAGACATGCCCAGGGGACTGAAAAACGTAGGTTGAGTATCATCAATATCTTAGATACATCCATGCCTTTCTGCTTCATCATTTTGATCTCACGTAAGAGTTCATTTAATGTCATTTCGTCCGGAGTCCTGGCTGTTCTTGCTGCCTCTTCAGGGTTGAGGTCAAGCTGGAGTGCCTGTTTGTCGAACGTGAAGAGGAGCGATACATCGCTATCTTTAGTTATCTCGAAGACTTTGCCCTCTTCAAGCCACCAGCTTCCGTCTATCCATTCGCCTTTTTTAGCGGAGACCAGCCTGCTGAGAAGCCCTTTTTCAAATTCCTGGACTACTACATCACTCATCTTGCCATCTTTAACATCTATCCTGTTTACGTATATAACACGCTTAAGTTCCCCACCTGATTCCTCTTTAAGGAATACTTTATCCCTGAATACAGGCGGAGATTGTTTGAAAACTTCGTAAGCCATCACGTTTGCTGCAGCCCTTTCACTTATAGGGACAAGCGTTTCATTTATAAAGAAAGCTCCCATCGAGACAAAAAAGGCCATGATAATTACAGGTTTGATTATCCGGGTAAAGGATATACCGGATGACTTGAGCGCTACCAGCTCAGAATTAGTCGATAGCTTGTTGAAACCAAGCAACGCAGCAAGCAGACAGCTCATGGGTATAGCTGTTGCCGCCATCTTAGGCAGATAATAGAGGAAAAGCCGAACTACTATGCCTAATGGAACTCCATTCTTTATGATGAGATCTGCTATCCTGAAAAGGAGTCCTCCGGCGACCATGATTATAGTGAAAGCCATCAGTCCGAAGAAAAAAGGACCAATAAGCTCACCGAAGATAAACCTGTCAAGCGCTTTGAATTTTAGATATTTATCAAAAAGATTATTATTCACTTTCGCCCTCGTTGATTTCAATTATTTTCTCAGCGCACTCACGGATCGCTCCATTGCCGCCGGGGCTCTCTGTCTTCCAGTCAGCTGCCTTGACAGCCTCCGGGACAGCGTTTGCCACAGCTATCCCCAAGCCTGCCCATTTAATGCATTCTACATCAGGAATGTCGTCGCCCGCAAAAGCAATCTCTGCACGTGTTATACGGTTATTTTCTGCAAGCGCTTTAAGTACACCGAGCTTGTCTCTTGTTCCATTTATGCATCCTGTGATACCTAAGTCATCAGCTCTCTGCTGAGTAGCAGCTGAGTAACGCCCACTGACAAAGAATACTTTTACACCCAGGTCGATGAGCTTTCTTATTCCGTAACCATCCTGGATGTCGAAGCGTTTGAATTCCCCGCCTTTTCCATCCATGTAGACTCCCCCGTCTGTCAGGGTCCCATCGACGTCAAAGGCAAAAAGCTTAATCAATGTCCTTTTCTCCGGGATCCCTGCGGTCCCAGTCATGATTTATCCTGGGAGAAAGTCCTCTTGTCGACTCAGATGCGAAGTCAAGTATTATCCTGCCTTCCGCAGTCGAGCCATATTTTATCTCAAGCTCGTTAAGTCCTTCACGGATAGTGCGTGCAGGATCATAGAGGATCCTGAACATATCCCTTATGCGCCTTCTGGTTTCGGAGTCGAACCCCCTGCGTTTGAGTCCTACCCTGTTTATGTCATAGACTCTGATAGGAGCTCCGTCTGCCAGGCAAAAGGGAGGAACATCCCGAACTATCTTCGATAATCCTCCGATCATGCAGTATGATCCGACATGAACGAACTGATGAAACCCTGCCATTCCGCCGACCACTACAAAATCGCCTATATGTGTGTGTCCGGAAAAGCCGCATTTGTTGGCTATGGTGCAGTCATGTCCTATTTTAACGTTATGGGCAAGATGGACATTTTCCATAATAAAACAGTTGTCGCCCACAGTGGTAGACTGGCCTTCGCCGACAGCCCTGTTCATAGTGACATACTCACGGCACATGAGGTTATTGCCTATCCTAACCCAGGTCTCTTCATTCCTGAAGGTGATATCCTGGGGTTCTCCTCCTATGACGGTGTGATCGAAGATTGTGCAGCCTGAGCCCATTTCTGTGTAGTTATATATGTGGACATAGGCCCTAAGTTCAGTCGCATCTCCCAATATCACTTTGTCATCCACCATACAGAATGGACCTATCCTGACGTTTTCTCCAAGCTGTGCTTTCGGAGATACTATCGCGGTTGGATGGATATATACGCTCATTCCGGTCTATGCCTCGGGTTTGAGGGTAAGGCCTGAAGAGACTACACAGCCCATCATACCTTCGGCAGCCAGATCTCCGTCAATTGTTGCCCTGAACTTGAATTTGAAGTTGTTTCCCCTGCGTTTTACGAGAGTAGCTACTGTTTTTAGCTGATCACCGGGCTTCACCGGCCTGCGAAATTTCACTTTGTCGATAGATGTGACATATACCAGGCGGCGCTCGTTTTCTTTGATCTCGGTATAAAGCTTCAGCAGCACAGCCGCTACCTGACCCATGGATTCGATGACAAGGACTCCAGGCATTACTGGTTCGTCGGGAAAGTGCCCCTGAAAAAACGGTTCGTTTATCGTTACATTTTTAATTCCTGTCACCTCTACCAGATCGTCTGTCAGCACCAGATCCTCGATCCTGTCTACCAGGAGAAACGGATAACGGTGCGGCAGAAGTTCCAATATTTTATTGATGTCATATTTCATCCTATATGCCTCCAGTTAAAAGATTCGGTCAAATAATTATATGACCCTTTTTATTCTATTTACAAGCCTTCCATGAAGATCATGTCCGGCACATATGCCAATGTAATGGGCGGTCGGGATAGATCCTAAGAGAGCCAGGTCCCCGAGAAGATCGTTTATCTTATGCGTTACACACTCCAGAGGGAAACGAAGTCCATCTTCATTCAAAAGGCCATTTTCATCGAACATGAGAGCATTTTCCAGAGATCCGCCCTTAGCAAGACCACTCTTTTTCAAGTAGTCCAGCTCTGAGGTCAGTCCGAATGTTCGGGCCTTTGATATCCTGTCAAGAAAGACGTCCGGCGATATTATATATGATGCTCTTTGAGTCCCCACCGGAGTACCGGGATAGTCTATCACATAGGTGACTTTAAGTCTCTCCGAAGGAAGAGCCATTATCGCCCGGTCTTTATAAGGGTCATCTATGACGATCGGAACTGAGAGGGCTTTTTTTCTCGGCTTTTCCCCATATTCTGTTATCCCCGCCTTTAAGAATGCCATGGCGAATGGGTGCGGACTTCCATCCAGGATAGGTATTTCCTCCCCGGTCAGCGAGATGACCGCGCTGTCGATCTCAAGCCCGGTCAGAGCAGCCAGAAGATGCTCCGCTGTCCTTACTATGGTCCCGTCAGGAAGACTGAATCCTGTAAGCCTGCTGTCCTCTTCTACATGGGCCGAGGTAAGAGGAAAAAGTCCGTTCTCGGTGGAAAAATAAATACCCTCTTTTTGAGAGGGGTGGACCAAGACTGTTGAGATATCTCCTGAATGCAGTCCTACTCCTGTAAATTCTATTTGTGCAGATATTGTAAATGACATTACTTGTTCTCAGACTCCAGCTCATCAAGTCTTTTTTCAATATTTTTGATATTTTTGATCGTATCAGGGAGCTGTCTGATTGCAGCAATCTGACGGAGATCTTTTTTATGGTCTATTGCCGGAAAACCCGACACAACTGATCCGGGAGGAATATCCTCTGTTATGCCAGCCCTTCCTGCAGCAATGACTCCATCCCCGACCCTGGCGTGATTAGCCACTCCTGACTGCGCTGCCATTGTGACGCCATTCCCGAGCGTGCTGCTTCCCGCTATCCCCGCCTGTGCAACAATGATGCAGTATTCCCCGACCGTACAGTTATGGGCGATCTTCACATGACTGTCTATCTTTGTTCCCCTGGATATTTTTGTCTCTCCGAACGTAGCTCTGTCAATGCTTGAACATACGCCTATCTCTACATCATCCTCTATCACCGTAGTACCTATCTGAGGTATACGAAGCAGTCCTTTTTCTGAGTCAGGCATAAAGCCAAATCCTTCACACCCGATCACGGCGTTTGCATGAACTATGCAGTTTCTGCCCAGGTAAGATCTGTCATATATTACTACGCCAGGTTCTATCGATGTATTATCACCTATAGAAACGTGTTTTCCCACCCAGACATTCCCTGCAAGAGTACAGCCGTCACCTATGCTGCAGTGGTCAGAAACCACACATCCCGGGCCTATTATCACATTCTTTCCTATAGCAGCGTTTTCTGATATCACTGCGGTTTCGTGTACAGAGGAATAATAGTTCTTTTTTTCTGTGTCAAAATATTCAAGAAGAGTAACCAAAGCTCTTCTGGGATCTTCAACTTCCACACCCCGTCCATTTTCTGGGATCCAGCCGTATTTAGTCAGCAAAACAGCCTCATTGCTTGCAAGTGAAACCAGTTTTTTTTCCCACAGCGGAGAAATCGAGCCGTAACATGGGGTTTCCGGTGACGATATTGAGGTCACAACGTAACCGCCTTCTCCCTTCAACGTACCATTAACCATATTTGCAATATTTGCCAAAGTAAGTCCTTCTATACTCATAACGATCAGTTCCTTTCAAAAATGCTACAGATTTCCAAGCATCCTTAGTCCGATTGAATCTTCGTCACGCGAGTCATAGTGAAGCTCAAAAGAAATATATTCAGTCGCCTTGTAACCTATAGCGGCGTTGTATTCTCCGTCTTCCCTCCAGCGCAACCAGGCATAAGGCTTGTGCATCCTTGGTTCGATATTGATGCGCCCCCACCACATGCTGTCTTTTGTTGACCATTCTCCGCCTATCCATACATCACCCCAGGGAGACCATCTAAGTCCCAATCTGCCTTCGGGATCCCAATCCTGCAGCTCTATTATGCCCTCTCCGTAGATTTCCATGTTCCATCTTGAAAAAGTTTTCAGTTTTCGGCCAAGGTGTACGCCGATCTCTCCTGTTTTGTCCTGTGTACCGGCGTAGAGAGCTGCCCAGGCAGCTATCGTGTAATGTCTGCTCTCAACATTGACTTTCATCTGTGATACCTGCCCTGCAGAGAAAGAGGATTTTGGTTCAGCTGATGTCCTTTCAACTATTCCTCTTGTCAGGAGAAAGCTCTCTGTCCATACATTTATCTCTTTTTCATGTCGCTTAGCCCAGATTACCGGGAGTCCAATGAAAGGGGAGGACCTTTCCATGAGGTCTTCCCTCAGGTCTTCGTGCAGCAACGTTGGCAGGGAATTTGATGTGAGCGTCGGGTTGACTGCAAGCACAAGAGGAAGTTCAGGAGAAAGAGAGATCTTCATAATATATTCTTCTTTTTCAGAATGGACCATAAGTGTCGGTTTCCAGCCCGGTAGGACAGGGGACAGTATCTTTATTACTTCTTCTTTAAGTCCGGCATCACACCAGTTCAAGGCTTCGACAGGAAGACCCTGGATAAGTTCGTTGAGCAGCTTTTCTGTTGCTGCAATATCTGCTTTGATCCATTGCAGCGGCGGGTCCTGGATCTGAGGCGTCTGGACTTCGACTCTCCATTTATCCGAAGTTTTTTCAGGGGACAGGCTTATTTTTATCACACCTGAGCTAATAGAGACTGAATCAACTTTGTACCCGTCGAAGAGCTTCCCTGATATGACTTCTATAACTTTTTCTGCGTTTTCGTCCGACTGTGACTCAGGCATCCGTTCTGCAACCGCAGATATGCTTCTTTCGATTATCAGAGAAAGCCATTCCGGCACACCATCTGCATCAACAGAATATGCAAAGGCTCTGCCTGTAAACATAAGAAGGGTCGCGGCTATAAAGATGGCCGCAACCCATGATTTAAACAGATATTTGTCTTGCTTAGAAAAGCTCTCCGAAACCAAAGTGGAATCTGCCCTCATCGCCTGTGGCATAGTCAAGCCTGAGGTTGCCTAGTGGAGTGTTTATCCTGACACCAAATCCAGGAGATGATCCCATATCGTTTCCGAAGCTTGCAGTGTCGCCCTCTTTTCTCCATGAACGTCCAATATCATAAAAAGCTACCAGGGAGAAATTCTTATCCATAGGAACCCTGAGTTCAAAGTTGCCTAAAAGCATCTCTTCTCCGTGGTAACGATCATCGTCGTAACCGCGCAATGTTGTGTCTCCGCCCACCGTATACATTTCTTCGTAGGGGACATCGCCTGAAGATGATCCGGCAATTATTCTTGCTGCGAACATTACCGGCCTGTCAGAATTTCCTCCGAAAGAGGTCTCAAAGAAATCTTTGAATAGCTTTTCAACCGGGAAGTAAAATTTGGCTTCTAGCCAGTACTTGAAAAAGTTGTAGTTAACACCTTCTACAGTAGCTTGTCCATACTGGATGTTCAATGTCTCAACATCGCCCTTTGAGTAGGGCAGGTACTCATCAATGTTAAGACGGCGGACCGATCCTGTTGCAGAATAGTATGTTCCGTCTCCGAGGTCATCCAAAATTGTTGTCGGGGGAACTTTTTTATCTATTGGGATATTGCCCCAATTGCTTTTTTCATAGCCTGCGGGCGGATTTTTAGGATCATTTTTAACTTCATGCCAGTCAAACAAGAGATACCAGTTGTAGATCGAATCTTCTTTAAACTTGCGTCCAAAACCAAAGAAAGCGCCTACCTTGTCCCTGTCATACCTGAATTGCTCTTTATTATCAACATAGTATCTTAGATCAGTCCAGGCTCTCTTGTATGCGCCCACCTTCCAGGCAGTGACTTTTCCACCCATGTAAGGCTGTTCATAACTCGCCCAGTACTCTTCTCTGTTGCCAAGGTCAAAACCAACACTAAGCTTCATACCGCGACCGCCAATGTTGGTGTTTTCGTAGCTCAGTCCTCCGCCAAACCCGCTCTGTGTGCCATAAGCAATGTTAAATCCTAACTTTCCTGTGCGTGCCTCTTCAACAGTCAGTATAATAATAACATCCTTCGGGTCATCGCCAGGTTCAAAGTTGACGTTGACATCGCTGAAAAAGCCTACGCCCTGGAGCCTGCTGAGAGATAAGCGGAGTTTGTTGGAATTGAAAAGTTCACCCTCTTTTATTTTGAGGTATCTTCTGACAACATGCGTTTTAGTTATCTTGTTGCCCTGGATGACTATCTGGCTTATCTTTGGTTCTACAATAACGACTGTTATCTCTGTACCTTCGATCCTTACGTCAGCCACGTTTGCCATCACATATCCGTCTGCCTGATATTTCTCCTTTATCCTCTGAAGGTCATTCCTAAAGAACGTCCTGTTGAAGATCATTCCAGGTTTTGTGAATATCATCTCTTCAAGTTTTTCGTTGGAATATACTGTGTTGCCTTCAAAATTTATTTTGCTGACGACCGGGTTTTCCTGCACAGTGAAGAGTACGTCCACCCCATCTGGCTTGTCCGTTACCTTGTAATCTGTAGCGACAAAGAACCCCAGCTCAAAGATGGCCTCTGCATCCTTTCGCAGTTTCTCCTCGTCGACTGGTTCTCCGACTTTTGAGGTTATTATGCTCAACATGTGCTCCGTTACGACTTCGACATTCCCTTGAACCTTTATATCAAGAATAACAGGTCCTGTAAGGGCCAGTATCTTTTGTTCCTCCTGCAGCTTTTCCGTTCCTTTATCTGCTGTTGTTTCCTGAATATCAGGGGAGGTCAGGCTTTCTTCTGCTGCATATGCAGGTGTGAGTATCAAAAGGAAAACAAGAATTATTGCTGAAAAAAACCTGGCATGGAAAGACACAAAAAACCACTCCTCTGAAATGGATAAAAATATCAGCGCATGTATCAGCGCAATGTTGCTATTTTATTACTTTGATCGCAGGGGTGTCTCCTCTCAGAGCCTTTTCCCCTATCTGCAAAAGAGCCATTAGATCCTCTGCACTTATTCCGGCTTCAGATCTCACAGGTATATTCCGGACAGCAGGTATTTCAGAAACCACAACTATTTCCCTTTTAGCCTGTGCAGAAGTTCTCTTTTTTACAGGTGCCGAGAAAACGCTCTCTGTTTGAATCGCTCCTGCATTTTGGCCGCTGAGGTCTGATCTCAGGGTCCTGAGAAGTTCATCCTCCTCACGTGTCACCCACGCAAGGATCTCATCTCCGGGGCCTTGGGCCGCTTTCGTATCAGTCTGAGCTGTCCATGGCCTTTCAGATTCAACTGCAAGAGGTATGGTCGAAACCAAGACAATAAAGAGCGCTATCCCAACGCTTTTGATACTCATGGTGACTGCGGATCTGCTGAATATGTTTACTGCCGCAGCATGATCGTTTTCAAGTTTCTGAGTCAGGTCTTCTCTTATCTCACGTACCTCTGCTGAAAGGCAGTCTGCTTCCACAAGAGCAGAATCCCACCTTCCGGTCTCGCAGGCGGTGGAAAGTCTGTCCAGCCATCTTTGTATCCTTGAGATCTTCTTTTTCATCCGGTGCCTCCTCCATGCCCATGGGGATGTTTAATTATTATCCCGTATTACATGGCGGAAGTGGCTTCATCTGCATTTAGCCACTTACGTAATTTGGCCATAGCTTTCCTGCGGATCCGGTAAATGTGGCTTATGTCAAGATTTGCCTCTTCAGCAACCTCTTTGGCCATTCTGCCTTCGATCACAAGAGCCTTTACGATATCTGCCTCTCTCTGGGACAAGCTGTTCAGGGCCTGCTCAAGATCAAGAGTCCATTCGGACTTGTCTGCATGTTCAGACAGAGATCCGGTCAGTGGAGCTTCATGGATAAAAACCGTCTCATCATCGACCGGGATCGGAGCCTTTGCTTCTACACGCTGAATGAAATTTATCATCCCGCCCTTTATCTTGTAATAGGCATACGTAGAAAAACAGTTGTTTCTTTCTACGTCAAAACGGTCGACAGCTTTGATAAGAGAGACCATACCTTCCTGAATCAGGTCGGGATAAGTACCGTATGGAACTTTAAGTTTTTTCGCAAGCCAATAGACCATAGGCCTGTATGCAAGGATAAGTTCCTCCCGTGCTTCCTCATCTCCGTTGGAACACCTTAACCACAGTTTTTTTTCTGCTTCTGGTCTATTCTCGTCATTCCCTGTCGTAACTTTCTCGGGATCGCTTTTCAAAGGCATATCCTCGTTTCGCGTTTTTTATACAATCTATGCAACTACACCTACATTGGTGATTCTACCATTAATCTATGAAATCTACCACGGCAGAGGAATATCTTTGATGCAATCGATCTTTGTCCTCAGGTGGATTGTGTCGTTGAAAAAAACTATGAAAGCTCTATTTTTCCTGTCTACACCGATACCTGAAAGAGAACAGTTGTCCATTTTCATCTTCCAGAACACATTCCCTCTCGGTATCTTTATCAGAGGGAGCAAAAGAGCTCTGAAAAGTGCTCCATGTCCAACTACTACGACATGTTCATCTTTTAGTGCCAATATCTTCGCAGCACAGCCTTCAGCCCTTTTATACACCAGATCCGCATCTTCTCCGTTTGTTGCAGTAACGTCGATTTGTGAAGCTTTCCACTTCTCGAAGAGATCTTCTCCGTATTTTTCCTTTATCTGGGGTACTGTAAGCCCCTCCCACGCACCAAAGTCGACCTCTCTAAGTTCATCCCACGCTTCCACGCTCTTGATTCCTATAGTTTCTGCAATGATGACAGCCGTCTTCATCGAACGTTCGAGCGGACTCGATATGACCCTGTCAACAGATTCGCATGAAAGACGCAGCGCAGCCTTTTTTGCCTGTTCTTCTCCCTCAGGTGAAAGAGGTACGTCTGTTATGCCCTGATAACGGAACATCTTGTTCCACTCTGTGATTCCATGTCTTACAAACGTTATTTTTCTTTTGATGACCAAAGAAAGTCCCGGTGTTTCAAGGACACCCTCCTTGTTGTTTGAAGCTGAGCTATGACTTTTTAACACTATCATGATCCCCTTTGTACGGTCTTAAGATTTGTGAAGCGGCGATTTCAAATGCGGCTGAGCAATGGCTGAGCCGTCGCTGAGCAATTGCTTAGCCATCGCTTAACTGTAATTCATAAACAACTGCTTGCCGATTGCTTGCCCGTCCCTGCCGCAGTTTCACCATTGTTCTCCAACACCAGAAATTCTAACAGATAGCGGAGTTGTTTCACAGGAACGATGGATCATTTTAAGTGAGCTGAACTACAAAAAAACCCCGGTCACATTGACCGGGGTTTGTATTTTTTCGAGTGGAGCCAGCGTCCGGATTCGGACCGGAGACCTGCGCATTACGAGTGCGCTGCTCTACCAACTGAGCTACGCTGGCCTCTAAAATAATGGCGGTCCCAACGAGATTCGAACTCGTGTCGCCGCCTTGAAAGGGCGGTGTCCTAGGCCTCTGGACGATGGGACCGCAAAAAAATGGTGAGCCGTCCGGGACTCGGACCCGGGACACCCGGATTAAAAGTCCGGTGCTCTGCCAGCTGAGCTAACGGCTCAAAAATGTACATCACGATGGGTAATTTTACAGGTTTTTACGAGAAAGTCAATAAGGACTTGCTAAATTATATATTATGATCAGGATTTTTTATTTATTATCATCTGTTTTTCCGCAAATCCCGCAGGCACATTCTGTAACTTCCAACTGTTCTTTGAGCCAGTCCTCTGCAGGGTGATACCTCCAGCCAAGCCATGTAGCAACCTGAAGATGAAGACATTTTACAGCATGAGGGACATCCCGCCAATTTATTCCTCCGACCCCGGTAGGGATATCTGTCTCTTTAGCAGATATGCTCTTCCTCAAAAGAGCGTATCTTTCATGCCATATGGAAACTTCTGTATGTCTGGTCATGAACAGTCCTTCCAGTTCGCCTATCTTCTGGAGCGATTCCAGTTCACCGCATTTACGGTCTAAAAACGGACATGTCAGCCAGAACATTGTTGGGAAAGGAGTTCCTCCCCTTCGGTGAGGCCTGCATACCAGTACCTGTGGAAATTCATAAGAACATCTTGCCGCCACAGCATAGATAATCGAGAGATCGAAACGCCGACGGCTGTTCCTTTTTCTTAGAATGGCAATATCACCGCCACTCAAAGGTGTCCAAAAAGCCGGCGGATGATCTGCCGCCGGCTCCTTAAAGGAATCTTTTTTTATCATTTCCCCGACACTATTTTTTGCCGGTTTGTCCGGTTCCGGTTCCGGTTTTTCTTTTAGTGCTGCGGACTTCTTTTGATTTACTGAGGTCGGCAATTTTTTCATCGCTGAATTTGAGAAATGTAGTAAGTTTCTTCTCAAAGTCATCTTCACGGTAGACCGGTCTGGCGGGAGGCTCTTTGATTTGAAGCGCCTTTATAGAAAGGTCTATCCTGCCCTTTTCATCGATCTTAATAACCTTTGCGGTTATTTTCTGTCCGACTTCCAGAACGTCCTCAACCTTTTTTACATAGTTGTGAGACAGTTCTGATATGTGGACCATCGCCTTCTGTCCCGATTCGAGCCTGATAAACGCGCCGTAGGCGGCAACGTGCTCTACAGTTCCGTTAAGCACATCCCCCACGCTTACTCCTGATGCTGCGGGTACCTTATCTACCATATGCGGTTCTGACCTCCAAGAAAAATATGTCTCCGTTCTGCACGGAGTCTTTAAAAAAATATCATGGAGCGCATTTTACCATAATAAATAAAAATAGCTACTCCATTTGTTGTATAAAACAGCCTACCTGTGCTGCAGCGCTTTGTCTATCGCTTCGACAACTCTCTCTGCCTGGACAGGCTTTATAAAAAAGTCGGCCGCACCTGCTCTTATGGCTTCAACAACTAAATGCTGCTGACCCATCGCCGCGGACATGACCACCCTGGCCTCCGGATAATTTTCTTTGATTTCCTTGAGAGCTTGTATACCACTCATCTCAGGCATCATGATATCCATCGCTACGACATCAGGCTTGAGTTTCCGGTATAGACCAAGAACCTCTTTACCGTTCTCTGCCTCGCCGATGACATCATAACCGTTCCGAAGGAGCAGGTCTTTTAGTATCGAACGCATATAGGCCGAATCATCGGCGATGAGGATTTTTGCCTTCAAGATATCACCCTCCCTAAATTTTTAACGAGAGACTGCTATGCCAAGCTCCTCTAAAAACAGCGGGCTGAGGACCTTGATGTATGTTCCTTTCATCCCAAGGCTCCTGCTCTCTATGATACCAGCGCTTCCGAGTTTTCTCAATGCGTTTACTATAACGCTTCTCGTTACACCGACTCTGTCTGCAACTTTGCTTGCTACAACAACACCCTCTGACCCGCCCAGATCTTCGATTATGTGTCTGACTGATTCAACTTCAGAGTATGATAGGGCTCTCATGGCCATCTGGACCACAAGACGCTCACGTCCGCGTTCTTCTATCGATTTTCCTCTGTCGTTAAGTATTTCCAGTCCTACCACTGTACCAAGGTACTCGGCAAGGACAAGGTCCCTTGTGTCGAACTGACAGCCAAAACGGGCAAGTATAAGTGTTCCCAGCCTTTCCCCGGAACCATTGATCGGGACAAGAAGCACATGCTTGTTTGAGTATGTGCATGGCTGATCTGCATAGGCGCAGAGGCCGTGGTCCGTGTGATTCAGTATTGACTCGTGGAACGAGTTTACCTTTTCAACGTAAGCGGCCGGCATTGCACCGTCCAGAAGCTGGTCTGCCATTATTGGGCAGTCATATTCGCTTATCCAGGCGTAGCCCAGTATCTTTCCGTCTTCGTTGATAACGTAGACGTTAGCTGCTGAGAGGTCTGACATAAGTCTTGCAAGTTTGGGATAGTCGGGAGTTCCTCGATCCTTGCGCGACTGGAGAGCACGGCTGACTATCCGCGTTTTCTCAAGAAGATCCTGCATTGCGGCAGGATTCATGATTTTGGGTCTTGCTTCAATAAGTTCTTTCGGTGTGTCCATTGCAACAACTTCCTTCCCTGTTTTTTCTATTTTTTAAGTATTACTCGTGTGCTCTCGGGTGGTGCTCCATATAACTTCTCTTCATCTGTTCCGCTGTAATAGAGAGGTATCTTTGAGTCGCGGCTATGCTTTCGTGGCCTAGGAGTTCCTGGACGACCCTCAGCGGAGCTCCGCGTTCAAGCAGATGTGTCGCAAAACAATGCCTCAATGTATGCGGTGATACTCCGTAGATCCCTACCCGCAAAGCAGCTCTTTGTACCAGTCTGTGCACTGTTCTGACTGTAAGCCTTTCTGCTCCCTTTTCTGATATGAACAGAGGTCCTTTGGTTCCTTCTTTTGAAAGGAGGCTCCAGTCCTCAAGGAGTTCTTTGACGCTCGGACCAAATGGTACAAGCCGTTCCTTTGAACCTTTGCCTAACACTCTGATCATCCTTTGATCTGTCTCTATGTTTTCCCAATTAAGGTCTATCAATTCAGATACACGGAGACCTGAACCATAAAGCAGCTCAAGTATCAGCCTGTCCCTCTGATAGTGTTTACCATTTTCAGGCCCTTCTACAAGAAGCTTTTCTGTCTCCTCATATGACAGAGCTCTTGGAAGGGACGACGGCAACTTGGGTCCCTTAAGTCCTGCTGCAACACCATACTCAAGTATTTCCCTCGAAGAAAGCCAGCTTATGAAGCCTCTTACAGCGGAAAGCTTTCTTGCAGCGGACGATTTTGCTATGCCGAAACCTATGATATTTGAGAGGTAGACTCGGACTGACTGAGAATCTATCCCAGAAACATCTGAGATGTCCTGTCTCAGCAAATACTCCCTGAACTGCTCTAAATCGACCCTGTAGTTAATAACAGTGTTTTTTGAGCGGCCTCTGGATTCCATAAATGCTAAAAACTGATCGACATTTTCTGATATGTTTTCTGCCATGAATGGTATTCTAGCATGTAGAGTTGAAATTTCAAGCGAATTTTAAGAAAATTCACAAGATACAAGCATTTGTTTACTATTCAGTCTAAAAAGCTGTAGGAGACAGGGTTCTCTGTCTCCTACAGGGAATCAATAGCAAATCGGTGGCAAGTCAATTGGTTGGTTCAAAAAATTAGTTATTTAGTTATAGGGAAGGTTCAAAGTGCCTGAATCCCGGATCTCAGTGAGAGGCCAGGTTCTCAGATCCAAACAACTGATTCACAATTGACTCCCCCATCGATTTGCAATTGATCATCAATTGATTCCCGCAGCACGATTTTTGCCACAGTCTCTAACAATCGATTCCCAATTGATTTCCAATTGATTTGCTATCGACTCCCAAGGCGTAATCTCCATCCTGGCTACTTATCGCTGTTAAATAACTCTGCGTGCGATTTGATAAAGTCGCGCATCGCGCCTATCGCCCTTTCATGATAAGCCTCGCAGCGTTCAGTGCGTCTTTTGATCTTCTTTCCCTCAAGTTTTGGGAATATTCCAAGATTTACATTCATTGGCTGGAAAGTTTTTGGAACGGCAGTCCTAAGGTAATTCAGAAGTGATCCTATTGCAGTCTCAAACGGGAAATCCGGCATTGAAACCTCTCTGAGCTGTGCAGTCATGAATAGTGCAGAGGCCAGCCCCATTGCTGTGCTTTCAAGATATCCCTCGACACCGGTCATCTGCCCGGCCAGGAATGTATCCATTTTGCCGACCGGCCTGAGGTATCCGTCAAGAACAGTAGGCGCACATACAAACAGGTTCCTGTGCATTACTCCTTTACGGATAAATTCAGCATTCCTGAGCGCGGGTATCATTCGAAAGATTCTCTCCTGTTCGCCCCACTTCAGGTTGGTCTGGAAGCCGACCATGTTGTAAAGAGTTCCATCTTCGTTGTCCTGCCTCAGCTGCACAACAGCAGTGTATATCCTCCCGTTTTTTTCATCAGTGAAACCTACAGGCCTGAGCGGACCGAAAAGAAGGGTCTTTTCTCCCCTCTTTGCGATCACTTCCACAGGCAGACAGCCTTCGAAGTGTCTCATCTCTTCGTTTTCGAAACTGTGTTTTGGAGCAGTCTCGGCGGCCACCAATGCCTCCCAGAAAGCATGGTATACATCCTCGTCCATTGGGCAGTTTATATAGTCTCCGCTCTCGCCATATCTGTTTCCTCTGAATGAATGTTCGGGATCTACGCTTTCAAGCGTCACTATCGGGGCGACAGCATCGTAAAAATAGAGGAGGTCTTCGCCAACCAGTTTTTTAAGGCTTTCCGCGAATGCATCGCTTGTCAGCGGTCCTGTCGCAATAATGGAAGGGCCTTCCGGAAGTTCGGTCATCTCTTCTCTTATGACCTCTATGTTTGGATGAGACGAGATCGCTGAATCGATAAGGCGTGAAAAGACATCTCTGTCAACAGCAAGCGCGTTCCCTGCAGGAACTCTGCTTTTCTGGGCACAATCCATTATGAGACTGCCTAAGAGGCTTAGTTCTGATTTAAGTATACCTGCAGGGGTGGTCGGTTTTTCCCCTCCAAAAGAGTTGCTGCATACCAGCTCACCAAGAAAAGCCGTTTCATGTGCTGGAGTCTTTTTTTCAGGCCTCATTTCATAAAGCCTGACATGAAATCCTCGCTGCGCAAGCTGCCATGCTGCCTCTGAACCGGAGAGTCCTCCTCCTGTTATTGTTATCTTTTTACATCTCTGTATCTGCATTTTCAATTTCTGCGGGATCTGTAACTGCAGCTTCCTGGTCTGCCGTTCCGGGTTTTTTCCACGAAATGAAGTCACATTCAGGATATCTCGTACAGCCGTAGAACATCCTTCCCTTGACCTTTCCTTTTGCAGCGCGTCTTCTGACAAGTTCGCCCTCTCCGCATTTGGGACATTTGATCCCGGTCGTCCTGACGATGTTCCTTGTATATTTACATTCGGGATATCCGGAACAGGCAATGAATTCTCCGAATCTTCCGCTTTTGACAACAAGATCTTTGCCGCATTCCGGGCACGGTTCACCTACCATCTCAGGTTCCGGCTTCATACTCTCAGCATGGGCTGATACGTCGTCAAGAACAGGCTTAAAGCCGTTCCAGAATTCTCCGACTACTTTCCTCCACCGGAGTTCCCCCGCCTCGATCTGATCAAGCTCATCTTCCATCATCGCAGTAAAGTCTACGTTTATAAGGCTTGAGAAGTACTTTACAAGAAAGGTGTTTACAAGCCTCCCCAGTTTTGTGGGGATGAGTTTTTTGTCTTCTTCGCCTCGGTCGACATAATTTCTCACCGTGAGCGTGTTGATTATCGCGGCGTAGGTCGAAGGCCTTCCGATACCTTTTTCTTCAAGCGCTTTGACAAGACCGGCCTCTGTATACCTCGATGGCGGCTGGGTGAAGCGCTGGTCCTTTATTATCTTGTCAATAAGAAGAGTCTCCCCTTCAACAGCCGGCTTCATGTCTGCATCTTTGACTCCCAGCGGGAACACCTTTCCCCATCCGTCAAATACGACTACCGCACCGGACTGTTTGAGCAAGTAATCTCCGCTGACACATGTCAGGGTTGTCCTTGCAATTATTGCAGGCGCCATCTGACTTGCTATGAAACGGCTCCATATAAGTTCATAAAGCCTGTATTGCTCAGGCGTCAGGCAGCCTTTTACAGATTCCGGAGTGATAAACGGGTCTGTTGCCCTGATAGCTTCATGGGCATCCTGAGATCTCGCCTTTGAAGCATAGATATTTGTGCTTTTGGGTAAATATTTTTTACCGTAGTTATCGAGAATGAATTGTTTAGATGATGCAACTGCCTCAGGAGATATTCTCAGACTGTCGGTACGCATGTATGTTATGAGCCCGACCGGTCCTTTTCCCGGGATGTCAATGCCCTCGTAAAGGGACTGAGCTATCCGCATCGTCCGGCCCGGTGCAAAACCGCATCTTCTGGATGCTTCCTGTTGGAGGGTGCTGGTCTTGAATGGCGGCAGGGCAGACTTGGGACTCTCTTTTGTTCTGAATTCCTCTACCTTAAGCTCTGATTTGTTTATCTCGTTTTCGACACCCGCAGCCTCTTTTTCATTATGGACGGAGAGCGGCTTGCCTTGATATTTATCAGCTCTGAGCCTGTATTTTCTCTTTCCGTCCGTACTGCTGCTTTCAACATCTATCAGCCAGTACTCTTCGGGAATAAATTTGTCGATCTCGTCTTCGCGCTCACAGATTATCCTTAGCGCTACTGACTGGACCCTTCCCGCAGAGAGGCCTCGTTTTACCTTGTTCCACAGAAGGGGGCTCAGCTGATAGCCCACAAGCCTGTCAAGAACACGGCGAGCCTGCTGAGCATCAACTTTATCTATGTCTATTGAGTCAGGATCTTTTACAGCGTCGGTGACCCCATGCTCCGTTATCTCCTGCATCCTTATCCTGCATTCCGACTTCGGGTCTATGTCAAGGAGAGAAGCAAGATGCCATGCTATCGCCTCTCCCTCTCGGTCAGGGTCTGATGCCAGAAGAGTTCTGCTGCTGACCTGCGACGCTCCTTTGAGTCCGCGTATCAGTTCCGCTTTGCCCCTGACCTGGATGTAGTCAGGTTCAAAGTCATTATCGATGTCTATGGCGATACGGCCCTTCGGAAGGTCTCTTACATGTCCTACGCTTGCAAGGACCTTGTATCCATTGCCCAGTATCTTTTCCAGAGTTTTGGCTTTTGCCGGGGATTCGACAACTACAAGGATCTTCCCCTCATACTGCTTGAAATTCTGTTTGCCGTTCTCTTTTGAAGAAGACTTTTTGGATGCTGTTTTTTTTGCAGTTTTAGTTGATGCTTTCTTTTTGACAGGTTTAGTGCTGGTTTTAGTCTTTTCTTCCACAGTTTTATTGGTCTTCTTTTTGGCAGCTGGTTTTGTGGTTTTGGCTTTTACTTCAGCAGCTTCATCGATCATCTTTTTTTCTTTAGTCCCATGAACAGTCGCCATTTATTACACCTCTCTCAAACATTTGCGCTATACCGGCCTGAGCCCGAAGAATATATTATTCCTTTTGCAGACAAAATTGCAATTATTTTTAAAATGCCGGCGGCGCTCATTTTAACCTCAAGAGCGATGTTGTCAACTGTCTGCCCTCCGCCAAACCTTAAAACCTTCAATATTTCCTCTTCTTCATGTGAAAGGTCAATGTCAGACACCGGATCCGCCTTAAGATCATTATTGGAAAATACTGCAGATGCCCTTGTATTTGTCTCGAAGAAATCCTTCAGATCTATGAGGGGATAAGCTCCGTCAAAAATAAGCTTATTGCTTCCGAATGCCGATTCTTCGTCTATCCTTCCAGGAACTGCCCATACTTCCCTTCCAAGCTCTGCTGCAAATCCGGCAGTTATCATAGCTCCGCTTTTGAGAGGCGCTTCGACGACTATCAGCTTTGAAGAAAGGGCTGCTACTATTCTGTTCCTCCTTGGAAAGTGCCATTGTTCCCCCTGGCTGCCGATCGGGAATTCTGATATAAGTGCCCCGCAGTCTCTTATTTCTCTGAATAGGTTTGCATTTGACTGGGGGAAATATACATCCGCTCCTGTACCGAATACTGCAAATGTTTTTCCTCCTGACGTACAGGCTCCCATGTGTGCGTTCCCGTCTATGCCAGAAGCTCCTCCGCTTATGAGGGGGATCCCTGCATGTGCGCAGTATTCACCTATCCTTAAAGCTGTTCTTCTTCCGTATGTACTTGCCCTTCTTGTTCCTACGGCTCCGATACACTTATGAGGTATCCGTTTTTCGCTTCCGTGCCAGTAAAGTATCAGTGGCGGATCGTTAAGATCATTTAGCTTCGCAGGGTAATCTTCGTCTTCTATTCCGACAGCCCGTATGTCCAGCTTCAAACATTTCTCCATTTCAATTTCGGCCCATCTCATGTCAATTTTTGTCTTGATCGCGACAATTGTCCTCTCTGTGATGCCAAGCTCTGTAAAAAGTTTTGCGTTGCATTTCCAAAGCTCGTCGTGGGATATCAGTCCTCTTTTTAGGGCAAACCATAATTTTCTTCCCTGGCCTTCAAGGCTGTTAAGGAGAAGAAGCGTCTTTAAATTTTCATCCAAGAGAGAGCTTCCCCTTCCCTGTAACTCAGAGCCTCTGCAACATGTTCAAGTTTTATTTCTTCTGAAGCGGAGAGGTCGGCTATTGTCCTCGATACCTTGAGGACTCTGGAAAGCCCCCTTCCCGAGAGCCTTACGCGGTTCAGTGCCTGGAGCAGAAAGCTTTTTACTTCCGGGGTCAGCGCTATGTTTCTTCGAAGCAGTTTTTCAGGTATCTCTGAATTTGATCCGATCCCATACTTGGACCACCGTTTTATCTGGATCTCCCGTGCCGCTCTCACCCTTTCAGCAACTTCTGCACTGCTCTCGCCGCATTTTCCCTCCAGTGAAACGAGCTCTTCCGGCAAAAGCCTGGGTATAGAAATGTGAAGATCTATCCTGTCCAGAATGGGGCCTGAAAGACGCCTTCTGTATCTGTCAAGGGCTGAAGGTGAACATGTACAGTGTTCAACTGGATCTCCCGCGAAACCGCAGGGACATGGATTGCAGGCAGCGACCATGAGCACCTTTGCCGGATAGACAACACTGCCCGAGGCGCGGCTTACAGTTATCTGGCCATCCTCCAGCGGCTGTCTGAGCGCCTCAAGGACATCCCTGGTGAACTCAGGAAACTCGTCCAGGAAGAGCACTCCTCTCGAGGCCAGGCTTATCTCGCCCGGTCTTAGTGTGGTCCCTCCGCCGCAGAGAGCAACAGCGCTTGCAGTATGGTGCACAGATCTAAAGGGTCTCTCCCTGACAGATGAGATCGAATTCCCGACAGTACTTCTGAGAAGAAGCACCTCCATAAGCTCCGGATCGGAAAGGGGAGGAAGTATCCCTTTAAGTGCCCTTGCCAGAAGCGTTTTACCCGAACCCGGAGATCCGACCAACAGAAGGTTATGATGGCCCGCCGCCGCGATCTCAAGCGCCCGCTTGGCAGCAGACTGCCCTTTGATGTCGGAAAAGTCCGGATCTGCCTGGGGGGGAGTAAAATCAGCCTCGCAGTAACCGACACAGGCGAGTTCGATCTCCCCTCTCAAATGCGCAAAGAGATCTCCAAGCGATTTCACCCTCCATGCAGATACCCCTTCGACCAGACTGACCTCTTCAGCGTTTTCTTCCGGCAGGTAGATATCCCATCCCTTTTCCCGGGCAAGAAAAGCCGCGGGTACAGCTCCCCTGACTTTTCTGAGCCTTCCGTCGAGCGCAAGTTCGCCTATGAAGAGGGATGGCTTTTTGACCTTCACTCCGCCCTGCACACAAGCTATTGCGACTGCGATAGCAAGATCAAGCAGTGCTCCCTCCTTTGGCACGTCAGCAGGAGCAAGGTTGATCGCCACTCTCCCCCGGAGCGTTATCCCTACGCTCCGGAGAGCGGCCCTGACTCTTTCTCTGGCCTCTCTGACGGCAGCGTCAGGAAGACCTACCACTGATATGTTGAAAAGTCCACCGGTTATCTCCACTTCCACCTCTACCGGAACCGCCTTGACTCCCCGAAGCGTTATACCTGAGACAGAGTTCATAGTATTCCCTCCGTGATATCTTTGATATGTTCTATAGAGGGTCCACTGCCCTCTTTAAGCGTGATAGCAACTAGATCTATACGCCAAAAACCAGTGTAATTTCTGTTTTCTGTCCATATCCTGGCGGCTTTTTTAAGTTTTTTTATTTTTTCAGGTCCTACTGTACATTCAGGCGGCATGAGCCAGCCAAAGCTCCTGGTCCTGACCTCAACAAAGACGATCTCATTGCCGTCATCGGCAATGATGTCTATCTCACCATGCCTGCAGCTTACATTTTTCGCTATGATCCTGTATCCGATGTGGGTGAGGTACTCTGCCGCCTTTTCTTCACCATATTTTCCTGTCTGCAGGTGAAGCGGGAGCTTTTTGGAAGGGTCAGACTGATCTTTCCCGGAAGATTTTTGAGTGGAGACTTTATTTCTTTCTTGTAATGAGCGTTTTAGAGCCCTTTCAAGGCTCATACCGCTGTTTCCCTCGAGACTCCTTTGAAAGAGACTCTGTGGATCGGTGAAGGGCCAATTTCCATCAGTATCCTTCTGTGTTCGGCTGATGGGTATCCCTTGTGGGCGCTGAAACCGTACTCCGGGTAGAGTTTGTCCATGGTGCGCATTATCCTGTCCCTCAAAACCTTTGCTACGACAGATGCGGCAGCTATGGCAGGCACCCTGTCGTCTCCTTTGACCACACATCTCTGATATATTCCAAGTCCGGGAATATACGTACAGCCGTCGACCAATACTATGTCCGGTTCGGAATCCAGGCGCTCTACAGATCTCTTCATGCACCATAGAGAGGCCTGGAGTATGTTTATCCTGTCTATCCTATGCGGTGACGCGGCCTGCGCCCTCCACTTTATCCCGCACTCACACATCCTGCAGAAAAGATCTTCTCGCCTTGACGGTGAAAGTTTTTTTGAATCTTTCAGACCTTTTGAAAGAAGATATTGTCTCTGTTCTTTAGTAAGGATGACCGCAGCTGCAACAACAGGCCCGGCAAGCGGACCTCTGCCTGCTTCATCTGTTCCTGCGGCAACTATCCCAGCTTTTCCAAACATTACTTGAGGCTCTCCCACAGCGGCGGATCTCCCGGTCTTTCAAGGCTCATCCTGCCAAGTCTTCCTGTGGCAAAAGCGTCTATAAAAACCCTGCCTGCGCTTTCAATGTCCACAAGACCTCCCGGCAGCAGTTTGCCGAGCCTTTTGCCTACAGATTCAAGAATATCCGCCGGAGTCCCCTCAGGCTTGATTCCCCAGGCTGATTCAACGCCCTGCCAAAGATTTTTTGTGATCAGGAATGATATGCATTCTTTTGCATGATCTTCCCAATTGCCTATTACCTGACCTCTTGTAGCGCCTATCCATGAAATGATCCGGTGTGCCCTTGCGTCGCTGTGAGGATCAAGTATCCCGGGTGAGTCGACCAGAAGGAACCCTTCTCCCTTGAACCAGGAGACTCCCTTGGTTATTCCGGGTATCCCGCCAACAGGGGCAGCTTTTCTTCCTACCAGCTGATTGATGAGCATAGATTTTCCAACGTTTGGGATGCCGACCACCGCCATCCTGAGATCCCGGAAGGCCGGTTTCTTTTCCGTCAGCTCTTTCCGTATCTGGCTGAGCCCTCCTTTGCGGAGATCCAGCGGCCATGTTGGAAGATTTTTTGATTTCAGATGATCTGTCCATATTTTAGTGATATTGGGATCAGCAAGATCCGCTTTTGAGAGGATGGTCCATATTTTTATTTTAGGGGCAAAGATGTGAAGGAAGGGCGACGAAGAGAGGTTCGGCGCTCTCGCGTCCCGAACCTCTAAAATAAGGTCAATATTGGCTGCAAGCGCCTCAAGCTGGCGCTTGCCCTTTGCCATATGCCCGGGGAACCATACAGTCCTGCCCATTTATTCGATCAGCCCTATCCGGTTGAGCGGCCAGTATCTGAAAACAGCGGGTCCCCGGAAGAAATTTCTCGGGACAAACCCCCAGAACCTGCCATCCTGCGAGTTCGGCCTGTTGTCTCCCAGGCAAAAATAGCTTTTCTCAGGAACTGTTTCCGGCAGCATGTCAAAAGTGTCTTTGTTTTTCACGTATGGCTCAAATACTTCTTTGTCGTTGACATACACTGTGCCGTTCCTTATCTCTACCTTGTCACCGGGAAGACCGATGATCCGCTTTACGAAATCCCTTCTAGGGTCCACCGGGTACTTGAAGACGGCTATCTGTCCCCTCTTTGGCTCAACTTTGGGCATCGCGTACCAGAATTTGAGCACGAGCACACGATCTCCCACTTCAAGAGTGGGTATCATCGATCCGCTTGGGATCCAGAAAGCCTGAATAACAAAGGTCCTTAGGATAAGGGCAAGCACAAGCGCCCAGAAAACTGTCTCTATCGTTTCACGCCACCATGGTTTAGGCATAACATTGATTCCTCCAATATAAATTAGAAAAAGGACAAGCAGCGCAACTAGACTGATGGCTCTTTTCCCGGTCAACATTTTAATTATACTGCTCTAACGCTTCCTCCAACGCCTCGATCTCCGCTATATATGACGCTCCGCCCTCAAGCTCAGGCAGGATCTTGCCCGAGGGTCCGAACTCAAGGGATACTCTGTTCAGCCCTCCCGGATTATAAACATCCACCACAGGGCCGGTCAGTCCGGCAGTAAAGGCAGCTATTGCACTTGCCGTGGAACCTGTACCGCATGAAAGGGTAAGGTCTTCAACCCCTCTCTCATATGTAATGACGTCAAGACCTGCTTCATAAGTTGACTTTGGTGAGACAAAATTAATATTTGCCCCTTCCGGGAAAAGGTCTGTCCGTAAACGTATCGCCCTGCCGATCTTCCTGTATTGATCTTCAGAGTCAAGGCGCGTCTTTTCAAATATTACTGCATGAGGAACGCCGACTGTCAAAAAAGTATAGTTGAAATCATATCCTTCGACAGAGGCGGGAACATCGTGAACAAGGCTTGAAATATTTACAGGAGAAAGTTTGAGGGTCGTTCTTGCATCCCTTACACTGGCATCCACTCTGCCGCCAATGGTTTCAAAGGTCATCTCAGGTTTTTTTACTATGCCTTTAAGAAATGCATATCTGGCAATGCACCTTGCCCCGTTGCCGCACATCTCGCCCTCTGTGCCGTCGCGGTTGAACAGTCTCATTTTGAAATCATGGGCTTCCGATGGTTCCGCTGCAAGGATACCGTCTGCGCCCAGTGACTCTCTCCTTCTGCAAAGAGCCTTTGCATACATGGAAAGCGTTTCCCCGCTGTACTTAAGCTCCATATTGTTTATGACGAGGAAATCGTTTCCGTTGCCGTTCATTTTTGTGCACAGGATCATCCGGCATTCGACCCTTCGTTTGTATTTTGCCAACGGGAACTATTTTACACCAAATGCACTGACTTGTGGGAGCGGCATCCAGTCTGATATCCCATCATGGCTCCTCCTGCTTTGCCGATATCAGGAACAAACGTACCATCATCGGCAATTTTGCTGACAATATCTGGCACGAATTCTGGCACGAAACTTGAAATATTGCCACTAAGCAAGTATAATTCCATCCGATGCACAAAGCGGGCGATTAACTCAGCGGTAGAGTGTCACCTTCACACGGTGGAAGTCGTTGGTTCGAACCCAATATCGCCCACCAAGCCAATAATCCACACGTTTCCATATACCCAAGAAACCCTGCCCACAGCAGGGTTTCTTGCTTTTTCAAGTAACCACAGATAACTATAAATAACCGCTGTTATCCATTCAATACTGTATAATTATTTGTATAAATACGTAATACGGTCACAGTATTTTATACGGTGGAGGGGATATTATGGCTCTGACTGAGATCATCATAAAGAACGCAAAACCCAAAGAAAAACCATACAGCCTTTCAGATGGACGGGGATTGATCCTCGACATCAGGCCTAACGGAAGCAAATATTGGATCGCGCGTCTTTGGATCGACGGAAAAGAGAAACGCAAAAGTCTCGGAACCTACCCTGGAGTCAGCTTAAAAGCTGCAAGGGATAAGAACTATGAAATAAGAAAAGAGGATAAAAGGGGCCCTTCCGGAGAGTATTCTTTTAAGGAGCTTGCAGTTGAATGGTTTAACTCCGTCATCCTTCCTGATAAAAGCAAAAACTATGTTAGGACCGTAGAATTGAGGCTGAATAAATATCTGCTCCCCGAGTTTGGCAATAGAAACCTGAATGAAATTACTCCTAACTCAATCCTGCTTTTTTGCAGACAAATTGAAAAAGAAGGACTTATAGACACTTCCCACAGATTACGCCAATTTATGAAACAGATCTTTGATTATGCCATTACAACTGACAGAACTCTGGTCAATCCCGCATCTGCCATATCAAAAGCACTGCAGCCGCACCGCCAGGAACACTATGCAACAGTCGTTGACAATGAAGATATTGGAGCTCTGATGCGCAGCGTCTATGCCTATCCTCAAAGATTAGTACGGTATTTGATGATAATGTCGGCTCTGACGTTTGTCCGTCCCGGCGAAATTCGGCAGGCCGAGTGGAAAGAATTTGATCTCAACAAAAAAGAATGGCGCATACCAGCCGAAAAGATGAAAGAGAAAAACGAACATGTTGTTACACTATCAACTGAGGCGATAAGGGTATTGAAAGAACTCCAGGCAATATCGGGAAACAAGACCTGGCTCTTCCCTTCTCCGCGCGGAGGCGGCCGACATTTAAGCGATGGGGCCGTCCGCATGGCCTTAAGATCAATGGGGTATGAGAAAGAAGATATGACAGCTCATGGGTTCAGATCGATGGCCAGTACCATCTTGAATGAATATGAATGGCCGGCGGATGTCATCGAGCACCAGCTGTCACACGTTGACAGAAACACTATAAGAAGAACATATAACCGCGCTCAGTACATGCCTCAAAGAACTGCCATGATGGAGTGGTGGGGAGACTTTCTAATCGCAGTACGGGATAAGAAAGATATCCCGTTAAAACCTAATATTAATATATAAGTAAACAGTTGTTCAAATCTTTTAAGGACCACACCAAGAACCCAGTTATTCTAGATACGGCAATATCTTTAACACTAATTGTATTAAAATTATTAGCTCCTATGTAAATTAAAACAAATTGTATTTTAAACTTAAAACTAAACCTCTATTATTGCTAATGTGATTTTAATACCCTATAATTATAATATTTATTTTAATATTGCTTAATGGGCGGTGAATCTTTATGGTAACCAGTAAGCCAAATTACAACATTAGCACTCTGATTAATAATATTGATAAATTTTATAAAACCATAAATGACGATATACATAATAGCAACATTTCATGGGAACACTGTTATAATATTTTTCAAAAAACACACTGGAACATGCTAAAAAATGGTCACAAAATTAGTGACTTATCAGATGATGATATTGATCTTCTCTGTTTAAATTTAGCTTTCTACCTTGCAAGCTGGGGAATGCTTAGAGGGAGTAGTTTTTTATATTTCAAGGATTATAAAATTCACAAATTTGCTGTGGAAACTATACTCAAGCCTGAATACGATGAATTATGGTTAATTGATTATAATAATGAAAAAACTGATAATCATATTATTAATCTTATTTTTAATGCAAGTCAAGAAATAAAAGCTTGCTATAGACCTAATAATCCAACAGAGACATTATTAACTAAAATAATGATGGGGACTTTTGGATGTATTCTTGGATATGACACACGAATAAAGAAGAAACTCGAAAAACTTGGTTTAACAAAATCATTTAATAAAGAATCTATCAAAGAACTATTTACGCTATATAGATATAACAAACTACTATTAAACACAAAAAAAAATCGAAACAATTCATCCGTAATCGAGTATCCACCAATGAAATTGATTGATATGTGTTTTTGGCAAGATGATTAATATGCTAAATTTAAAAAAATGATGCCCCGATCACAAAATATCGGGGCATCATTTTTTAAAATCTAATAATATCGTATGTAATCCCAATACCTATAACAACATCGCCGGTGTGAACAAGCCCTCCGAAGATGCCTATTCCCCATCGTTTCCTCTTTTCTTTTGCAATCTTTATACCTAAAACAGTATTATTATCAGCAAGAGTTACTACCTGCTCCTGCCATTCAGATCGTTCCTGCAGGCGATTCTCATTGAGTTCTTTAACGGCAGTGATGAGCCTGTCTATCTGAATATCTTTTGACGCTACGATGCCCTGTAAGACCGTTATCTCAGCGGATTGGGTGTCTATAAGCTCCAGGGTGTCTCTGCCGTCTTTAAGGGGCACCAAATAGGCACCCTCAGTTAAGATCGTTCCCGGCGTTGCCGTTTTGATTTTGCCTGGATTCCCTGTATTCGCCGATGCGGGCATTCCATGCAGCGGCAACAGCATCATTATCAAGATCAGTAATAGCTTTAACAGCTTTGCGTTTCGCATTGCGAACAACCTCCTCTTCCTGGGATCTTTCACGATTGATGTCCTGGATAAGCTCATCTATGCGTGCTGCGGATATATCTGCTGATATAGCTGCTGCTGGAAACTGGACCATGTGTTCGGGCTTCACTGTCCTGTGAGTGACATAGAAGAATGCAGCACCGACGGCTAAAGCTGCGATCAGGATCAGCAGTGCCCATTTATTCCCGCGGATCCAGCTCTTGATTTCCATTATTCGTATTTCCATCAGGATTATCTCCCTGGAGATTATTTATGTTATTTTGTTGGCCAAATGGATCGCTGCCGTAAAAGCTGCCTTGTCCATACCGTTGCCACAGGATCTTGTCTATCAAGTCATCTGCCCATTTACGCCCCCTGGAGAGGCCCACAAACAGGACGAACATTGCGCAGATATGATTATTGCGGCTGAGCCAGAGGGCCCCCAGAACAAGGGTCATACCGTAAATCAAATCGCTGACCAGTCCGGTGATCAGCTTGGCCAGCGAGAACGGTTCTTTCTTCCAGTGTCTTTCTATGTAGCCACATAGGGAGATAATGACCGAAGCTATCATGTATGGCACATAGATAATTAATATCTTTTGGAGTGACTCCCATGCGTTATTCCATTCACTCTGGCTCATCATTTACCCCCTCACCGCAAATTTTTGCTCCAATTCTCAATGCCTCTGCCGAGCGCTGCGGCGATACCCGGATAATTAGCCGGATCACCAAGCCACGCTTCTTCCTGTTGGTTACTTAAGAAGGCCAGTTCAAACAATACTTTGGGCAACCTTGGGGGAGCTGCTTTTAAGACTAGAAGATCCGCCTCTTTGTCCAAGTCTCCGTCACGAAGATCAGCCCGAAGTCTTATCTGGGGAAATGAAGTTCGATAGCTCCTCAGAAGTTCGTCTGCCAACAGGTCAGAAGTGTCTTGCCCAGGCAGAGTAAAACACTCACAGCCGTTTGCCCTCGAATCAGCGACTGAATTGCAATGGATCGACAGCATCAAGTGAACCTGCAAACGGCCTGCCATAACTCCCCTTGCTCTTAAGTCTGATGACCGATCAGATTTGATAATGCACTGGTCGGTTGTCCTGGTAAGGTATGCCGTATGTCCATGAGCTTCCAGCCAGCTCTTTAATACATGGCCCACACGGAGGGTGGTAATTCGCTCTTCTATTCCTAACATGCGTCCTTTGGCCCCGGTGTGAGGAATTCCATGTCCGGGATCGATAAGGATCTTCATTTTGCATCAACTTCTTTCATAAAAATTCATTTGTTTATTTCAGGGAATAAAAAAAGCAGCCCCATAAACGGCTGCTTTTTAGAATATGAGTAGAGGCAAATTACCTTCAGTGTCACTTATGCTTGTTAGACAACTTCCTCCGCAGTCCAGGACAGAACACCGTCAGTGAAAGACGGAACAGCCTTGTATGTCTTCCCATCATTTGTGTCCTGCTTGGTCAAAAGACCATCGACATAGATCTTGTCGGCTTTAAGTATCAGAGCGTCATATACTGCATTTTGTGTTGGGGCAAGCCCTGTCTCTCCGTCTGCAATTGCATCTGATAACGTGATCGGATTTAGCATCACCCAGTTCGTTCCGTCATAGATGAAAAGATAGACTCCGTTCGTCGCAATGACATTTGTGGAGATCGCGGAACCGTTATAGTAAATCGCCTTTGCTCCCGTGCTGTTCACGTTTAAAGTTGCTCCGCTCGCGCTGTTTCCGTTGGTAAATTTGACGGCGATAAGACACCCGGCTTCAAGCGCGAAATTCGTAAAAGACGCAACCTTCGCCGCTGTTCCCGCTGCTGTTGAACAGGTTAAAAAGTTGGCAAACAGGAGTTTCAGCTTTTTGTCGATTTCAGTCATGTTCCAATTCATATCGACGTCCCAATTAAGATCTCCTGCGTCGTGTTTCCTGAGGCTGTAGTTTGTCGTTGTGGAAAGTGCCATTATTACACCTCCATTTTTTCTTTGATATATTTGACCGCCTGCTCAACCGTTGAATCGTAGTCTGTGGCAGGGGGTATTGTGAAGATGTTTTCTCTTCCGTTTCTGAACTCTCTTTGGAGGCTTACACTTATTTCATTGAAATTCCCGTTTTCAATCCATCTTCTGACAATAAAGTGCTTTCCCCTGCGAAGCAAGGCAAGGCACCTAGTCAAAATTCCTTTACGCTGTTCATCATTGAATACGCTGAGCACTCCGAAGAACATCATGTGGGACAAAAGCAAAAGGGGACCTTCATTGGTGATGATATCTTCTTGTTCCAACAGACTGAGATATTCACACAAGCCCTGGTAGGTTTCATCCGTTTTACCCTCCCATTTTCTGCCTCTAAATATTCTGTCCAAACCGACTCCGAACACCGGGATAAATACAGAATCGGCCGGATCAATAAGAAGCTGCAGGGATGTATTTATCTCTGTAATCTTTCTTGCAATTTCAGCTTTACCTGTATTGCAAGCACCGCATATATAAATACTCATATCATCCCTCCTTAATAGCCATACGGCTGTCTGCCGTATGCGCCCAAGCCGTAGCCGGGGAATGTGTTTTCTGCTCCTGTGATATATGCCTGTGCTGAAGGTGCGCCTATAAGCGAAGTCTCGCCCTTTGATGAGCGGATAGTTGCCTTGTACCAGACAAATGTCCATGATTGGCTTTCATTGTAGATGCAATATTGAGTCCCGCCTGTAGCAGTCAGTTCAGTCAAAAGCGAGTAAGAATTTCCGTCAAAACTGCGGTAAACTTTTACAAAATCAGCACTTGTCGGAACACCTGCCAGTTGAAGCGTTACGCGTGATTCCATGCTCGGCAACGGCTGAATTGATGCGATAGAGATAGCTATAGTTCCAGACGGCACGTTAGAACCGCCTATCGTTCCTGTCGGAACATAATCCTCGATGTAAACATTCGGCAGTTCTTCCACATATCCCTCTGGGTGAAACGCCGCCCGCTTATACTCAATTGCCTTTGCCCTGTAACAGCCAGGGTCTGTTTCATCGAAGCCGACAAGCATCCATTCCCGGTTGTTTAGATAGGGATCTTCCGTACTGACAGTTTTTATTACTGATCCGGGAGATAGATCCCAAAGTAACGGTTTCATGTCGAATTCAAGCCATTTGCTGGCTTGTGACCACAATGCGTGATACCATCCGAGTTCCCAAGCCTTCGCCTGTGATGTGATTCCGTAGAGGTCGATGGTCTTTTCATTTACGACCCCTGCTTTTTGCTGAAGGATAATATCTTCAAGCACAATGTCCTGTGCAGTGGATTCAACGGCACTATCAACGTATTTGATAACAAAACGGTTCGGGATATTACTCATTGAAGTATCGCCATAATTAGCGTTATCAGACATTGTCATCATGTCTACTGTGCGTGTGTTCAGAGCGGTGATTTCCTCATCAAACACACAGGCCAATTTGCCGCCGTATTCCCCAAGGAGCAACCTTCCAGACTTGCACATGTCGGAGATGACAGACTCAAAGTTGGAGACGGCACAATAGGCACGGTTGAAAGTGTAGTTGTACTCATCACACTTTGCTCCCGCCTCCATAAAGCTGATCTCGTCAATATAATCTGCGCCGATGCCGAGGCTCACTTCCTTGTTTTTCAGCACCCACAGCAACGCCTCGGAAGGATTTGATGGTCCTCCCGTGACCATTCCCGTGACGGTGGGTTTGACGAATGTTCCATCAATGTCGCGGATATGCACAACGAGAAGCGAAGTTCCGTAACTCTCGACGGTCTCACTCTGTACCGCCGTGTCTTCCAGTTCGACCGAATCGAGATATAACTGCCCTTCATTCGAGGCTGAAATAAGTTCAACTTTGACTTTGAATGTTCCCTTGTAAGGCAAATTGACCTCATAAACGCTTTCCTGTGTTCCTGCAACGTTTATCGTTTCAGAATCTTTCCCCGCTTCTACAGTCTGAGTCGCTGTCTTAAAAACAGAACCGTTGAACAGAACTATTTCGGGGTTTCCAGAAACTTCCGTGCTGTAGAAAACCGTAACCTTAAACGCCTGTGTAGTCCCGCCTTCTTTAAACTGGTGGATAAGGCGCACGGTACATTTGATCGGAGAACTACCCGCATCATGTGTAGCTTGCAGATTGTAACTTTCAGCGGGGATGTCAAGTTTCGCCTCTTTCTGAAAAACATGCTTGCCGTCCGATTTCCAGTAAATATTGCATCCTCTTCCTATTTCATAAAATCTGCACCAATCATGATCACGGTCATATAGGTCGGGATTCGTCGTATATCGTGAGAACCGAGACAATAGCGTATCATTCAGCCAGACCGCTCCGACAGAGGTCGCATAATCGGGGTCAAGAGAACTCCAATCTTCGCCCACGGCGCAAACAAGCCACATGTCCTGATACTGATCGCCTTCAAGCCGATAGTGGATTATCGGCATCGTTGAACGTGCCGTTCCGAACACTAGCGGGATCGGGGTCTGCGAACTGGTCGGGTGTGCCCAAGGTCCTCCGCCAACGCCCGGATCTGAAAATGAGGATTGCGGCGAACTGGATGAACTGTAGTCTTTATATGTCAGCCAAGAATAGATCGCCGCTCCGACAAACAGCCATCCAAGCAAGCCTGAGAACATTCCCGCTATTGCCAAGTCAACACCCCCTTGTAGTACCGCATAAACCTGTCAGATTTTGCTTCAACAAACGTAACATTACCCGCATGAACAAAAGTGTCGTCGCCTGTGAATATTCCTAAATGCTCTTTGCCGTGAATCTCAAATATCCCAAAATCCCCGCGCTTCGGTTTACGTTCGACAACCTTCCACCCCAAAAGCTCCGCAAGGTCGTTCATACTCCAATCAAGCCAGTTTTTGGGAATCAAATCATCCCAACCATAAGAAAAAGAGGCAAGGTGAATACACGTCACACCCTGCCTCCATTCTGCTCTTGCAACTGGTTTTCCGACCCAAGACCTTGCACGAGCAACAATCTCATCTTCCGAATATGGGCAAATGAATTTCATCGCCACATTACCCTTCGCTGTCTCGCCGCAACCCAAGGAAAACCTCCGAATCTGGCAACAGCACCCTTTGATGTGCAATCAGTTTTTGTCTTTGTGCAGATACCATCTTCGCCTAAGTACCCGCAACGGACTCCCTTGAAAACGTGGGAACAGCCCATGTTCATCAGCCGTTTCGGGAACGATGCCCCAACATCAATCAAGGTTTTGCTTACGGTGAAAAGTATCCCTTTCTTGTCTGGCGAATAACTCCAATCCTGTATATAACCATCAAGCAGAACAATGTCAGAACCTTCCTCATCCGAATGGTCAGGAAATATCCTCCGCAAAATGCACCTTGATCCACGAAAGTCCGTTCCGCTTGCAAGCATTGTGCGGATCAAATCGGTCTGCGTTTCTGGCAACGTGATTTTAGTCATCTTGCTGATGTTTGAAAGTTCGACTTTTATGCCCTCACGTGCGAAGGGATAAGGGGTATAAACTCGTTCTTCATAATCGAAAATAGTTTCTGAAAATACCGCTGGCGGTTCCGTCCCTGTGCCATAATCAACAGAAACAAAAGTATTAATATAGTCAACTTTACCCGTTGCCGTTATCGCATATCCTAAAGACCCATACATTCGCATAGCAGTTATTCCACCAGAATCAGCTGTAGGTAAAATACATTCTGCTGTCGAAGCATCTGCCATTTTTATTGCAACTGCCTTGTTATGGAATCCAGTTCTTGGATTAAATATACAATACGGAAGATAACCGTCTGTTATTTGCCCTAATGCTATTGCAAAATCCTCCCACTCATCAATCATCAAACAATTAGGGGAGAAGGGCAAACTTGGAAGCGTTGAAGTGTAACATCCGTGATCACCTGCGATGTTGGTCGATGCACCATATTGGACAATACTGTTGCCCTTAATGGCATAAAACAAGGCTTCGTTTTTTTTATTCAAAGGACACGCTTTAATTGCACCCTGTGGGATTGCATAATACAATGATGAGATTCCACCGCTGTTTGTATCTTTAATTGAGTTTGAGGTTTGATAATTCTTAAAGGTGATTCCACTGCCGTTGAATCTCTTTATAGTCATATCCCCTCCTTCAGCATCAGTAGCAACGTTGATATATTTATGTTTCTGTGCGGGGTTTATTCCCAGTGTGCTTATTCCGCTTCTTGTAGAGATAACAGACGATCCAGCATAAAACGCAACAGGCAGCATCGTTGACTTAGATACGTAAATAGTGCAGTCAATTGAAGATGCAAGACCAAGCAACCCTGTTTCAGTATTGTCGTTAAGCACGTCTGTTATTAGTGCATTTCTTATCACAGTGTCTCTAGGAAAAAGCGATCTATTCCCGGATGTAAGGTGCAAATAATAGTAATTATCATCTTCCGCAACCATTTTGACAGCTTCTATATTTTGAGCAGAAATAATTGGATACCTTCTATCATTAAATGCAGACGGTCCCAGTTGTTGTAAATTTGCGTTCAATCTGTTGAAATAAGTAATATCTTGTCTGATTAACGAAGATAATTCTGCCGCAGTAGCGCAACCCATAATAGATTCAATTGAAACCGTAGAGACCTCAAAAATATAATAGGCTCCAATCCATTGTGCAGATGAACTACTGTGATTAAAAAACATAATGCTGTCGCCTAACATAAAAATTATTCCACTTCGTATCGTATTAACAGCTTTATACGTAACAGGGAAAACAGCAGAACTACTCCAACTCGACCAAAGCCATATTATTGTGTTGGTGGTCTTGTCATATAACATTATATAGGGGTCATCACTTCTAAATGCCAACAGCAACTTTGTTTCTGTTTCGTGTAAAACCGTTGGGCTTCGGTGTCCGAAAAGCCAATTCGTAGCTGTTGTAAACCCCTCCGTTGTAATTACCCCGTTATATTCAATGCTTCTTGTGTCATAATCTAAAGTCCATCTAAACAGCGTTGTTGAAGATGATCCCCAAATTATTGCCTTCCTTCCTGCAATCGGAGTTACTCCGAAAATCTGCACATTTGTTGGAAAAGAATACCCAGCGGGACTAGGAATATTCCCGACTTTGTACGTAAGCCAATCAGTGACAAGAAACTCGCCATCATTTGGGACAACGATGTTGCTAATTCCGTCAAACACGTATTCTGACGTGTCCATTTCCGGCAAAGAATAAACGTCTGCCCATCCATCTTTTTCTAAAACAAACTGCACCGTTCCAGTCCCGGAATTAAACCATGCTATCCCCACAGAGCCATAAACTCTTGAATAAAACATTGACAACCTATGAGATGGGTCAGCACTTGTTATAGCACTTAATACTGTTGCCCCTGTCTGAGAAACGTTTGTAACTGAAATCGCATTGGTATTATATTCGTTGATTTGGGGCAAAGTTTTTCTTATCCATGGCGTGGATGATACTGGATTCCAAAATAAAGAATATATTGTTCCACTTGAGTCTTCGGGAAAAACCTGAATGTCGTATATAAGAGTTTTAGGCAAGTTACCCATTGATCTAGAATATACAATATTTCCTTCTTTGTCGGCATATACAAGAAACCTATTAGCGGAAGAGGCTGTATTGAATTCTGACACTAACCAGCCCACGGCTTGATTCGTAGCATCCCACCACGCCCCATAAGCCTGATAAACAGGCGCACCGACCGTTGTCGGTCCTTTTATTATTTTTGATGTGCCTGTAGTCAGGTTTATTAACCTCAATGTTGGATAATTGTCTGCGTTTACTTCAATTACTTGGAATATAATATGTTGTCCTTCGGTTGTTACTGCCATTTTAGGCAAAAAACACGCAGACCTGTCACCGATTCTGCTATATCCCTGCATCCCAATTTCTGTAGAAACCCTTATGCTTTGCATATCAAAAGTGCCGGGCTCATAGGGGGAGGTTTTTTCCCTTCTTTTTGTGAAAGCATATAGGTCGGCTTGTTCTTTAGCGTTGATTAGCCTCCACCATTCGTTGCCAACTTCAATTTCCAAAGTTTCAGCAACCTTGACCCCGCTCTTACCGAGATCGAGCGCAACCGCATCGGAAATAAAATCACTCTTGTTCATTATTACACCCCCGAAACCTCTATCTCCAATGGATGCGCCTCGCTGATAAGAATCGAGCAGCTCCAGTGTGTTTTTGAAACGCGCTGGAAGAGCAGCGATGAAGAGCTGAAACGGACATAATAAGTTGTTCCGTCAGTAGGATTGACCCATTTAAAGGGAATGACCCGTCCTTTGTGGTCCTCCCAAAACGTTTTCAGCGTTGCTACTTCTGCGCCGGTCATAGCATGTATGGTTAATGACCATGAGTTCCCCAGGAATGCATCAACATACAGCCATTGGGACAATCGCGATGGAGATGTAAATTCCACCGCTATATCCTCCTGGCTGACTTCAAGAACCGAGTATGAGGGTATGCTTATCGTTGCCAATTCGGCAGCGTTGTATTTAGTTATTGCCGGTACTGTCATCGTGCTGCACCTCCAAATGCCAAACTGCCGCGCTCGATCCGCTGTCTCAATACATGATTTGTTACGATCTGAGATCCGGGATACTTGGTCATTGCTTCATATGTAACCTGTTCCAGGTCACCTTTATCCAGGACATTTATAATTACAGGAGAAGAGGATTCATCGCTTGCAATTACCCCAAGTTCTCCCTTGCCGTTGCGTTTAAGTTTGAAGACTCCTTCCGGACCGGCCTCACCCATTAATCCGATTCCGCCGGCATGAGGGAAAAGGGTAGGGCCGTTGACGATCCCTCCGGAAGCAAACGCAGTTACCCCGGTCTGATCAAAGACTCCACCGTCTCTAAAGATACCCAGGCCACCGATAATAGGGCCTAAAATTCCGCCTGTGCCAGACGACCCAAACAACATTTTCATAATAAATGCCTTCGCAATGACAGCACCAATGTCCGCAAGCACTTTATTGAGTGCGTCGCTGAGAGATTCAGATCCGCGGATCGCCGACACAAAAGCATCTCCAATCGCATTAGGTACAAGTGCTATTGACTGACGCATGTCATCCCAGGCAGCTTTAACCTGGCTGGCGGTGGTTGCAAGTGCCGAAGCCTGGCCAAGCCTGAACGCTTCCAGTTCGTCTCTGGCCATTTTTACAATCGCAGGGTATTCGGCAAATTTGTCCATTATATTGATAAGCATCGATTCATACTCAGCTCCGGTAATTGTTCCTGATTCCATTTGAGCTTTGAATGAATCAATGGATTTTGCGGCGATATCTCCGCCTTTGTTTTGAATTTCAGCGAATGCCTCTTTCATTGGCTCGCTCCAGTTGGCAATATTGGACATGTCACTGCCAATCTTTTCAAGCTCGCCCCTTAGCTCAATAAATCTGTCTTTAAGAAGCGACAAATATTCTTCATCGCCCAACAGACCCATGGAATTTTCCCATCCCATATCTTCATAGAATTTTGCTTCTCCCTGGGCTACGGCATCTGTTATTTCAAGAGAAAGCTGTTTCTGGGCTTCCATTCGCTCTATTGCAAAAGCGACCTCTTCACCGGCTTTCCTGGCCGCTTTAGCAAGAGCTTCCTCAGCTTCTCTTGCCTTCTTAGCGGCATCGGCTGTGGAAGATTTCCCTTTTTTCGTGCTTGATCCGGATCCGCTCATGGGCTCAACTTTTTTTGTCTTCGGCAATGACGAAAGAAAGGAATTAAGATTAAAGGCTTTTAAGTCTTCACCAGCTGCAGTTTTTTTTATCCTTTCCTGCAGATCTCCCATTCCGGTGTTTTCCTTCCCCGGGGCGTATGGAGTATAGGTTGGCTTATTTCTGTTGACATATTTATTTAAATTTTTGCCGAACATGTATCCGGTCCCGATCGCAGCTCCGCCGACAAGCAGAGCTGCTCCGACAGGAGACGCGGCAAGGACAGCATTAAGTCCTGCTAATGCCTTGACTGCACTTCCCACGATCGCAATGTATGACCCGATGGCGAAGGTTCCAGCAACAAAGCCAGCGGTCAAGAGCCCTATTTCCACTTTGGTCTGGTCAACCTCAAGGTTCATGTTATCCAGGGCTTTGCTCAGTTTAGGCATGTGTTTTTCTGCAACTTTCAAAATGGCAGTTCCAAGAGGCTCCAGCGTTAGCGAGACCTGATTCTTCAAACGCCCCATTTTTTCTTCAAAGCCATCAGTTTCCTGTGCTGTACGTGCAATTTGTCCCTCTGCTGACATGAGGGCTTTTACAAGTTCGTCTACTTCGAAGCGTCCCTCACGGATCGCGGCTGCCATATCTGCGCCCGCCCTGCTGCCGAAAGTTTCAATAGCAATAGCGGCTGCTTCTCCGCCCGTCTTTGCGTTTTTTATCGCTTCAATACTTGCCTTTAATGCTCCTGGAAGATCGGTTGCACCTGCTTTCGCAAGTTTTCCCAGGGCAATCCTGAGAGATCCCATTACAAGTTCTGTATTGACGCCGGCCCTTTCAAATGCGGCAAGTGTGGCAATTGTGCTGTCTACATCAAAACCCATCTGCCTTAGCGCTGAGCCATATTTATACATTTGAGAAGAAAGAGTTCCCATTGCTACGCCTGTTTGCTGTGAAGCAAGGAAGATCTTATCGAGGAAACCAGAGCTGTTATCCAGAGAAACGCCCCAGTCGTTCATTGCCTTGGTCGATTCTGCAACGACAGAACTCACATCTTCACCGAGCAGCCTGCTAGCATCAAGAGCCTGAACAGACAGAGCCTCAAGAGTTTTTCCTGTAGCCCCTGTCCTTGTATTAAAATCGGCAATGACCTTGGATGTTTCGGCCATGCTCTGAGGAACAGATTTAGCAACAGATCTGAATGACTGCTCAAGTTTTTTTAGATTCTGTCCGGTGGCACCTGTCCCTGCCGCTATGACGTCAACGGCATTGTCATAATCCAGAGCGATCTTTGTAGCTATCCCGCTGATCGCAATAAGGGGGGCAGACAGCTTGGTAATAGTACCGGATAAATTCTGCATTCTCTTTCCGGTACGCTCGATGACATTCCCCATCTTTTTGAAATTTTTCTCAGCTTCAGAAATATCCGCACCGAAAACATACTGCAGCTTGCGCTTTGCCGCCATGTCCGCACCTCCTTTAAATAAAGCCGAACGCTGCCCCCTGACAGAGGCAGCGCCTATTTGATCCTGTTTCTTTTTTTGCTTCTGATTCTTTCCTTTGCTATCTCATAAGCTTCCCGGTTCCCCAATGGCCTCATGAGTTTCTCATCCCAAACTCCGACCATGTCCTGTACAGACGGGGCTTTCTTAACCCAGCAGCTCATCAGCCACTGTGCAAACTGGGCTTGTTTTTGCATTTCAAGATAATCTTTATATCTGCGTGCGATGATTAGGTCATTAAGCTCACCGATAGTGACGCGCCAAAGATCCTCATGACTTAGTTCCAGAGGACCCAGAGCAAACAGCAGATACTGCTGAAACCCCAGCTCTGTGTCCTCCGGTGTCAGTTTTTTTCTTCTTCGTTTTCCTCTTCCGGAACTCTTACTTTGCTTTGTACAGATCGGCAGAGTTCGTCAAACATTTCAGGAAGGAATTCATAAATCGGGGTAGTGTCAGGTTCATCAAGCAGCATTGCTATCTTATCCTTGCCGGGGATCTGCTTTTTCTGGTTATGGAGTATTCCGGCCCAAAGAAGCGAAACAATGTCGCTGTACGAAATATCTCCTGTCGCAGCCCTCAGGCCGTTGTCTCTGATAAAAGATGATATCGTTCGTCCGGGCATGGACTCTTCCAGCCTTTTACAGGCCCAGAAGGGGTACCTTACTTCATACTCTTCTCCTGCAAGACGTATAAGCAAACTTATTCACCTCCGGTCAAGGCTGTTTCTGCCAGCGCTGTAACGACGCCGTCCCCTGTTTCTCCGGCCTTAAGCGATGCAGTAACAAGGGCTGAGGCATCCGGGTTCGCATTAAGGGCAATAACAAGCCCTGCTGCTGTAGTTACAATGTCTGATGTCGCGTCTGTCCCCAGATTAACTGAGATAACCTTATTGGTGACGCTGATCGACATCGAGGTACTTGCTGCGGCAGAATCCACCAGCTTGATTTTGATGTCGTTGCCGGCGGCCCCTGCAGCTTTCGCAACAAGTGTTATATCGTTGTTATCTCCTGCCATCGAAGTGGTAAGAGATGCAAACTTCCCCTGGACAGTTCTTGATACAGGGCCGGTTCCCTGGAATGTAACAGCAGATCCTACGGCATCCTCAGTTGCACCTGAGAAATTCCATCCCGTGACCATTGCTGTAAAGGAATATACCTTCTTTCCGCTGCCGACTCCCTGAGGGTAGTAGTAAAACTTGATGGGCGTTCCTTCCCAGATGCCATCTTCAAGCACCTCTGCAACAGGATCGTCAGGATCGTAAAAGACGTTGCAGCTTCCATCGGCAACAGCCTGTCCAACCAAAAACTCCTTCCAGTCAGATTCCATCGAGGAAACATCGATCGTTCCGCGCGTTGTATTGAGAGCCCAGTCTTTAAGCGCCGGCAGGAGCGTTGGCACACCTGCAATTTCAATATATACCCGGCTGCCTCTTGCTGCTATTTTTGCCATTCCTTACAACCACCTTTCTAAATATTGTCGTAGGTACGAAATGTCATAACGAGGTGGGGCATAGAAGATTCTTCATCAATAATGAAGACGCTTTCGTCCAGGAAGTAATCCCTTGAAAGCGTCTTCATTTTTGCCTCTATCAATGCCTCAAACTCGCAGCATTTCTTTTTTCCAACGAAACTTGGATCTGTCCATAGATGAATGTCAATGAAACTTTTTCTTTCTGAGTCATCCATAAGACGCCCCTCATGCCGTCTTATCTGGTCAACGACTATATAGGGACAGACAGCATCTTTATGCGCCTTCAAGTCGTAAACTTCCGCAATGCCCGGAATACCTTTCAGGGCATTGTCAATTTCAATGATAATGTCCAAAGAGCTCAAGGCATCACCTCTTTCAGCACTTTCCCCATCCTCTCTTCTACAACGTCCTCTGTTTTTTCAACCGCCGGACGAAGAAAAGGATCTGGTATACGTGTCCTCGAACCGTATTCAACTGCAAAGGCGTAATACTCTTTCTGCCCATGTCTAGTTTTTTTAGGATTCTGAGGTTTCGGATAATCGCAGAAAACCTCGCCCCATGTAACATTTTTTCTTCTCTTGGTTTTTATGGACCGTTTTAGCCTGCCAGTATCTACAGGGACTATGCGCCTTGCCTCTTCGGCCACTATGTCAAGACAATCATCTACTGCTTTTTGTGCAGCTTCCCTGAACTTTCCGCCTTCCGCAGCCCTTCTCAGTTCCTCAAGCGCTTCCTTTTCTCCCTTACAGACGATAATTTTAGGCATTTTGATACACGCATTCTGCAATAAGGAGCCCGGTTTCATGGTCCGGAATAAGTCCCCTTACTGCAAGTTTTATGTCTCGCCACAAAGCAACATCGCCATACTGCAGAGGTCCATCATCCGTCAAAGCAAGGCGGATTTCATGTGTCCTAAGTTCTGAATCCTTCATTCCAACAAACCTATCGTTACTGGCGATCGCCCTTACAATGGCCCAAAGGTCAGAAATAAACACTTCACTTTCTTCCCTGCCGCCTCCGGAAGTTCGTGCTGAGGTTTTGCGATAAACCTTGATAGATTCTGTCAGGGCATGATCATTCAACCCTGGCTGCTTCATTGAAATTGTAAGCATACCGAAGTCGGGGATGATAGACCTGATTGTCCAGCGCTGGTCATCAACCATTAAAGTGCTGCCTGTTATTGGCAGATTAGGTATATCTTCTTCACGTACTAAAACAACAAGGGTACGTTCATACGTACCCTTGCCGGTCATCGCTTCCTGGGAAATAACTTCCTCCTTAACCGCGGAAATCAATCGTCCCCCGAAATTAATTATTCCCGCTAATTCTGAATTGTTAAGGAAGACAGTATTAATGTCGCTGCTGATCAAATCCTTAAGGCTCATAACACTGTCCTCCTTTAGTTATTATCCAGCAGTTGGTACGGGAAGAACTTCCCACTCCGTAGCGGCCACATCAAGGGTCACCGCACCGGTAGTATCGTCATGGGTGTGCTCCAGGATCTGGGTTGCGTCCACTGCTTCGGTCACATTTACCGTGATAAGTGCGACTCTGCCCAGCATGACCTTAGCCTTGGCCGCCGTTGTGCCTTTGGCTTCAATAACGATCCCAAAGAATACGTTGTTTGTTGGGGTCTTCGTGACATAGCCGTTCTCAGCATTCCAGTAAACCACATCACCCACAGCAAATGCGGCGTTGGTTACCGCTTTGACTTCCCACACTCCCTCAAGAACAACGGCTCCCGTTGCCCCCTTGGAAATGTTCGTCTCCGAGATCCCGCACATGCTGACCAGTCCGACAACATCTCCGACCTTAATATCAGCAGCTGCATCTGATGGATTTAGATAATTAATAACTCTTCCGGCCTGTACCGGCATTGCCTGTCTGCTCATAATATTTCCTCCTTATTTACCGGCGTTTTTGAAGAGTCCGCGGTAATCCCAGCACTTAACGCCGAAATCAATGCGAACCTTCCATTCCATCCCGTCAACGTCCCAGCCCGGCTGCTGTTCGATAACAGGAGCATTTACACCGTCGAGGAACGCGACTTCTATTGTATCGACCAGACTCGGAGATGCCGCGAGGAACCAGTCAGTGGCATCAGTGAGCTGAGCATCGCATATGATGCCAAATTTCTCCCTGAAGGGGTTAATGACTCCCGGGTTTACACCGGCGATATCTGCAGAGCTGAGAAGTACTTGTTCTGCCAGGGTTTCCTGTTCAGGCGGGATCAGGATGAAACTCGGATATATATTCAGGGTGTCCAGCTTCTGCGGATCCTGCTGCTTGCGCATCATCGACCTAGCCTCTGAAAGTGTAGTGGTGCTTATAGTTCCGTCAGTCCCTATATTCCCGTGGTCGGTATGGAACAGCACCTTACCGTCCTCGGCCATCGTTACCGTGTTATTTACCAGGATGGCATATACGGCTTTGTTGATAGTTCTCTTTGCAGCCGAGCCGAATTTCTGAGGCAGCCTGGTAAACGCCCTAAGGTCGTCGTTGATGATCGCCTGACGCGTCAGAGCAAACTTTTTGCCGTGCGTATAGATCCTGATCGAATCCTTGCTCTCGGCAAAATGTCCGAACTTGTACTCTCCGCCTTCGGGTACCAGATCAAGATCTGCCGTCTCGCTGAGCCTTATAGTTGTCTGCTCTTTAAAGTCGCTCAGGCTACCGACTCCGCACCATGCCTCCCATGTTGAAGGAGCTGTCCTGTAGGAATCCGCCAGAGTTGCCCTAGCAAGTCCGCCCAGGATATAGGGGAAGTCGTCTGTGGCAAAAGCCCTGCGTGCGACCTCCATTCTGGATTCTGCGTATCCTACACGCTCTCCGCTTCTTATAAGAGATTCCCTGGCAAGATCCATAAGGGAGATACCTCTGAAATTCTCCGCACCCGGAGCAGATGTTTCCATGCGGATTCCGGATCTCATCCTCAGACCGTCAACTACTGCGCTGCGGAATTTATCCCTTTCGTCCTCTGTGACCTGGGCTCTGCTGGTGTTGGCCGGAGCATTGGCTGCGCGGACCCTTTCAAGGACCTGTGCTCGTACGGCGTCAAGTTCGGCCCCATTGTCTATATAGCCCTGAGGGTCAACATTGAAATCCCTGCACAGCGATGTTATTTCGCTGATCCTTCTGCGTTCAGTGGCTGCCGCTGTTCTGGCCGCGTCGTCTGACTGCTGAGTTGCGGTGGACGTGGCTGCAACTGCAGGAGCCTGAACCGCAAATTCCTCCAGACTTCTTTCCATCGCATCAACGACCTGGTCATAGTCGTCAGCGCCTGCTGCCTCACGAAGGATCTCCTTCGCTTCTTTCATGTACTGTGTCAGAGTCCCTTTTTCTTTGCGGATCCTGACCGCAAGTTCCTGCATCCTCTCAAGAAAACTCATACCTTCATCACTCCTCTTGTCAATATTTATGTTGCGTCCGATTCCTACTGTCATATCAGCAGGAACGCTAACCAATGAGATTTCATATGGCATCCATTCACGTGCCACCATCGCAGGCCCGTCTACGTCACCTACCGTCACTCCTTCTTTAATTTTTTCCCAGCTGGACACACGGTACCCGACAGATATCCCTCTAAGCGTCCCGGATAAAACCTTCTGATACAGCTTCTCGGCTTCCTCATCCGAGTCGAATACTGCAATTGCCTTGCCCTTCTTGTCCGTTTCATCTATCCAGGCATTTTCAATTCTGCCTATCGGATGATCCGGATCGTGGTTCCAAAGCAAAACCCCTATCTCCAGAATCCTTGTCAGATCCACGGAGTCTGTATGCGAAAGAATTTCGTTGTAGTACTGGTCCTCCCACCAGTCATAACGGCGTACAGGCTCCTCCGATGAAAACGAAAGCTCCACGGACCTGTTGTCCCGCGGAGCTATTGTTACCCGTGCTTCCCTTGTGTGGATGTATCCGGGGCCGTACCTCTGGTCCTGTTCAGCCCTTAATCGTTCTCTTTCAGCTCTGTTGTGCGGAATTGTTCTCACCTCCATCTGTCTGGATTTTGTTCAGCGCCCTGACTTCTTGTATATAGGCCTCTTCTCTGGCTCTTTGCTCAACAACCTCCTGCCAGTCATATCCCATTTGACCGCAGGCATCCTGCAGCGTAACCATGTTTAATGCCAGCTGAGTTTCTATACCCTTAGCTTCTTTAAGAGGGTCAACCCACTTCCAGCCCGGTTTGATCCATTTGCATTTCTGATATTTCTTTTTGTTGGTCCAGTATCCTGGGATATTGATCTTGCCGTTCAGCACCATTGAGTCCAGCCATTGCCTGTATATGGGCTGGCAGAAGTTATCGATCAGATCCTGCTGCATCATTTCATAAGTCTTGATATCCTGCAGCCTTCCTTCGCGGGCGGATGAATAATTTACCTGGCTGAGATCCCTGGACAATGCCTCGTATGACAGACCCAGTCCCATGCCGATAAATCTCAGTATGGCAGAAACAAAAGGAGCAGCAGCACCATTTGGCCTGCCTGGGGTAACAAATTCTGCCTTCTCCCCGGGAGCCAGACTTAACATCGTTCCTATTTCAATCTCGGTTATCTTCTGACCCGTAGGGGTTGTCATCTGACGCCCTATCGTGTTTCCGGGATGTTCTGAGGAAACAACGCCTGTCAGCGCACTTGCCATCCTGGCGGCTTTAAGCTCCGATTCAATAAACTCTCCGCAATCGCGTACATTTTCCATAATCCCCGCAAGCGCTGAAATTCCTCTTGTCTGTGGAGCCCTTAGCTTCAAAAATCCATGAATTACGCGGGACGCCTCTGTCCTAGTGATCTGGCCGATATTTCTGGGGTCAAACCGCAAATGATAAGCTACGGCCGCCATGTAATCATCAACCTCGACCCCGCCATAAACATACCGTCCTTCATGCTGTATCAGATCTTCTGCCAGCAGATCGCTTTCAATCAGTTGTAGAAGCAGAGGAAAATCTGAATTAATATTGGGACTGTATCCCATGATCACAAGGCTGTCCCCGTCCACGATCTTTCGCCTTAGGAACATCCCCTGCATCTGATAAAAATTAAGACTGCGCGATGCATCGCAGTTTTCCTTGCTGATCCATTCAGCCCACAGTTCTTCTATCCTGTCATTGATTTTCCATAACTCTGTCCCGTTATTGCTCACACACACTGCCTGCGGCTTAATCCCAAGGCCTACGACGTTTCGCAGGATTATTCCTACCGCCCCCTGGACTATTCCGTTGTTGCGTTCAAGGTCCCTCGCCCTTGCCTTTATCAGGTTCCTATAAGGTGCATCAGTCAGTTCTGCCGGCTGGTTTCTTGGATGCCACTGTCCGTATCTGTCTGTTCTCGCAGCTGTGTAATTTCTCTCAAGCTCTTTTCTATAGACCATGCGTTCATACGCAGATTTCGGGCTTACGTAGTTGATTATTTTATCCAGGTAATTCATCTGCCAACCCATCCCCCGAAAGAAAGACTTGTTCCTGTGACAGAAGCCAGTTGATGTTCAAGGTCTTTTCTTTCCTTGAGCAAGATAGAATAATCTGCCTTCCTAACAGAACGATTCATCATTGAATATTCCTGAGCTCCGTTTCTGATCGCGCGGATCGCTGCGTTCACTTCTGCCAGTTCAGCCCTGATTTCTTCTTCTGTCATGCTTATTCCTCCCTTCAAACAATCATTGATTTTCATTTGGAGGCATCAAATATCTGACTCCCATCCGTTCTGCAGCGGCAGTTGCCAGTACTGAACAGTCAAGAAGGTGGTTGGGAGTGTGTTCCGTAACCGGTTTCCAAACCTCTTTTACCCTTCCTTTTCCGTCTATCTCCTTGACTCTATGCTCAGAGCAGATCTGCTCGGCATACTCACGGTGTATCCCCTCATAAACAAACCATCTGGGAAGCATCTCATCGCTTGGATGTATACGCCCCGAGATAAAGTTCTTGTAATAATTTGTATCGACTATAAAAAGCTTAAGTCCGCCCCATTCAGCTTTTTCAACCTGGCTTTCCTGCAATGGAGATCTTGTAACGGCCTGACTGGATCCTTTCGTTGGAAATGCCACTCCCGGATGAGTCGCGCAAAATTCATAAACTTCATCGGTCCTGAATCCTGAATCCAAAAATGCAAGCTGCAGCAGTATCTCTTCTCCCTGTTCTGTCCTCCAGGGTTTATCCAGGATCCTTTCAACCTCACCCCATGTTTCAAGACGGCCATAATCGACCAGCCATGAGGTTATCTTCGGCCCCCATGCCCTGACCTCATACCAGAAATGATCAAGCTGGACATCTATCCCACATGTAAGTATCTCTGCCTCTTTGGGAACTGTCATTCTTTCATAAGGACGTTGAAGCTTCATTACTGCGTTACTGTTCATAGTGGCCGCGGAAGGTTCCCACGGAAGAGCAAGCCAGCCGTTCATAAAGTTCATAAAAGATATGGGATCATCCTTCGAGCGAAGAAATTTCTGCGCCACCTGCCCGAATGTCACCCATGGCGAATATATTGAGTTGAGGTTGTAGGCTATGCTTTCCGGTTTAGATCTTGGTTCTTTTTCTTCGACCCATATATTTTTATTTGAAGAATCCCTTTCCATCCTGACCGGACGCCACTCCCCGCGGATCAACATCTGAAGCTTCTCGATGTCGTGTATTTGTTCATGGCATACAGGACACTCATACCAGCTTTCAAGAAGGACTCGGGCGTCTCTATCATGTTTCTGGGAATCGCTGTTCAGTTCTTCCGGCCATTTAATGTTCTTAAGTTCGAGCTGCTGCATCGTTCCACAGTGGGGGCAGGGCACAAAATACCGTTTGCTTACCTGGCTGTTTAAAAATTCCTGCCAGATAACTCCCTCTGAATATGTGGGTGTGGAGGCCAGAACCTCTTTCCTGTGCGAAAAGGTTTTTGTTCGTTCACTTGCAAGTTCTATTGGGGAAGAATCCTTTCCCGACCTTACAGGAAACTTGTCGACTTCATCAAACAAAAGATATTTGACAGGTCGGCTTGCAAGCTTGGACGGACTGTTCGCCCCTACCAGTGCCAGATACATACCCGAAAATTGGACTTCAAGCGTTTCTGATGTGGTTGGATTCCACTTGGACTCAAGGGCAGGACAGCTCCTGATCATCGGTTCTATCCTGTTCTTGCTTATTGATCTGGCCAGTTCATCTGTTGGATAAACCATCAGCATGCTTCCCGGATCTTCGTCAACACAGTACCCTATCATGTTCATAAGGGTTTCTGATTTGCCCAGCTGGGTCCCGAAACAAAGGCTTATCCGTCTGACATACCGGCACTTGAAGTTGTTCATTATCTCTCTGAGATATGGAGTGCGTGATGTCTTCCATGGGCCTGGCATCGAGCTGCTTTTTTTGTCGAGTATCCTGTTTTGATCAGCCCAGTCACTGACCGTTATCTTCCTCGGAGGTCTCAAAGAGCGCAGCTCTTGGCGGTTCCATAAGATCCCTTGGTGCAGGAGTGGATATTCCGTTTCTGCTGTACCGTTCGAGAGTCTCATAGACAAATTGCTCCACCCTTTCTTCTATCATGTATCTGTATTCAGAATCAGGGAAGAGGAACCCTATTTCCTGCGGCAAACCAAGCAATGCGGCCTTGACCTCTACGCAGCGTCCGGACCATTCCCTAATAACATCCTCCCTGCTTATAAGCTTTCCTGCTTTTTCGTCCAGCTGGATCTCGGCCAATTTAGCGCGTGCTTCCCGCTCTTCAGTTTCAGCCTTAAGTTTTCTGGCCTTCATCTTCTTTTGATCACTGGGGCCTGTCTGTTCCTTTTGGGATTCCTTGAGATATGCGATGTATCTTTTTATCGTGGGGAACAGGTCAAACTTTCCCCTGGACGATTGAGGGATCACGCCCTCTTTTGACAATTTACGGACCCATTGAGGGGTCATGCCCAGAAGCACTGAGATCTCTTCTGTTGAATATAAAAGCATACTGTCAGTAACAGAAACTTTATTGTTGTCCGAGTTCAGTAATTTTTCGCCCATTTTTATGCTCCTATCATTTCACCCGCCTCAAACGAAACTAAGCAAATTGTAAGTTTCGAACATATAATTCCCGACACTCGTCCGCACCGCGGGCCCCATACCCCTCAGGAAGGACCCGCTAACTCCCCTCAAAGCCTTGGTATAACGGATATTTTGTCCATCAGTCCAAATCACTAAATAATCTGACATATCTAGTATTGTGTCAGATTTTATTGATCCTTTAAAAGTTGCTCTGTATCAAGACATCGTGGAAAATTGATTTGGGAAAAATGGGGTTATCCACAAAACTTTATGCTTTTTTATATAATCTGACATAACTATGCATAAACAGGCTATTTCACATATTTACCCGACATACCAAAGTCCACCTTACGGTAGATGTTTTCCAGCTGTTCATCAGGAATGCATGCATATCTGTGTGTAGTCTGTACGGATACATGACCAAATTCACGCTGAAGGACATCAACACCAACTCCATTTCTCCATGCCTGGTATGCGTATGTCTTCCTAAGAGAATGTGTGCCGATCGATCCTTTTATTCCGGCTTCATTTGCAGCCACAGTTATTACGTGCCAAAGGTGCTGACGGCTCAGTGATTTAAGCTTTCCTCCCGATCCCTTTTTCTGAGACAGGACAAGAGGCGTTTCACTCGTCCAGTTTTTCATGTTTTTAATGTGAGAGTGGAGTTCCTGTCTCATTTTGTCGGTCATGAATATATGGCGTTCCTTACCTGTCTTGATCTCAACTACCATAAGCCTGTCAATTATCTGGATGCGTGACCCTGAACCTGCCAGCACATCACCAACCTGCAGCGCCAGTATGTCAGAGCATCTCAGCCCCCAGTTAATTCCTATAAGCGCAGCAACATAATAGGTTTTATTCCAGTTTTTCAGGCAGCGGAGGAATGAATGTATCTCCGGCTGAGTTCTTATCGGAATCGTCTTTTCTATTTTGATCACCTTCCTGGATTGCTTTTTCTATCCTTTCTTTAGTCATACGGCAGAACTCCCCGGAGAGTTCCATTCCGATCCAGCGCCGCCCTGTCGCTTCGCATGCAGCTGCAGTTGTCCCTGATCCCATGCAGTTGTCCAGGACAGCATCACCAGGACGCGTGTATGTGCGGATAAGCCATTCAAACAGGGCCTGAGGTTTCTCGGTAGGATGGTTTGTCTGTCCTTCCTGCGGAAAACGGAGCACGCTTCTCGGATAACGTGTCCCGGTATTGTTCTCGGATTTCTGCTCCCTGAATTTGCCGTATATAGAAGTCTGTTTCCCGTGGTCCTTGGATTTGTAGGGAGTTCCTCGTGTCATCTGCGGTATGTATGTCGGCAGATGGCGGTAAAAGACCAGGATATTTTCATGTGCCCGAAGCGGCATCTTCCGTGCGTTAAGAAAGCCCAGGGCTTTTGCTTTCTCCCATATAAGCTCGTACCGGAATTTAAACATCCTTCCGGACGAAACAATAAGCTCCGTAGCAAAGGGCTGCTGTGCAGTAAGCACAACAGCCCCGTTTTCCTTAACTACCCGTCCCCATTCGCGCCAGAGAGGCGCAAGCGGGATCTTTACATCCCACTTACAGTCCGTGATGCCGTAGGGCAGATCGCAGAGGACCATGTCAACCGATCCGTTGAGGATCTTTCCAAAATGCTCCATGCAGTCACCGTGATACAAGCGGCCAAGTTTCGATTCAAAATATGTTGACATATAGACACCTCTTATATAATATAAGTTGTCTATGTGTCCGTGTCACATAGATATAAAAAGAGGCGGTGAAGAGTGGTCGCTCTTCCCGCCTCAGTAATACAAAAAAACATTACAGCTAATAAAAAAGCCGCCTTAAGGCGGCTCAATGTTTTTTTACATTCTATTTGCACAATAATATCTTACCATACTTGACTTTCCTTTTACAGTCCTAATTATCGGCGGTTTATATACCACTTTACCGGCGTATATTCAGAGCTGAGCAGCTGCCCTCTGCGGTATATTTCGCGGGATATATGGAGTATTGCAAGATCGCGTTCCCTGTCCATTGTCCTTATGCTCATGTTATGGGCTGAAGCGATCTGCATTTTTGTCATGAAGCCGGGAGATTTGAGCATCGACAGATCCCTCAATATATTTATCCTTTCCGGACATTCCTTTTCGTACCATTCAAAAATATTGTAATAGACATTCAGTCCGCCGTTTTTGCTTATTATGTCCCTGATCTGGTCTGCGCTTTCTATCATCTTCTGTGCTGCCGGAGTTTTACTCCCGCCGTCTATATGACACCCGAGATCTCCTCCGCTGTGCACAATGCTTACCATTTCCGCAATTTCGGCTGATTCAGGAAAAGGGGTACGGTTTGTGAAAGGGTACAGGCCAAGCGGATAATGGCCGAGAAACAAATAAAGCAGCCCCATGATCTGTTTCATTCCTTTTGGTATATAGCGCTCTCCTTTGCTTCTTGGCATATTTTTTCTTCTCCCTGTTTTTTATCCTGAAACCTTTTATTTCTTTTACTTTATTGCCCCATCATCTGCGGATCGAAGTCGTCTGCATCGGGCGGAAGCTCTCCGTAATCCTCTGCCGGAACATAACCATCCGCCGTTTTTGCGTCTTTCGGCAGCCATACAACCTTTGTCAGATTGTAATTAAAAAGCGTCGCGGTCAGGGTACAGCCGAGACGGCCATCTTTTGTCTGGTACATTTGAGGAATAGGGTCCTGGACAAATGCTTTTATCTTGTCGCCCTTCCTTATTCCCTCAAAGCTCAGTTTTGAGGCGTAATCGTTCCATGCGGTTATCTCCCACCACGCCTGATTCTTATTGTCATATGTCCCATCCTGCTTTTTTTCGCTTCTGCCGCATGCCATCTTGATTTTGAAATATTTCTTACCTTTTGGTGTTAAGCCTTCCTGTATATCAGCTATGTGCCCGTACAACTCCACTTTTGCCTGTCCCATGATCTGACCTCCTATACCGCTAATTTTGTCTGGACACGCATGCCCCGGTAATCCTTACAGCCTGTTAGAAACATTACATGTCCGAAATCTGTATCTTTTATCCGGCTGATTATTCTGAATCCGCTGCCGCTCCCGGCCATCTTCTCCAGCAGCTCCAGATTGCAGGCGTTGGTTGTTATCGTAATTGGCAATTTATGCGAATAACGGTAATCAATAAGGCTGAAAAGCCTCTCACTGACCCAGCCTGTGTCGTACTGAGTGCCTAAGTCATCCAGAACAACAAAATCGGCATTTTTTACAGCATCCTCTGTCGCTATTGATGTGTTGTTCTCAAAACCTCTCTTGATCTCATCCAGCAGGGTTATTACAGGCATAAAAAGCGCTGTTTTGCCATTGCTGAGATATTGTTTGATCTGAGAGATGGCAAGGTGCGTTTTTCCTGTCCCGGGAGGACCTCCAAGCAACAAAGACAAGCCGTACTGAGTGCATTTTTGCGTTAAGGACAGCGCCATATGTATTTTTTTGTCACACTCAAAAATATTGAAATTATCAAATGTGCATTCGGCATACTTTTCCGGAACTCCGCACCCTGCAACTGTCTTTTGCACCTGTACCTGCCTGCGCTCATCTGTGCCTCTCTGACAAGGTTCACCGGCAGTGGTAAAGACTAAACTTGAGCCAAAACCGACCCTGAAGGGCTTCATGACGTATCCGTGAGTCGGGCATTTATCTATTCCGGGACATTTTTGATGACAATTTTCATTTTTCATGGCAAAGCGCAGCCCTGATAAAGATTTTGGCAGATCCTGCGGATCGGCATCCGGGTAATATCCGCGCAGCCATTCAAAAAGTTTGTAATCAGCCTGGTCCATTCCCATTTTCTACGCCTCCCTCGATTCCGAATTCTGCCATCAATGCGGCCAGATTTTGTTCCTCCCATGTTTTGTTTTCTGCTGCTGTCGGCATTGTGACTTTTGGCTGCGCACGTGCTGACTTGGATGATTTCTGGTATTTGAGGCTGTCAAAGATATATTCAAACGACAAGGAAGATAAAGGCTTTCCCTGCCTGTTAAATCGCTCTGCCGCTTTTGTTATCTCCCGCTGTATCCTTGACGGCATGTGTATTTTTTCAAGTGCCATTACGGGCCCCAGCTCTTCCGGCAAGAGACCTTTACGCCCTGTTTTAAGCAGCAGGAATTCCACTGTCTCTTTCATGGCTGCAGGGATTTTTTTAATAAATTCTTCCTCGAGCGGAAGAGTCTCCTGTTCATCGGGAGCGGCTTCCGCTCCCTCTGAAAGAGTATCTTTTAAATCTGGTTCAGTTGGTTCTAGTTCTTTGCGACTCTCTGTCGTAACCCCTTGCGACACAGTGTCGCAACCCCCTGTTGCCTTATGTCCGATAATGCTGTAGGCGGAAGGGATTCTGGCGTTGTCTTTAAAGCGTCTTGTGATCTTCAGGTATCCGTGTTCTTCAAGTGTTTCAAGAGCTCTGTTTACAGAACGGTCGGAGCAGCTGGTACGTTTGGCAATTGCAGATGTAGACGGCCAGCATGTGCGCCCTTCAACTGAGGCAAAAGTACACAAAGCCGTATAGACGGCCTTTTCAAGTGTTGAAAGCCGTTCATCTTGCCATACACAGAGATCCACGATCACAAACCAGAAGTCGCGCTGATCATTTATTTGAACATTGGCGGTTTCTTCCATCTACTGCTCCTTATGTTCTGTCCATCTCGGACACCAGCATTTATCATGCGGTTTAAATTGCCGCCGTTCTGTATTCAGCCCGTTCCGGCATTCAACAATATGCGCGCTTTCGGTTATCCAGTAATCACCGATGATATTTCCGCAGTTAAAACAGTCACAGGCAGGTACTTTAACTTGCACAGCGATCAGCCTCCCTGAATGCAAAATTCATGCAGCAATCCGCATCATCGCCCTTCCAGTGCAGACGGCCGTCAGCCGCGCACCCGCGAAGATTGGAGCTGTAAAATCCATCCTGTAAATCAAAATAAACGCAGTCCTTGCACTTAACCTCGTTTTTCATAATGTCACCCTGATCTGATATACTTTTGTAAGTTGTTTTTTGCCTGCGGATGCGGGAAAAGCCGGACAAGGCCGTGAACCTTGCCCGGCTTCATCTTTCTGATATAATAGTGAGCATCCAAGTTTCACTATCTGTTTTGGTCTGCCCTCTCATTCGCAGTGAGAGGGTTCTTTTTATTCCTCGTCTCATAGTCTCTGACCGCTGCCCCTAATGAAATTACTTCTCTCCATCTCTGCGCGATCTCGTCTGCAGCACATAGGTCCGCATTGCAGGCTTTTGCAACAAAAGAGTTTTCCATTCCCTACACCGCCTTCAGCATTCGTTTTGAAGCGAAGATTTCAAGATCTTTCCTTGCTTCCTCCTTGGTTCCCCGGATCGGCAGCTCTGATATATTGATCGGATGCTTGTCGTTGCATGCGCCCCTGAAAAACGTCCGGAAGCCCGTTTTGCCAAAAGGTCCTACAAATATCTGTCTGCCTCGGTACAAATAATTTCTTTCCGTCATTCTTTTAGATCCCTCCTTTCGCCGTTTCATAAGTTTTTTGAAAAATATCATCCGGCATTACATCTATAAGATTCCTCGCCTGATCGTCAAAAATAAGCCAGTCCCCTGTATGGGGATTCTTTAGACCTCTGCGCTCCGTGGTAAGGTAACGGTCCTGCATGTAGTCATATGCAAAGCAAAAATCATTCTTGAATTTCAGGCTCAGTTCGTAATCCATCTTCGGACCTTCGTATTTCACTGCCTGAATTTTGATCCTGGTGCGCCGGAATGTTTGAAGTTCGATGCTCATTGCCACTATCCTTTCTGTCTCATATCTCTACAAACCATATCCACAAAAATTCAACTATGAAGGCGATGACTGCGAACTGTATCTCGTTCATACTCCGCTCTCCGTGCCGGCAGAACTACCAGTTCTCTGTAGATCCCCGCAGCAAGAAGCAAAAGCGAAACAAGAAGCCATGAGTCCATATCGCCGTAAAAACTTTGCATAAAGCCACTGCATGCCAGCTCTTCCATTACTCGATCCTCCCGTTCCGGTATTCCTTGTACTGTTTTCTGTCCCTCCGCACTCCCCAGTTGGACATACAGATCATCAGGATCAGCGCGGCTATTACAAAGATGACGTAGACAAAGTGCTGCACTTAAATCACCCGCCTGTATTTTTTGATGTGTTCTTCCTGATCCAGGATTTCAACCTTCCCTTCCTTTACCTTACGCACAAGGGTCGATCTCCCTATGGAATACTTATTGCAGAACTGGGGCGCGGTAAGCCAGGGGTTGTCTTCTGTAAAGGGATGCGAAAAAGTTTTTGAAGTGATCTCTTTCAGGATCTTGTCTACTTTGTTGGTCATATCAACAATCGCCTGATACTCTTCTTTAGGCATCATCACAAACTGTCCCGTAAATGGCTGCATGTTTATTCCTCCTTCCTTGCTGATATAATCGTTTCAGAATATAAAAATGCCCGGCACCATGACAGTCGGATACCGGGCGATATATTTACTGAGTTAATAACATAATATTCTATACTGTATTTAGGAGTGATTTGAGTGGATAATGATGATTTAAAGATAATTTTGAATAAATCAGAATCACTTCGTAAATCAATGTATAACCTTTCTGATATGTCTGGATATAAATCTGCAGTAGAAACACTTAGTAAATCCATATCCGTCTATCCTGACATGTCAGGTTATTGTAGCAGATGCGCTTCGTGAATCAATATATAGCCTTTCTGATATGTCTGGATATAAATCTGCAGTAGAAGCACTTAGTAAATCCATGTCCGTCTATCCCGACATGTCAGGCTATAAATCTGTAGCAGATGCGCTTCGTGAATCAATATATAGCCTTTCTGATATGTCTGGATATAAATCTGCAATAGAAGCACTTAGTAAATCAATGTCCGTCTATGACCGTCTTATTTATAAAAATAGCACGATAGAATTTCCTGAAATCAAAAATTATTCCCTCGATGGGGTAACTGAAGTCAATGAAGCTATTCTCAATAACGAACTGGTTTTTGAAAAAATTGGAAACGAAATATCATCTTCACTCGCCTTTAAAGAACGAAAAATCCAAACTCAAGCCATTCTTAAAATGGGCGACGATGACGGAAATATCGCATTAGACTATCTCACAGACAAAAGGACCGAAGCTTCGCTAGACAGAACTATACTATCTGCTGTTCAAAAACATTTTGATAAAATTAAAAGCATACCTCTAGTAAAAATTTTTAATGATGTAACAACTTTTGCGGGAAAACTGATAATTTGGGGACACATTATAGGGTTTGTTTATAAGGGGCCATCTGCTATTTTCCCGTGGTGTGAACCTCAAGCCCTTCCATTATTTAATGAACAAGCTCCTGCTATCACCTATTTTATGGGAGATCGTTATCGTTACTATTACGAAGCCCCAATAATAATAGGAAACGATGTACTTACACCCCCCATATCAAACGTCGCCAGTAAAGACATAGAGGCAAAGTCTGCCGATATAACGGAAGACAAATGAAAGGATCATTATTCCTTCAAACATTAAAAATACAACATCTTTTTTGGTAATCAAATAGCAGACTCCCAATCCCATAGCAAGCCAGAAATAACCTCTTGCCCAGGCGAAATATTCTGCAGTCATTGATTCGGCACCAAGAGTCAACATACACATACCTCCTCTTGTTTTTTCAAGCCCGGTATTCGATTGTCATGGTGCGGTGTTAATCAGGTGTTATGACTAATTCATATTCCTCTGGTAAGCGTTTCAATGAGACTCGGGAGTATCCTCATTACTTCCGGGTCTTTGTCTGCCGGACACTTCGGATCAAGCTGGCGATTAACAAACTTCAACATGTTGTCTTTAAGCTGCTCTCTTTCATCAGATGTCATTGTTCCGTCAGGCATTTCTTCACCCCCATCCTCTTGGTGTTATGATTGTTTTGCACCATGACAGTCGAATACCGGGCTATTGCAGAGGTGACAAATGGCTGATATTGCGGAATGCGACGATAAACTTCTTCATAGCATCGTGGAAGTTAAGATGATTCATGGGTTTTCTGGCTTACAGGAGCAAGAGGTAAACGACCACTTGGACCAGGGATGGAAAATATTAAAAATATGCGTTATATGTTTTGATCCATCACCGCATCTCTGGGACCATCAGAGCGTCGACTATTACCTTGGCCGACCTGCCGGTGTTCCAGAGTTCCATGAGGTCGATCACAGAACCCCTGAGGAAATAGCTTACGAGGCAGACCTAATACGAGAATTCGGCGGGATGGCTCAGGAGAATAAATCTGAATAACTGACCAACCATCAGAAAGCATGCGATTTGCTTCGTCCACTGACTCTGTTTCTTTTATTTTTTCAATCAGATGAAGGAATGACACAATAATCAACTCCTTAAAATAATTTAGCCCGGTATTCGGTTGTCATGGTGCGGCGGTGCTTTGATTCTTATTCCAGCACCGCCTCGAGTGCTTTTCTGATACGTTCCGCTTTGGCCCTCCTTTCGGGGCAGTCAAGGCGTCCGTCTTCTCCGATATCAAGGATTGTTTCAACATCGATCATGAAATCCTGCGCCGCTTCGTTAAGCTCCTTTGCTTCGGCTACTCCGTTTTGTCCCGAACTGTTATAATTCCCTTGTGTTGTTTCTTCTGCCTGCGCTAACAGGCAGTCATGCTTTTTTTTGAATAGGGTTTCAAGTTTTACAAGAACGTCATATGAAGGTTTTCTGCGTCCTGTCTCTATGTCGTAGACTGCTGTTTTATTGAGTCCTACTGCATCACCGACATATTGAAGCGTCCAGCCCTTTGATTGACGTAACTTGCGAATGTTTAAAGTTTGCTTCATTAATCGCTCCTCTCCTTTTACCTTGGTACGCATATTGCGTACTATGTTTAATATCTTAGTTCGCTTTATGCGTACTGTCAAGGGGGGTTATATTTTGTTTGATAAAAAACTTTTTTCGTCCCGGGTTCGCTTTCTAAGAAACCAAAAAGGAATATCTCAAAGCGAACTTGCCATTGCAGTCGGTGCAACTTCTAAGGCTTTCATTTGCGACATAGAAAGAGAAACCAGAACAACTACTCTTGAAAAAGCAGTTGCCCTTGCCGACTTCTTTGATGTATCGCTGGATTATCTTGTAGGACGTTCTGACGATCCCAAACGGGGATAAAAAAATGGAAAAAACACAGTGTTACGCTATTCCGGAAAAGATAAGATATGCCCCAGATCAGTTTGCTATGCTCAAACGCTGTTCTGAAACTGAAGACATTTCAGAGTGGAACGAATGGCGTAAATTACACCCCAAAAGAATAATTAACCTTTGTGACGCCCCACTAGCTGGATTTACATTAACAAACATAAATTTAGATAATGCTGTTATGATTCGAGCACATTTAGAAGGGGCATTTATGCCTTACGCGCATCTTAATAATGCTGATTTAACAGAAGCCTTTTTACAAGGGGTTGATTTGGGACATGCTATTCTTGATGATATCAATTTACGCATGGCAAATCTTGGAAAAGCATCTCTTGATATGCAGACAAATCCCAATAACACCTCGCTCAAACATGGTGATTTAGAAGATGAAATAGCTGCTTGCCTGTCAAGTGCAAGCTTAAAAAATGCAACTTTGGCATATGCAAACCTTGAAGGCGCTAAGTTTGGAGATGCTATTTTAGAAAATGCAAACCTAAGTGAAGCAAACCTTAAAGATACAAGTTTTAATGGCGCAAATTTAAAAAACGCCAACCTAGATGGTGCAAATCTTAAAGAAGCAAACTTGTGGCAAACCAATCTTCAGAATGCAAATCTTCAATTTACTGATTTCACAGATGCAACTTTATGGATGGTTAACATTGAAAACGCAAATTTAAAGGATGCTGTTTTGAAAGGCACATTTATGTGTGGTGAGATGGTCTTAAAAGACATAAAAGACACAAAGACTAACCTTAAGGGAGCTAATTTCACAGGCACAACTGTAAATGGCGAAACAATGATTAGATGTTGTACTATAGATGAAAAAACGAACTTTACCATGGTTGGCCTAGATTCCGCAAAGGTAGAGCCATCCCTTCTTGCTGCATTAAAAACGAACATCCGCCGTATTGCATGGAATAACTATTATAAAGAACAAGAGAAGTCACTTTGGGGCAGGATTAAAACACTTCCGATACGTCTTTTCTGGTGGTTGTCGGATTATGGAAGTAACACCGTCAGGATATCTAAAACATTCCTCGTTGTAAGTTTGTCTTTTACACTCGTCTACTTAGCAATAGCGTACTTAAATCCTGATCCGGCAGTTCTGTCTAACCTCAAAATAACCGGTAACTGGTGGCTTAATTTCATGTCTGCCTTCTGTTTTGCTGTTTCCACAATGGTGACCTTAGGTTTCGGAGGGATAAACGTTGCCATTCAAGAAAGTGCACCATGGGCAACATTTTTCGCGCTGTTCTTTGTAACCTTTAATTTGATGATTGGTTATTTCATACTTGCAGTTCTTGTAACACGTCTTGGCATACTTTTCCAATCCCTGGCACCTGAACAGAAAATTAAAAAAGAATAAGCGCAAAACGTAGTAGCTACTTAAATTCTAATTCAGAAAGGGTGGCGTTAATGAGTCTTATCACTCCGGAGCTTCTTACAGATCTTCTAAGAGGATCCCTTCTCCCTGTAGCCGGTGCTGTAGGTCAAAGTGCCGTAATGATTGGCGGAGAATGGATAAAACTGTGGCAAATGGAGAACGCAGTCTCGGTAGGTCAAAAAGCAGTTGAATTTCTTAAGAAACGCGGGATTACCAGCAAAGAACAGCTAAGAGATATCACTACTAAATTTGGGATTCTTTACCTTGAGGGCGCTTCTGTTGAAGATCAGTCTGAATTGCAGGAACTCTGGGCAAAACTTCTGGCAAATGCCGTCGATCCTAATTTTGACCCTACCGATTTATCAGTTGCATTTTTTCAGATAATAAAAGGATTAAACCCCAAAGATGCAAAAATTCTTGAATATTTTCATAAAAAAATATTAGAGGACGGAAAATGGCTAGATTCTGCTTCCATAACAAAAGAAATACTACGGAAGAACGATTATCTTAATAACGATCATCTTGATAATAGGTGTTTGCTAGGAACAGATTATGATTTATCAATTTACAATTTGTTGCGGCTGCAGTGTATAACCATATTTTTCCCTTCTAATAATGTTTTTGTGAACGGTAAGCAATCTGTTCAAACTGGAGGCACTGATATTGTTAAGCTAACACCTCTAGGAGTGCAGTTTATAAAAGCTTGTATTGCTTAATTTGCAACAAGCCCGGTATTCGATTGTCATGGTGCGTGGGACTTTTTGATGCTTATTCCTTAACCCCAACCGCCTCTAACAGTTCCCGGCATGTTCTGACGCTTTCCTTTACCCTGTCGATCCACTGCTGGGTGATATCTTCGTCCGGGGTACCGTCGGCGCAGTCTTTTATGATCAGTGCTATTTCCTGCGGCTCATCCACCAGTTCATTTGCTTCCCGGACCGACTCCATTACCTCTACAGCCCGGAGCAGAAAATCTTTTGGATCAGAACCTAATCTGTTTTCATCTCCCCCTGCAGAGCTTCCGACCCCGCAGGGGGTGGTGTAGGGTTTGATATAAAAAAATGCTCAACAGATTTTCCTGTTTTTTCTGACATAGCTTCCAGCAGTAATACACTAGGAACTTTTTTATTTGCTTCTATCTCTGATAGATATGCTTGAGTTATACCTAAGAGCTCTGCGCATTCCTTTTGCGATAGCTTATTTTTTTCGCGCCATTGCTCAATATGTTTTCCGTTAAATGCCATTTCATCACCTCCATTTCGAAATGAATATATAGCTATCCGCTAAATATGTCAATAGCCAATTGCTATATATATTTCTGTTGGCTGTTTGCTAATTTGATAACTGATAGCTATATTTTGAATATGATGAAAATTAGAGAGTTTTGTGAAGTTTTAAAAGAAATACGTGGTAATAATGCTCAGGGAGAGATGGCGAGGATTCTTGGAATTACCCAAGCATATTACAGCGAATTGGAGAGAGGGAAAAAGACGCCCTCCATGACTATGTTGCGCTCATTTTCTGAAAAAATTAATAAACCGCTGTCATACCTTATGGGCGAAATAGAAATTAGTGAAGAACTAGAGCAAAAGGCAAAACCTATAATAGAAGAGAAATCAAACGTCCGATTAGGAACCAAATTTCTGGAGATTCCGCTTCTGACAATGGCAACTGCCGCTTCCTGCGGCGCAGGAAACGGACTTTACGGGGTGACTCCTGAATCCACCGAAAATATCTTTGTGGAAGCCAGCACTTTCAAATGTCTGGACGAAACAAGAAAACCCTTTGCCATTCCCATTGAAGGAGATTCAATGACAGGTGCCGGGCTTGAAGAGGGAGCGAATGCAGTAATAAATCCGGCGGAAGAAGTTATGAACGGGGACGCAGCGCTTATATCCTGTGACGGATCATGGATGATAAAGTGGGTTATCTTCTGCCCTGACGGAAGCGTTGAACTGCGTCCGGCAAACCCGAATTACAGTCCCACACATATTGAAGCTGCCTATGCTGCAGATCCTTCCTGGTTTCGGATCATCGGTAAAGTAGTCGCTACAGTGAAGAAGGGATTTCCTAAAAGAGCGTTCTAACCCCTGCAATTGCGGAAAGTAGTTAAATTAGATATGGCTCCTAATGATATTAATGTATGTCGTTTTAACCTTGCTAGAGGAGGGGCTAGCCCTACCAGTTTGAAAGCACTAATTGTAATTAAATATTTGTAATTGATAAATTTAAACATGAGGTCCTTTTTAGAAACCAACAGGCGCTCCAATAAAAATGTATGCTTTTTAGTTATAACTCATGAATATTTTTTGAACTTAATGACGCCATAATTTCATGTATCGGAACAAATGCGTTTTTTAATTCATAGGCTGTATCTTGTGACCCTGCGACAACAAGTCCAATAATCTCCGAGTCTTTATTTAGCACAGCCCCCCCACTCGTACCATGAAAAATTTTACTATCAACTAAAAACGCAGGGGCATTCATAAAGTTACTCTTAGATGTTATATGTGTTTTTATTAGACTAAAAGTATCTTGCTCAAGATAATTAGGGAATCCTATGATAGTTACTTGCTCTCCCAGTTCTACTTTTTCACTATTCCCAATTTTATAAGCTGATTCAACTTCATTCTCATCTAATCTATAGAGAGCATAGTCAAGAAATTTATCTTTTAAAATTATTTCTTCCTTCCTTAATCGTTTGAATGGTTGTTTTGATCTATCAACACAGCGATAAATACATACAGAATCATATATTTCTTTTTCATTTTCTTTTTTTTCTTCTTTATTTTTTTCAACTACGTGATAACATGTTATAAATCCATAACCTTTGAGGTAAAATCCGCTTCCTTGGTTAGTACCTGCTTCTACAATAAACACATTTTGCTGTATTCGCATATTTACATAATTAAATAAGGAGAGATCGAATACTGTATCTTTAAATACCTTGTTATATCGAGTGGCAAAATAATAATAACTAAAAGAATCTGCTCCTTTAACTTGTTTTATAAAGCGTACTTTGCCTATCAAAACTTGTTTGAACCATTTCTCTATTTTATCTTTGTTCTTATCATTTTTGGCTAGTTCAATAATATTATTATTTTTACAATAACCTAATTTAATATATCTCTTTGCTGATTCATAAATAGGATTATCAATATTTTTTTTATCACAATTATACAAAATAACGCGGAGTAATCCTAAATACCTACGGTTTATATTTACAATTGCATTAACAGTAAGACCTGTTACCTCTTGATGTTGATTTTTTAGAAAAAGATGTATTTTATTAGGATTAATCTCAAAATTATTTTTTTCTAATAACTTTTCTAAAAATGTACCTAGCCGGACATTATTACCACTAACAGTGGCAAGTTCTTCGGGTATTTTATTACGATATGAAGAAAATGTCATATCATCAGCATATCTAGTATATTTAATACCATTATTTGCCGCAAATTTAATGAGTTCGTTGTCAAATGATCTGAAAACCATATTAGTAAGAATTGGCGAGGATGGGGCACCCTGCGGAAGGGTCCCATTAAAACATGCAAGCTGTGCTATTGCACCTGCAGCCTCTTGGGATAATTGGTATGGCTTAGCCATTAAAACTCCTCTAACTCTGCCAAAATGGATTTGATTAAAAAAATTTTTCAAATCAATATTAAGTATATATTTACAGCCAACATGCTGTTTCGCATTTTCTATAAAATTTTTTTTAGGAACAAAACCATATACACAGGCTTTGGGTTTGTAGACAACATTTAATATATTTGCAAGTTTTCTTTGAATTTTCTTTAGAGGAGGAATGGGTGCGGAAATAATGCGTTGACTTCCATCTGTTTTTTTTAAAGTAAAAGTGCGATATTTTACTATGCAATTACCAGCATATAGAAAATACCGCAGACTCCGTTCCTTGCAGCCAATTAAAGCTGCGACATCTTTTTGTGTTTTTAATTCATAAAATAATTTTTTTTCGGGTAAATTTCCGTCCAAAAGTTCTTCGCCTCACATAAAAAAGCATATAGAAGAATTCAACTTTCTGCTGAATATATACTCAGAGAAAAAGTAAAGAAAAGTAAAGAAAAGTAAAAATAGTCAATACTTAACAAATGTCGCATATATCGTACACTTGCATATATTTCGTCGCGTTTCGCTAACGGAAAAACAATTCTTCTATATGCTCTAAAGGAGTGTAGCGTATTTTAGTTTTGTTTGCAATAGAATAATTTTGCCATACAAACTCGCTGTAAGTTTACTTGACTATAATTCAAATACACAGCAAGAGACCTCTTGATACATGAGAAATTTATTTGAATATTGCTTACAAAATGCTGCAAACCAACTCCAGAAAATTATTTTTAAAACATAGCAAAAAGCAAGAAGATCACTTAAAAAAATAACATATCATTAATTTTTACATTTTATTTTTGTTATGATGATTTCCTTTTAACATTTTAGCTTGCATATACAATTATATACATCTAAACTTTTACCTATGATTTTTTCACTTCAGTTACATTGATACAGATCCACCTGTAAGTGTTACGCAAAAGCAGCTAAAAATTTTTAGTCTATGTCAAGCGAACTTATGAAAGAAGACCTTGCAGCATGGGGAACTACTTTTCGTTGGAAAAGGGTAATTTATATCATGGCTTTGATTTCCTTAACCCTTATCGACATATTACCAATTAGTTATTTGATTAATACACAATTATATTTACAACATACTTCTAATAAAACTTTAACTTTTATTATAATGAATGGTAATATTATATTAAAAACAAAGAGGGGATTAATTTGTCGTTTAATATGAAGGACTGTTTAAATAATAAACTTAAACAAAAAATTAATAAAAACAATAAAACCCTTGGTGAGGTCGAGATATTTCGAACAATGAGTGATTGTTTTAAAGATATAGATTCATTAAATGTTGAAAGCGCGTTTATAATTAAAGAAACCCACCAAAAAATTAACGCAACTTATAAATCTCCAGCGTTAGCACGGGCCAAAATAACAAAAGAAATTGCAGATTTAATGACGATAGTAATATGTAATAATAAAATCAAAAACTGTATACGAATTTCCTTCATGCAGGCAAAGTGGACGGGGAAGAAAAATGCCGTGCCGCTAAAAAGTTTTAAAGGGGACTACTTTCAGTGGGAATTATTGCATGAAAGACCCAATGATATAGAGATATCAAATTCTGGAGAAGCAATACACCTGCCTAAAAATGTTTTTTCCAAGACATCTTACAAATCTATTTCAAACTTCGGAGTCTTTTATAAAGACATCTATGGCGAAATAGATATGTTATATGCTATTCCAGAACTTATTTCACCTACGTGTATTCCTGATAGCAAATGTAAATGGGAAAAAACATTCATTCCGCTACACTATCTTGCTCCTTGTTACTTATTAGAAAACGATTTCTGTTCTGATCCATTGCATATATTATGCTGCCCTATCCGCAATATTTCATCAGCACAAAATCACAAAGAAATAATATATACACACGACATAAACAAATACGCGGAATATATGCTTGATGGATTCATTGGTTCACCCGTAACGGAAAATAAGCTTCTTATTGAATCGCTAATATTGTATGTTAACCAATTGAAAAAACATACTGAAGAGGAACAAGATCCAGAAAACAAAAAAGCAGATTTAAAAGTTTTAGAGGTGTTACTAGGTAGCTTAGATGGACTTAGAGCAGATAATAAAAGCGAAACAGATAGAAATGAAAGTAAGTGCAGCGGGATCGTCCCTACCATGATAATTAATATAACCAACCACAAAGTTAAAACGGAGGAATAAAAAATGAAAGTATATATTGAAATGAGAAAAAAGCTTAATCGAACAGGCGTGTGGGCGTTTAAGAAATCTGCCTGGGCTGATGAAAAAGACAAAGGAGGGCACAAACCTGTATTTTGGTCAAAAATCAAAGAAATAAGGAAAGGAGATATAATATTTCACTTAGAACATAAAAATAAAGATCCTAAATTCATTGGCTATTCCATTGCTTCAGAAGACGGTTATATTACTAACTGTCTTCCTCCTGGTTATGAAAAAGAACAACCAAATGTAAAAGAAATTTTTAAGGTTGACCTGTCACAATATACACAATTACTGGAACCAATTAGGCTTTATGATATATTTGATTCGAAAAAAAAAGAACTTGTAGATTATTACAAACAAAATGCCAGTCTTCGTAAGAGGGAAAAACTCAATCTGTTCTATGATATAAAAAAAACCGGAGAGCTCGAATGCCACCGTGGGGCTTATATATCCGATACCAATGATAAGCTTATTCAAATTATTTTTGGTGTTGACAGTGAATTTTATAAATATTATCTGAATAGCATAAAGACACATGATACTAAAGACAAAAAATCTGGCAACATACCCGATGAAATAATACTCAGTGACAGTGATGAAGAAAAAGAACTGCATTTTCCGCGAGAAAACAAAGGTAAACCTTCAGAGGGGAAGACTCGCAAAGGTGAATATAATAGTAATGATTCAAAAAATAAGGAACTGGGAAACAAAGGTGAAAAAGCCGTCCTTGATTATGAACGTCGAAAACTTAAAGAAAGCAACAGAAAAGATTTGATTGGCATGGTGGAACTAGTATCAGGAAAAAATGACATGGCTGGGTATGATATCAAATCTGTTAGTCTCATTGAAGGTTCTGACAACTATAAGATTAAATATATTGAGGTAAAAACTACTGATACAAATAAACAGGACGGCTTTTATATGTCGGATGGCGAACTTAATTTTGCCGATAAAAATAAAGACGACTATTGTTTATACAGAATATATTTTATAAAAAAGCAGGCAAAATTCCATGTTTATAATTACAAAGAATTGAGAAATATGGATAAGATTGCTCGTAAATATGAGGTTAAATTTATGAAAAAAATGGCCTCTACTCTAGAGGCATCATGTCTGAGTAAACATACTGAAGATATTTTGTAAACGCCTGACAGACAGGAATTCTGTCCTGGCTGCTGCATTTCAGCAGCGGGATCACCATGATGTTGCATGACCGGATCCATTCAGCAGCTTCATATGATCTGAATATTTTATTCTTCTGAACAAATTTTCTCACCGGATTGTTTTTATTGTTTATGTCCCTTATTTTCAGTATTTCAGAGTAAATGGAACAGGGATCTGCTTTGTCCGATTTGGCTGCCTTTATTTCACTGCTGCCAACGTAAAAGGCATTAATCCCCGTTGCGGGAAAGAGAACATAACAGCCTGACATAAAATCGAGTCCTGCTTTTTTCATATGGGATAACAGGGAGTAATCGACTGACGGTTCCGGCATAATATGTTCCGGTACATAGAATATTACTGGGTCAGAAGTAACACGTGAATGAAAATAATGTGTGGAACCCGGATTTCTGATCCTGAGAAAAAGTGATAAAGGCGGGGCAATATAGCACCCCTTATCTTCTGTCTGATGCAGGCCAACTCTGTCCAGCAGCTTCTGTATGTAATTTATATTGTTCGCCACTGTTTTGATCCACCCTTCTGAACATTTCCAGAAAACACAAACGCAGTTCTTGGTTTTAAGTCTTAGGTTCCGTTTTGAGTAACCGGTCCATTAGAATCTCTTCAAACCGGCCACTCCTGATTTCGCACTCCCAGATTGTAACAACATTCCATCCTGCGTTTTCGAGTTTCTGAACGGCATTCCTGTCTCTTTCTGCTGTCTTCAGAAATTTATCAGTCCACCATTCAGTCCGGGTCGCCGGGATTGTAGCATAATGACAGCCTTCATGATGATGCCAGAAACATCCGTTAATGAAAACTGCAGTTTTATATCGCGATATTACTATGTCTGGTCTGCCGGGAAGGTCTTTTCTGTATAAACGGTAACGGTATCCTTTTGCCCATAACCACTTGCGGACAATAATCTCAGGTTTGGTATCCGTACTCCGGATCCGGGACATATTAAAGCTGCGCTGTTCAGGTGAGTGGACGTCCATTTAATTTAACTGCATTTCCTGCCTTGTTTTTACTGTATTAATAAATTCAGTGAGGTTTATTAACCAGCTGCGCTGGGAAGGAGTATATGTTTCATAAAGAGATGACGGCAGAACCAGCTGAAGCCTGTCAGACTTCATTTCATCCGTCTGATGTTCTGATATTGCAGCCTCCAGAGTAAAGAGGTGTTTATTTCGTATGCGCGCTGCTTCCGAGAGTACCTGACGCCATCTGTCCTTACATGTTGTTTTGACACCAAGCATTGTAAGATTCAGTGGATTATATAACGAGTCATCGTATTCTCTCTTACCAGGGAAAAGGAAGTCCGGACTTTTTCTTCCTTCCGTAAAAACTGATCTTGAATATCTGATGCCACATCCATTAAAAATTTCTTCAAGATGATTTTCAAGCCCTGCGCCAGCCCTGCTTTTCCGCCTGTTCTGTACGGAAAGAGAAAAACTTATAAATCCGTCAACATCGACTGTTCCTCCTGTTTCATTATTAAAGCCTTTCTGGAGCCGGTCTGCAATCAGATGTTTTTCGAGGGTTCTGAAAAGAATTTCTTCTCTTTCTATCCATGCGATTATTGCTGCATCGGGGTCATCTGCAGGATTTAAATCCGGCAGTGTTGAGCGGGCATATGCAGAGAAAAGTTTTGTATTGGGGAATCCGCCATCAAAAAGCTCAAGCATCCTGTCAAGGTAGGATTCATCCGCAACCTCTACTTCAATGCCGATATTTTCAAGTATTGTTCGCGATGCAAACTCTATCCTGTCCTGTTCTGTTTCAAGTTCTGACCTTATTGAAAAATTTGGATAACTGCTGTCAAGCATTCCGAAAAGCCAAAGCAGCTGTTTTGAAATTGTACTGCCTTTTTCTGCAATAATCACGAGCAGAGAGCCATCCTGTTTTTTTGCGATCAGCAACAGATCACCTTCAGCAGCACAGTCAAGAACAGTGTTACTGGAAAAATAGAGACGGTGTTCATAGCGGTTGACACCCCGTTCAAGTCTGGCCTTAGCTCTTGCATCATACCATGTCATTTCACCGTCGTCTGAGACTGGTTCCGGATCCTGATCGGAAAAATACAGAAAATTGGCCTTTAAGCGGATTTTTGTGTCTCCATCCAGTGTTCCAAGTATAACCTTCAGACCTTCAACGCCATTGAACTCATGCTGGTGAGAGGTGCGGATATCAGTTTCAACTTCACTTAGTATTTTTGTAGCCACTCCTGTAAAATACTGTGAAAGATATCCCTTTTTCATATCGCAGTCCTTGAATAATAAGCAGCAATATCTGCATCAGTATTTTTTATCACATGCGGCAGCATGATTCTTGCCACCTCTTTTATCACAGGTACAACAACACTGTTGCCAAACTGCCGGTATGCCTGAGTATCACTCACAGGTATAACAAAAGTGTCAGGGAAACCCATAAGCCTTGCACACTCCCTTGGAGTGAGACGTCTTGGATTTTTTTTGTCTTCCTGGGGAATAAGTATTTCAGAACCGTCCTTATAATAACGGGCTGACAGTGTTCTGCTGATACCGTCGGGGGAGGCAAGACCGAAACCGAACCCGTTGCCAGCGGCTTTGTGTTTTTCTGCGTAATCCTGAAGATACTTCCAAAGTTTCGATGATAAAGTATATTTAGGCTGCACAATGTTTTTTGTATGATCAAAATATCTGTTTTCGTCCCATTTCAGGTGTGGCTCTGTTCCATCTTTCCTGTGCAAAACCGATTTAAGCTGCTTCTTTCCTGCAGGAATTCTGAGATCGTCCCATGAAAAAGGCTTTTTCTCTCTGAACCCTACAATGATGATTCTTTCTCTGTGTTGGGGCGTAAAATGCTGCCCGTCAATAATTTTATAATAGACATCATAGCCAAGCTCATGTTTCAGAGTGTCGAGAATTACCTTGAATGTATTACCATTGTCATGAGATAAAAGATTCTTTACATTTTCAATCAGAAAGGCTTTGGGGCGTTTTGCGGCGATTATACGGGCAACATCAAAAAAAAGCGTCCCCTGTGTTGTGCATTCAAATCCATGTGGCTGTCCAAGTGAATTTTTCTTGCTTACTCCGGCTATACTGAATGGCTGACACGGAAACCCCGCAAGCAGAATATCATGGTCAGGAACCTGATGTTCATCAAACGGGACAATATCACCTACAAACATATGATTATCAGTAAAATTCGCTAGGTAGGTAGACTTGGAAAATTCATTCCACTCACTGGTAAACACACACCTGCCTCCGTGTGCTTCAAACCCCATCCTTATGCCTCCGATTCCGGCAAAAAGATCCGCAAAGGTAAAACTGCTTTCTGCTGCATCTGATGTGTTGGTGTTACAACGAAGCAGCTCTCTGAGTGCCGGTTCAATTCTCTGCGGACATGGTGTGTCCCCCATCGACCAGCGTTGAATTGTCTTTGTTGAAACGTCAAGATGTGAGGCTATGTAGCGTTGTGAAAAACGTTCTCTTGCCTGACTAAGCAAAAGTAATCCGGACAATCGCTCCACCTCCTCTGGGTATTTATAAGGACATTTTGTCTCTTTTTTTCTGTTTTGTCAATAGTTTGTTATAATTTTTACATAGTTGCAATCTGTAAGTCCATACATTATATTCACAGCAGAGTATGTGATAAGTTTCATTCCGAATTAAGATATGACTATGATTTTTTAAAAAATATTACCTGTGATAGTTTTTAATCCAGCATCTCAACAGCTGACATCTTAACCTTCGGGGCGAGGTGAAATAGTACAGGATGATTTTAGAAATTAATTCCAGCATCAATTTAACGTATAAATTACCGTATAAATTATTTATACTGAGATGCCATAAATACCTGATATAACATAGTTTTTATATTTTAAATGAGTGCCAATATCGCCCACCAAGATATCCCAGGGGTTTCCGGTATTTATCGGGAACCTTTTTTTTATTTTATCAATGCATTGCATGTTGATATTGATTGTTCAATAATTTAGCTCCGTTTTAATTTTTATGTGATAAGATTGAGCAAAAGTGACAGTCTTTTGACACAAATTGCCGAATTAAAAACAAGAAAAATGGTGAAGAAATGGAGTATGACAGAAAAAAAGTAATTGCATCATCCGCAGCAGTCACGGTATTGCTGGCAATAATACTCTTTTCAGTCGCTTCGATCCTGATCGGTAATATTAAAGACATAGTGATAAAGGAAGCCAGTGAGGAAGCAAAAGGAATCGCTGCTACTGCTGCAAGGTTCATTGAAGACAACGTTTCCGACTACAGAAACTTATCAATGGTAACTGATTATTCAAAGGGCAGCTTCGATAAAAATTACTACCTGAGAATGAACAAACTCTTACGCCGGATCAAAAAGGATACCGGCGCTGATTTTGTCTTTACAGAAAAGAAGATTTCAGATACTGAGATCGAGTACATCCTTGACGGGGAAGATCCTGAGTCTGACCTTTTTTCTCCTATAGGATCAAAGGACGGGATGTCTAAAGAAGAGCTCAGTGCGTTTAATGAAGGCATTATCACTGCGACTGGCATGATAAAAGACGAGGCTTGGGGCGATTACCTTACAGCTTTTGCACCGATAAAAGATTCCGGCGAACTTATCGGTCTTGTAGGAGTTGACTTTTCTTCTGACTACATCAAAAAGATCGTAAACAATGTATCATATGTGACATACCTGATCCTTTTCCTCCTGACCGCCCTCTCTTATATAGCTATCAACAATCTTTTCAAAATTCATTATTCATCTTTGAACACTGACTTTATGACAGGATTGATCAACAGGCGTGGCTTTAAAGAGGCCGTACACTATGCGATCAGTGACGCAAAAAGATACGGCATTACATTCACCCTCATAATTCTTGACATCGATAATTTCAAGGAGATCAACGACAGATGCGGTCACCCTTATGGAGATAAGATCCTCAATAATATCGCTCATATTATCAAGCAGAACACAAGACATTCCGATCTTTCTTTCAGGTACGGCGGAGACGAATTTGCAATGATATTACCTGGGACAAGCAAAGAAGATGCCCTTCTGGTCTGCAGAAATATCCAACACAGCATCGCTGAGGACAGGAACTTCAGTGAAGACAATTGTCACCCGACCATGAGCATTGGGATATGCGAGTGGTCTGAAGAGATTACTGCAGATGAAATGATCAAAGCTGCTGATGATGCAATGTATCTTTCGAAGGACGAAGGTAAAGATCGGATAAAGATGTGTTGACGCTGAACATTTTCAGCAGCAGAAAGAATATTTAACGCTCCGTAGTAATATCATCCGCATCTTTTCAAAAAATCACGAACAACTGCGAGAAATATCTCAGGCTTTTCGATATGGTGGCAGTGTGAAGCATCGGGAATAACAGCCACCTCCCCCTGAGCAAGAGCATCTCTGTATTTGAGAATCGTTTCCGGCGAGGCTTCGTCGTGTTCTCCGCAAATGAGCAGAGCCGGAACTGTGATCTCATGAAGGCGAGGAAGCAGGTCTGCCCCTTTAAGACTGCCTGTGGTCGTAAACTCACTGGGGCCCCACATTGAAAGGTATATTTCCTGGTTCATCTTTCCAAGAGCATTGACAAGGTATTCCGGCCATGGATCCAGTCTGCAAATATGCCTGCAATAATATTTCATCATTACTTCCTGATAGCCGCTTTCTTCATAGAAATTCCTGAGCTCTGCATCTTCTATGATCTTTTGATCCTTATCTGGGAGTCTTTTTATATATTTTCTCTGGTCTGCCTCCCACATTGGCACGCTCAGCAGCGGCCCTGAGAAAATAATGCTTCGGACATTTTTGGGCTTTTTCCTCAGAAAATACTCGGCTGCCAGCATCGCTCCCCATGAGTGCCCCATAAGGTTTACACAATGCAAGCCCAGTTTCACAATTACTTCGTCCAGCTCCTTCACATAATAGGAAACAGTATATTCTTCACTGCTGAGACTGCGTTGGGAAAGTCCGCAGCCATGCTGGTCATAAAATATAACAGGCCTTTCTGATGCAAGCTCTGAAACGACCTGGGGCATACTTTTAAAACCCGGTCCGCCATGGATGACCAAAAGAGGAACTCCGCTCTTTTCAGCGCCATATATTTCTGTCCAGATCTTTCCCATCTCAGTCGAAATATATTTTTCTTCCATCGTATGTGCAGACATTACAACACCTCCATAAAATATGATCTCTCTGCTCCACCATTGTCTGTTTTCTTCTCCGTTACTTTATAAACTAATTATTACAGAATAGGAAGTACAAAAAGATAATCAATATTATCCTCAAAAAAATATATACAAAGTTTGGGCACTTATGAGATAATTTAAACAGTTAAATCATCTCATAAGGAGGATAGGATATGAAAAGAAAATATGTTATTTTCGCAGTTTTGTCCATTTTAATCGTGTTTTTATGCACCCCTGCCATGGCTGCAAGCGCCAAGTTCGTCAGGGCATACAGGGACAATAACTATGATATGTACGTAAATAGGATGAACATTATCCAAAATAAGGGAGTGGTATCTTTCTGGATCAAAAGTGTCTATTCAGACCAAGGAAAGTTATTAGTCAGAAATGAACTTCCAAAAAAACACCAGAAGACGCCAATACAATATGGGCTGGATTACTTTGTGTTCGACACAAAAAAGGGCAAGTACAATGTAAAACTTGCCTCTGTATATGCAAACGAAAAGGAGATCTACCGCGAAGGCAGCAATAAATGGCTCCCTGTAAAAGACGGCTCGGTCGCTGCAGTTCTAATAAATCAGGTAAACAGCTTCCTTGCTGAAAAAAATAATTAGAGAAGGAGAGGTGGGACCTATATGAGGATCAAATACAAAAGTATTCTATTTTTATTTATTCTTTCTCTTGCATTGATGTCATTGTCACTTCCTGTCGAGGCCGCCCTTTCCTCCAAATATGAATCTCCCGCAGCTGCGACTGAGGGTGCTTCATCTGTGAAACCTGCAGCTGCAGCGACCGCTCCGGCAAAACCGGCTCCGGCAGCTAAAACAGTTCCTGCTGCCACTGTAAAAACAGAACCGTCTGCCCTTCCACCGAATGTTGCTTCCTCGCCTTCGGGTCAGGCTACCGTGGTCGATATAAAAGACCTGAAAGCAAAGCAGCTGGAACTTATCAAGAAAGAACATCTTGTTTATCGCAAAGCATTTATGGATGCCGAAATGGGTCTGCGTTATTTTTATAAAACACAATATGACGCAAAGTACAGAGGCGCAAAAGCACCGACAAGTGACGAGTTGAAGGCCATGCGTTTTGAACTGAGCCTGCTGATGAAAGACCTTGGCGCAAGCGCAAAAAGGTATGCCAGCAACATCAGGATGGCGAGGATGGCCATGATCGATATGGATGAAAAAGAAAGGTCAGTCTTTGCAAAAATGCTCGGCCAGATAATAGGCACTCCTGCCTATGCAATAGACGCCGGATCACTTGGCGGCATCGAAGCAGGTATGAATAACGTCGCCAACTCAACGGCAGATGTGGGTCTTTCAACTGAAGCGGATTACGCAAAGGCTGCAATGTCTGATGCTAACATGGCCAAAGCCGGTGAAATAGCTGCTTCTGCCGTGTCTTTGGCGACAACGGTCGCGCTTTCAGGAGCAGCGATCGTCGGAGGAGCGGCATTGACGATGGGCGCAGTAACGACAGGTGCTGCTGTCGTTGGCGGTGCGGTCCTGGTAGGGGGCATAGTCGGAGGCGGACTTGATACTGTCGATGGCGTCATAGGCTTCATTGACGCACTCACATCACAAACGCACGATACTAAAACACTCAAAAAAATAAAAACCACAATAAATGTTATTAACGTAACATCGGGGGCACAAAAAGGTCAAATGCTGAAAGTTGTTATTGACGGCATTGACGGAACTAAAGATATTTGGATCCCAAAAATATTTGATGAAACAGAGAAAAGTGACTGTCCAGGCAAAGACGGCGTTAATAAAGTCAAAAATGCCAAAAAGAACGCATCTTCAGCCGGCGGCGATGGCGGCGGAGGCGGTGGCTGATAGGATCAAAACTTAGGCTCGGTGAGCCTTCTTAAAACAAAATAATGGGGCGGTCCTGAAAGGGGCCGCCCTTTTTAGTGCCTGATCCTGACCAATTTTAATTTTTTTTCTTGCATATTTTAGGACCTATCAACTTCGTTGATACACAGTCAAGCAGTATTCGTATCTTCCAGCAAAGTTGAACAAGTAGCCAATGACTTTGCAAGAATACTTAATTTACTTCACGCTTCATGAGATCCGAGTTAAATAACACTGCTAATAACATGAATAGAAAGCATTGATTTTTTGACAAAACAGCAACAAATAAATATAATTTTACTGACAAAAAACAAAAACCATTGTTATTTTTAAGTATAATTATATTTTATAACCTGTTATTTAAACTTTTGATTTAAATATAAACTGTACTTTAACACTAACTCTATGGGATAATTTAACGCATTAAAATATTTTATAAAGGAGGACTGGACGTGAAGAGGAGATATTTTATTTTCGTAGTCTTGTCAATGTTGACCGTATTTATAAGCCCTCCGGCGATGGCGGCGAATACCAAATTCGTAAGAGCCTACAGGGACAGCAACTATGACATGTATGTAAACCGGGTGAATATTATCCAAAACCAGGGGGTCGTCTCCTTCTGGATCAAATGTGTCTATTCTGCAGAAGGGAAGGCACTGGTCAGAAAGGAGTTGCCCAAGAAACATCAAAAGGCCCCTGTGGAATATGGGTTGGATTACTTCGTATTTGACACAAAAAAGGGGAAATACATTATCAAGCTTGCCTCAGTCTATTCAAACGGCAAGGAGATCTACCGCGAAAGCAGCAAGAAGTGGCTGCCTGTGAAGGATGGGACGACAGCAGCTGTGTTGATCAATGAAGTCAACAAAGCTCTTGCTGAAAAGAATAATTAGAGAAGAGGAGGCAGGATCTATATGAGGATCAAACACAAAAGTTTTTTATTTTTGTTTATTCTTTCTCTTGCGTTGATTTCATTGTCTCTTCCCCTAGAGGCCGCACTTTCCTCTAAATACGACTCTCCGGCAACTTCAGCTCAAGGTTCGGCTACAGTCAAACCTTCAGCTCCGGCACCGGCCACAGCTGCCGCTCCTGCAAATGCTGCCGATCCGTCGTCGGGTGGGGTGATCATATTAGAAAGAAAACCACTTAAGGCGATGCAGCTGAAACTGATCGAGAAAGAACATGCTGTTTATTGCAAGGCATTTGTGGACGCCGAAATGGGGCTGCGTTATTTCTATAAAACACAGTATGACGCAAAATATAGGGGAGCAAAAGCACCGACAGAAGAGGAACTGAAGGCCATGCGCTTTGAACTGGGCCTGCTTATGAAAGACCTCGGCTCAAGCGCAAAAAGGTATGCAAGCAATATAAGAATGGCAAGAATGGCAATGCTTGAAATGGAAGAAGAGGAAAGATCCGTCTTCGCGAAAATGCTCGGGCAGATAATCGGTACACCTGCCTATGCCGTGGATGCGGGATCCCTTAGCGGTGTTGAAGCCGGCCTGAACAGTATTGCGGGCGCAACTGCGGACGTCGGTCTTTCCTCTGAAGCGGATTATGCGAACGCTGAAGCCAACTCCGCCAAAGCCGGAGAGATCATAGCCTCTGCAACTTCATTGGCAACGACGACAGTGCTTGCGGGGGCAACGGTCATTACAGGAGCGGCGGTGACAATGGGAGCCGCAACTACCGGCGGTGCTATCTTAGGCGGCATAGTGCTGATCGGAGGTATCGTCGGAGGAGGCCTTGAAATAGTTAACGCCGGGGTAGGGTTCGTTGATTCTATGACGGAAAAAGAGACTGACACCTCAACTCTCCAAAAAATATCTACAACGATCAATATTGTCAATGTTGGGGCCGGAGCAAATAAGAAAGAATTGGTTAAAGTTGCCGTCGAAACTACCGAGGCAACTAAAGATATGTGGATACCAAAAATATTTGATGAAACACAAAAGGACGACAATCCGGGAAAAGACGGGGTCAATAAAATCAAAAAAGCCCAAAAGGATTCCTCTTCCGGCGGCGGCGATGGTGGAGGCGGTGGCTGATAGGATCTAAACTTAGGCTCGGTGAGCCTTCTTAAAAACAAATGATCAGGGCGGTCCTAAAAAGGCCGCCCTGTTTTCTGTCTGTTCCTTTATCTATTTTTCTTTTCTTGCCTGCTGTAAGGTGTATCCTTAAGCGGCAGGGATGTCCTGAAGATCCCGTCCCTGTTGCAGTATGCGAGCTGAATGGCAGGGGCTCCCGGTATCGCAGCTATCTCCCCTATGCCCTTTGCTCCGCCTGCAAAGCCATCTTTTGCTTTTCCTATAACTATGCTGACTATCTCAGGTACCATATCCGCCCTGAAAAGCCCAAGTGTTCCAAATTTCGCCTGAGGCACACAGTCCTTGAGCGGATAATTCTCCGTAAGAGCGTATCCCATGCTCATTACCACTCCGCCCTCAATCTGCCCTTCCACGTTTTTGGGATTTATGGCTTTTCCTACATCATGGGCCGCTACTATCTTTTTTATCTTTCCGGCTTCATCCAGAATGACCAGGTGGGTCGCATATCCGTATGATATGTGGCTTACCGGATGCGGTTTGTCTGATCCCATTTTGTCAGTTACGCTCTCAAACTCCGCATAGTACTCGCGTCCTTCCAGCTCAGCAAAAGCGGTCGTTTCCAGATCTTTTTTCAGCTGTTCGGCAGCTTTTCTTGTGGCCTCACCTGTAATGACAGTCTGCCGTGATGCCGTGGTATTTCCTGAATCCGGGGTAAAGAAGGTATCTGCGGGGTCGTGGACGACAAGTTCGGGATGCAATCCCGTAACGTCACAGACCATCTGGGTGACTACCGTGCCCAGCCCCTGCCCGATGCATGAGGCGCTGGTGGCTATGTGGACCTTGCCCTCCCTTATCCTGAGCATGCATCTTCCAAAGTCAGGAACACCTACCCCAAGTCCTGCATTTTTCATCGCACATGATATCCCTGCACCGGGATTTTTGTCGTATTCATCTTTCACAGCCAGCAACGTCTCTTCAAGCGCTGTCGTATCATCTGCGATCTGTCCATTTGGAAGCTCGTCGCCGGGCCTGATCGCATTTTTAAAGCGGAACTCCCAGGGAGAGAGTCCTACTTTTTCAGCAAGCCGGTTTATGTTGCACTCAGTAGCAAAACAGCTCTGAGTAACGCCGAAGCCCCTGAATGCCCCTGCAGGCGGGTTGTTCGTATATACGGCCGTTCCTGTTATATCTATGTTCTGATAGTTGTATGGCCCTGCTGCATGGGTACAGGCCCTCTGAAGGACCGGCCCTCCAAGGGATGCGTATGCCCCCGTGTCTGAGACTATACCGGCTTTCATAGCCGTGAGCCGACCATTCTCATCGCAGGCTGTGGTCATCTCTATCTCCATCGCATGTCTTTTGGGATGGACCTTGATGCTCTCAGCCCTTGTAAGGGAAACCTTTACCGGACGTTTGGTAAGATACGTCAACAGCGCCGCGTGATGCTGGACACTCATGTCTTCCTTGCCGCCAAAACCACCGCCTATCATCGCCGCAGTCACTCTCACCTTTTCATGCGGCAGTCCCAGGGCTTCAGCGCACTCCCTCATGGTCTGGTAGACTCCCTGGTCAGCGGAATATATCCTCACTACCCCGTCATCTTCCATCAATGCCACGGCAGTCTCAGGTTCAAGAAATGCATGTTCTGTAAATGGCAGGGAGTAATGGTTTGTAACGACGTGCTTTGAATTTTTGATGACGTCGTCCGCATTGCCCCTCTTAAGGTCAACGCGCGACATGATGTTTCCGTTTTCATGTATGAGGGGAGTTCCCTCAGCAAGTGCTTCGGCCGGTGACGTTACCGGCTTCAAGACCTCATATTCGACCCTTATCAGTTTTTTTGCTTCCTCCATGATCTCAGGCGTCTCCGCAGCAACAAGCGCAAGAGCGTCGCCAACATATCTGGTGCACCCTCCGACCGGGATCATTACATCCCAGTCCTTCACAAGATGCCCTATTTTTTTCTTGCCCGGAACGTCCTCTGCCGTAAATATCCCAACGACTCCGTTAAGTTTTAGGGCTTCAGAGATATCTATCGATCTGATGACCGCTCTCGGATATTCTGTCCTGACAGCTGAACCGTATATCATCCCGTCAATTTTGATATCAGCAGCATATTGGGCAGTTCCTAATACTTTGGATACTGCATCTGTGCGCGGAATATTTTCTCCGACTGCCCCCGTGTAGTGTTCTCCGGACACCGGGATATTCTCCCTGAACATTTTGGCTGCGAGCAGGATCGCCCCTTCTATCTTCTTGTATCCGGTGCACCGGCATATATTATTTTTTATAGCCTCTTTTACCTCTTTGATAGTCGGGTCAGGGGCTTTGTCGATAAGGGCCTTGGCGCTTATCACCATTCCAGGGATGCAGAATCCGCACTGCACCGCTCCGGAGACCGAGAATGAATATGAATAGACGTCTTTTTCCCTTTGACTAAGCCCTTCAACAGTGAGAATATTTTTTCCGCTGATATTTTTCAGCTCCTGCACACAGGCTTTGCATGCCCTTCCGTCGATCAGGACCATGCATGTTCCGCAGGCTCCCTCTTTACACCCGTTCTTTACAGATGTCAGACAAAGATCCTCCCTCAGAAAATCTATAAGTTTTTTGTTTGTTTCAGATATTTGGATCTTTCCGTTAACATTAAGTTGATACATCGGCAATCCCCCTCAGATCGGAATACTTTTCCGAGCTGCTTTGATCATCTCTGCAATTTCTTTTGGCAGCTTTTTATCTGCAGGATCAAGAGAAGAAGTAAAAACTTTCCCTTCCAGCCTGACCTTGAATCTGCCTTTTCCCATGTCAAAAAAACCGCTGTTTTTGCTTTCGTTCAGATCCTTTTCCCTTGAGAAGTATGTGAACTTGTCTTTGTATGGCGATCCTGTCCACGGGCAGAATGCGGAACAGTTGCCGCACTCGTTGCAAAGATCATCTATGTGGATTATCTGAGGTGAGGATGCCCCCTCTGCGTGAACAGAGATGTTGGCTCTGTTCGGACAGACGTCTACACAGTTCTCACAGAGAACTCCGCATTCAAGGCATCGTTCAGATTCTTTTTCAGGAGACCCACAAAAGATAAGCTTACCCTTTTTTAAGCGAAGACGATCAGTGTCGCGCTTATTTTTTTCAGGATCATTCCTTTTGCACAGCCCTTCCTTAAATGCGATATCATCTGCGACACGCCTGGCATCCGCTATGGCTTCGACCACTGTTTTTGGGCCGCATCTTGCATCGCCTGCAACGTAAACGCCCCTGATGTTTGTCTCATAACTTTTTCTGCACGTTACTGCCCGGCCCTTGTGGTCCACAAATATATTACTGTCACAAAAGAAATCCGAATCGACGTTTTCTCCCACAGCCTCTATAAGAGTATCAGCCGGGATCATAACCGTCTCCAGGGTAGGCACCGGTGACCTGCGTCCGGAGGCGTCTCGCTCACCCAGGGTCATCACCGAACAGAGGAGTTTTCCCTCTTTGTGCGAGATCGGCTGAAGCAGCTCCCTGAAGATCACACCGTCTTCCATTGCCAGTCTGAGTTCCTCTTCTTCTGCCGGCATGAACATGGCTGTCCGCCGGTATACTATGCTTACCTTTTTGACGCCCTTGAGCCTCTTGGCTGCGCGGGCGGCGTCCATTGCCGTATTGCCTCCGCCGATAACGGCCACATTCCTGCCTAGATGTATTTTTTTCTCATCTTTTTTATACGAGGCAAGGAAATCAAGTGCATTGACCTTTTTGCAACTTTTTATGTCAAGCTCCCCATGCTTCCATGCTCCTGCGGCAATTACAATGTATTTGTAGCCCTTTTCCCTGAGTTCCTCTACAGAAGAGACCTTTGTCCCCAGGATAAATTCAGCACCGGTATTCTTTACGATCTCAATGTCCCGTTCGATGGCGCTCTTGTCTATCCTGAAGTCGGGGATCACATGCCGTACTACTCCTCCCGGCTCTTTTTCCCGTTCAAATATCGTGGTGCCGATACCGTATCTTTGAAGGAAATACGCTGCGGCAAGACCTGCCGGTCCTCCGCCTACCACCGCTGCCTTTGCTCCTGTTATTTGCCTGGCCGGTACGACTTTATCTATGACCGTTTTAAAACCCTCTTCGGCTGCCTTGAGCTTAACGTCCCTGATAGCTACTGACTCTTCATAGTGGTTTCTCGTGCAGGATGCCATGCACCTGTGCGTGCAGATCATTCCTGTAATGAATGGAAGCGGGTTTTTGTCCAGTATCACTTCCAGTGCTTCGCCGTACTTTTTCTCACCGACAAGGGAGATGTATTCCGGCACGTCCTGATGGATAGGACATCCTTCTGTACATGGCGCGACAAAGCAGTCAGTCAGGGGCAATTTATCTTCTTTGGCAAAAATGTCCCGGTGTTTGATAGGCTTCCTGTACCATTCATCCGCTTCAGACTTTTGGATAAGGCTGTCAAGGAGATCAGGATCGACGCCTTTGTCTCCTGTCTTTTCCATTCCGGCAAAAGTTTCGGCTATCTGCCTGAGCCTGTTGTAACCGCCGGGTTTCAAAAGTGTCGTAGCCATTGTTATGGGCCAGATGCCGGCGTTGAAAAGATCAGATATATTTGTGTTATCTGCCCCTCCGGACCAGGAAATGCGCAGCTTCCCGTCAAATTCCTTTGTCAAAAGACGGGCAGTCCTGGCTGTCAGAGGAAAAAGGGATCTGCCGGACATGTACATTTCTTCACCGGACATGATGTCTCCCGGGTTATCTACCGGGAGAGTGTTTGTCAGCTTTACTCCAAATGAAAGCCCGGCATTCTCTGCCGCAGCCTGAAGGCGTTTTATCATCGGTACTGCGTCTTTGAGCTGAAGATCTTCTTTGAAATGGCGGTCGCCGAAGGAAACGTATCCGAACCCTATTGAGTCCATGGTCTCCCTTGCAAGCTTGTACACGAGGATGGTCGGATTGATCTTGACATAGGTATTAAGATGTTTTTCTTTTATAAGGTATGACGCTATCCGTTCTATCTCTTCGGGCGGGCACCCGTGCAGTGTCGATAATGTTATAGACCTGCAGATATTTGGAGATATCCTGTCTATATATCCCACATCGATATTTGAAAAATCAGGGATGTTTGCAAAAGCCCATTTCCTGCATTCATCCCATATCGGGAACCCCGAGGCATCCTTCAGTCCCTCTATGAACCTGTCTATCTTTTCAGATTTTATTCCCTGAAGGTCATAGCCCACGCTCATGTTGAAGACAAAGCCATCAGGAGCCCCCAGTTGGAACTCCTCAGAGATCAGCTTGATGGCGAACCAGGCCTTTACGTACTCGTCATAAGCATTCCCTACTGTCAGTTCTGTAGACCATTCGACGTTGTAACATTCGTCTCTGGCGTCTATACAGGGCTTTGATACTGGAAGGTCCTCGCCGTCCAGAGTCTGGACAGTCTTTAGTTCAAAGAAACGTGCCCCCGCAGCGTAGGCGGAAATGAGATTCTGCGCCAGCTGTGTATGCGGTCCGGCGGCAGGCCCGAAGGGAGTTTCGAGTTTTTCTCCAAGAAAGTGAAAAGCTCCGCCTTTATGCCTGTAAATAGAACTGACACCGAAGATGCTCCCGGTGCGTTCTTTTTCAGAGAGTATCCACTCCATCAGTTTTCCAAAGGAAATAGGTCTCATTCGATCGCTCATTTCATGACCCCCTTCGACTTTCTGTACAACAGAAATGTTCTAATATTATATATGGAGAATGAGCAGGACTAAAGTCCTGCGGGAGTCAATTGGGAGTCGATTGCGAATCAGTTGGTAAAGACTGGCAAGCGATACGAAAAACGGGAGTCGATTGGTAATCGGTTGGGAGTCTGTTGCAAATCAGTTGTTTAGTCCCTGATAACATGGTCTCTCTCCGTAGTCCCGGTATGTGCATGAGCCTGGATCTACAGGTTTTAATTCTAAGTTTTGCATTTACAAAGTCAAAACAATCGGCACGAGCTAAAACCCTTGCCTAAGAGACTGTGGATACTATTCTCAGACATTAACTACCGATTTGCAATTGGTTACCTAATGATTCCCGCCAGAAGTTCCTCCCTGGCAGCTTCCCCATTGATTTGCAACTGATTCCCGCCGGCGGTCTTCCGGCAGCTTTACGATCGCTTCGCTGTCGTAAAGACAGTTGACTAAGAATACGGCTGTGTTATATTGAATTGGTGACAATAGGGTATTTTTCACCCTTGAGCAGCTTATATGACCACATCGGAGGGGTACATCCATGGATTTTGATGCCATTAAAAAAGCAGCAGAGGGCTATGAAAAAGATATGACAAAGTTTCTTCGCGACCTTATCGCTATTCCGGGTGAAAGCTGCGGGGAAGAGTGTGTGATAAAACGGATCGAAAAAGAGATGAATGATCTGGGGTTTGATGAGGTAACTATCGACGGGATGGGAAACATTCTCGGATACATGGGCTCGGGGAAGACCCTGATCGCATACGACGCTCACATTGATACCGTCGGGCTCGGAGAACTCTCAAACTGGAAATTTGATCCTTACAGGGGATATGAAAACGAGACAGAGATAGGCGGCAGGGGCGCTTCGGACCAGCTTGGCGGGATAGTATCTTCTGTATATGGAGCTAAGATCATGAAGGACCTTGGCCTGCTCTCCGACAAATACAGGGTCCTCGTTACAGGCACTGTTCAGGAAGAAGACTGTGACGGACTCTGCTGGCAGTATATATTCAACGTGGACGGCATCAGGCCTGAATTCGTTGTCATAACAGAACCCACCGACGGAAACATCTACCGCGGGCAGCGCGGACGGATGGAGATAAGGGTCGAGGTCAAGGGAGTATCCTGTCACGGATCGGCACCGGAGAGAGGCGACAACGCCATTTACAAGATGGCTGACATCATAAAGGAAGTGCAGGCACTGAACGATAGGCTGCACTTTGATCCGTTCCTTGGCAAGGGGACGCTTGCAGTATCAGAAATATTCTACAACTCCCCCTCACGCTGCGCTGTTGCAGACATGGCCGCGATATCTATCGACCGCAGGCTGACTAACGGAGAGACATGGGAGATGGCACTGGAAGAGATTAGTGCCCTTCCAACAGTAAAAAAATTCAATGCGGCAGTATCGATGTACAAATATGAGAGACCTAGCTGGACAGAGCTTACATATCCCACTGAGTGCTATTTCCCCACATGGGTGATTCCGGAAGACCACCCTGCGACGAAGGCAATGGTCGGATCATATATGGGGATGTACGGTGAGCCTGTTGTAGACAAGTGGACCTTTTCAACAAACGGAGTCTCTGTCATGGGCCGTTTTGGGATACCCTGCATCGGATTCGGACCCGGAAAAGAGGCACAGGCCCATGCACCCAACGAGATCACATGGAAGGCTGATCTCGTAAAGTGCGCCGCCGTCTATGCCGCACTGCCGACACTCTACTGCGATAACAATAAGTGACCGATAGTGATCAGAAGATGACAATGGAGGAATCGACAACATGAGAATGGATCCCTTTGTTAAAAAACTGAACGAACTGAATTTTTCAGATATGTATGAAAATGATTTCTTCCTTACATGGGAGAAGAGCAGGGATGAACTCGATGCTGTTTTCACAGTGGCAGACGCTCTCAGGTGCCTCAGAGAAAACAACATCTCACCTAAAGTTTTTGACAGCGGCCTTGGAATATCTCTTTTCCGCGACAACTCCACAAGGACCCGCTTCAGCTTCGCCTCAGCATGCAACATGCTTGGACTGGAAGTCCAGGATCTTGATGAGGGCAAGTCACAGATAGCGCACGGCGAGACGATACGGGAGACTTCCAACATGATCTCATTCATGGCCGATGTGATCGGGATAAGGGACGACATGTACATAGGAAAAGGCAATACATATATGCACCAGGTCGTAGATGCTGTCAAAGAGGGATACAGGGACGGCATACTCGAACAGAGACCGACTCTTGTTAACCTCCAGTGCGATATAGACCATCCCACGCAGGCAATGGCTGACATGCTCCATATGATCCATGAGTCAGGCGGCATTGAAAAGCTTAAAGGCAAAAAGGTCGCGATGACATGGGCATACTCCCCCTCCTACGGCAAACCTCTCTCTGTCCCCCAGGGCGTAGTGGGGCTGATGACAAGGATGGGCATGGAAGTTGCACTTGCCCACCCGAAAGGCTATGAGATCATGTCTGAAGTCGAGGATATCGCAAAGGAAAACGCAAGGGTATCAGGCGGCAAGTTCACAAAGACCAACAGCATGAAAGAGGCATTTGAGGGAGCAGATTTTGTCTACCCCAAAAGCTGGGCTCCTTTCAAGGCTATGCAGAAGAGAACAGATCTTTACGGAGCGGGCGACCATGACGGGATCAGGGCTCTTGAGAAGGAACTCCTTGCTCAGAACGCTCTCCACAAGGACTGGGAATGCACCGAAGATATGATGAAAATGACGAAGGACGGAAACGCCCTTTACCTGCACTGCCTGCCTGCAGACATCTCGGGTGTCAGCTGCGAAGCAGGAGAGGTGGCCGCTTCTGTATTTGACAGATACCGCGTGCCTCTCTTCAAACAGGCAAGCTTCAAGCCGTACGTAATCGCTTCAATGATATTTTTGAGTAAGGTAAGTGACCCTCAGAAAGTTCTGTCAGCCCTCGAAGAGAAATCATCACCACGAAAGGCTCTCTGATTTTGGATCTCAGCATGATCAAAGGTGATGAGGAAGCCAAGGGGGAAATATTCCATGAGACTAAGAAGCTCCTTATAAACGGCTCCCTATGGGATCCGCGGTTTTATCCCGCATACACTCCAAAGGAGATGCTTGATATGGGGGTCTTTGGAGGAACATATCTCAACAGTGTCAGGGATACTCTGCCCTTTGATTGGTTTACAGGCGACAAAGTGCTGCCCAAAGGCAACAAGCCGGATGTCTCTGTGAATTTTTTCAAAGTCTCATCGGGCATGTCACTTTCAGAATGGCAGAAAAAAGGGTGGATCATGACGGACAAGCTTGGCTGGTTCCAGTGGTACTGCAACTATTACCTTGGGAGACGACTCGGTGAGGACGAGATCCAGATAAAGCGCTGGCGGCAGTTTTGTACGCGGCATTCCGCTCAGATACACAAAAACCCCTGGCAGCCAAGGCTCAGACAAAAACAGGGACTCCTCCACTGGTCCTATGACTGGCGGGACAAATTCCACGAATGCCGGGATAAAAACCTCGCTCACATCATAAGTTCAGAACAATAAATAGACGGCTGCGTATAAGCGGCCGTCTGATTTTTAGTCCTTTGAAACAAATTGGTCTGGCAGTCCGTTCGTATGTTTTTACGAACTAGAATGTTGAGTAATCGGAATCCTTTGGGTCTGCTATGAACATGTGTCCCGGAGCATGTGTTATCGCAAAAGGCGGTTTGCTGTTCATTACCACAGCCTGGGGAGTTACTCCGCATGCCCAGAAGACAGGGACTTCACCTTCTCTTATTTCCACTGGGTCTCCAAATTCCGGTCTGTTTATATCCTTGATACCTAAAGCTGCCGGATCTCCGATATGTACGGGAGCCCCGTGTACTGCAGGGAAACGCCCCGTGCAGAGGGAGGCCCTGACCACCTGTGCATGCTTGATGGGTCTCATGCTGACTACCATTGGTCCGCTGAGACGTCCGGCAGGGTTGCACTGCCTGTTTGTTATATACATCGGAACATTACAGCCGCAATCTATGTGGCGGATAGGGATGCCTGCCTCCAGGAGGGCGCCCTCGAATGAGAATGAACATCCCAGGAGAAATGCTACAAGATCATCTTTCCAGTACTTCAGTACATCGGTAGGTTCATCTTTGAGTACGCCGTCTTCCCAAACGCGGTATCTGGGAATGTCTGTCCTGACATCAGATCCAGGCGCTATAAGCTTTGCTTCGCCATCTCCCGGCTCTGTCACGTCAAGTATGGGGCATGGCTTGGGGTTGCGCTGCGCAAAAACAAGAAAATCATATGCCCAGTCCTTTGGAAGGACTATCATGTTGGCCTGTACATGAGAAAGGCACAGACCCGATGTCGGGTGTGTCCACTCTCCCTTTCTGATGAGTTCCCTCATCTCTTTCGGTGATGCGTGGCGAAATGGAGAAATGTCAAACGGCAATGTCATCCCAGAACGACCTCCTTCAAATTTGTAACTTTTACGCCGGCAGCCTGAAGCGCCGAACGGACAGCCTTTGCCATCTCAACTGCCTCGGGCGTGTCTCCGTGCATGCATATCGAATGCGGACGGAAGTTTATTACAGTTCCGTCAACAGCCTCAACTGTCCCTTCCGTAACCATTCTAACGACCCGTTTTGCAGCGGCCTCAACATCATGTATGATCGCCCCGGGCTGTGAACGCGGCACCAGGGAGCCATCGGCCATGTATCCCCTGTCTGCAAATGCCTCCGCGGCAAACGGGACACCCATTTCTTTAGCAGCTTTTTCAAATTCAGAGTTAGCAAGCCCCATGAGTATTACGTCTTTTCCTGAATCCTTTACTGCCTGAGCTATCGACCTTGCAAGCTCAGGATCTTTTGCCGCCTGATTGTACATTGCTCCGTGGGGTTTGACGTGCTGAAGACATAAGCCGTTTGCACAGCAGAAAGCGCTGAGGGCTCCTATCTGATAGAGGCAGTCCGCATATTCCTCTTCGGGAGTACACTTCATGTTCCTGCGCCCAAAGCCTACCAGGTCGGGATATCCGGGATGAGCGCCAACTGCCACCCCCTTTTCGGCACAATTTTTAATGGTTTTTTTCATAACGAGCGGATCGCCCGCATGGAATGCGCACGCAACGTTTGCCGATGTTACGGCATCCATAACGGCTGCATCATCACCCATCTTATATGCGCCAAAACTCTCTCCTATGTCACTGTTCAGGTCTACTTTATACATATCCGGTCACTCCTTGTCTCTAAATCTCTTCACAGGTTATTTCGTATCTCTTTCCTTCCACAGTCAGTGCAAAGTGGTCGGAAAGAGGTTTTGGAGCTTCACTGTGCGTACGGGAAACATGTGAAAGACGAAGCTCTTTTGCCCTTCTCACTGCTTCCTTTATCCTCATCTGTTCTGCAACACCCTCAGAGACATCGGCCCTGCGAAAACGCACCTTGGATCCCGGCATCTTCTGAACAAGCGCCTCCATCGAAAGGGGCGTAAGTACTCCGATCTTTGTGTAGCCGCCTGTAGTCTGACGGTCTGCAAGCATTATTATCGGCATTCCGTGACCGGGGATCTGCACAGCTCCCAGCGGTATTGCATCGGATACGATGTCCGCTCCCTTTTCGGTGTGTTCGATCTTTGCACCTTCCAGACGGCAGCCCATCCTGTCTGATTCAGCTGTGATCGTGTACTCAGATTCGAAAAGGAGTTTCTTTCCTTCTTCAGTGAAGGCATCTTCCTGGAGTCCTGTTATTATTGCAAGCGGAGCATTTGCATCCTGTGCCGGGTCCAGATCTTCAGGCAGACAAAATCCTTCAAGTTTCTTCCATAGTGCCGCCGGTTCCCCGATCTTAATAACGTCTCCGATTTTAAGAGCGCGTCCCTCAACTCCGCCGATCTTTGCGCGTATATACGTTGAACAGCTGTTCATGACGGGCGGGATATAAACACCGCCGGCAAAACAGAGGTTTCCTCTGCAGCCCTTCCCTTTCGGTCCCTTAAAAGTTATCACATCTCCATCGTTCAGTACAACAGCCCGCCATGAGCCGACTGCCTTGCCGTTTACGCTGAACCCTAAGTCAGCTCCTGCAAAGACCGCTGCACCGGATCCCTTTACCTCAATTTCAGGTCCAAGGAGAGTCACTTCAAGGGCGGCAGAGCCTTCCGGATTACCAAGCATCGCATTTCCAAGCCTGAGGGCAGGAAGGTCCATCGCCCCTGCCACAGGGACACCGCTTGACTGGTATCCCCATCGTCCCAGGTCCTGCACGGATGTGAGCATTCCTGCTTTTTTAATGATCAGTTCCATTGTCATTTCGCCTCCGTTATGAGGGGTTGGTAAGTCCCCGCAGCCACTTCGGCCTCAATTTTCTTATATTCTTCTTCAGTAACAGGAACAAAGCGCACTTCATAACCTGCTTCGATCAGCGTGGGGCGGGAAGCTTCAGGCGTGAACAGCCGCAGCGGAGTCCGGCCGATAAGCTGCCATCCTCCCGGGCTGTCTATCGGGTATATCCCTGTCTGTTTTCCTGCTATCCCGACACTTCCGCCATTTATCACTGTACGCGGGTTGGTCAGCCTGGGTGTCGCTATGCTCTCGTCCATGCCGCCAAGATAAGCGAAGCCCGGCATGAAGCCTATCATGTAGCAATGGCATGACTTGGAGCTGTGTCTTTTTATTACCTCTTCTTCCGTTATCCCCGCATGTTCTGCAACGTTAGCTATGTCCGGCCCGTATTCTCCCCCGTAGCAGACCGGAATAGATATCTCGGCAAATAAGGCCTGACCATCTTCACCGTCAAATTCCGGAGCTGACTTAGCCGCATTGACTACCTCATCTGCGCTGACAACTGTCGGATCAAAATAGACAGCCAATGACCGGTATGTCGGCAGGCACTCGACTATAGGGATATCCTTCTGTGTAAGAAGATGTTTTTTGAGATTCATCACAGCATCATTGGCGCCGCGGTCGATCTCATCGGCAAATTCGACAACAACGCAGGACTCCCCTGCTGTAAGATACTTTGGATCCTTGATGTACAACGACATTGATATCACTCCTTGCTGACAATTACATGGGAGAATTTAAATTCTCCCATGTAATTGTACATCCCTATGAAAAAAGTTTGGCAATTCCGGTCAATGATTTAAAGCCCATCCATGCCGTAAATACGACCATGATCCATCCCAATACCGCAAGGACTTTCGGATGATGATAATCAGCTCCGACGATCTTCTTATTGAAAGCCGCAAGCAGCATGACTCCAAGAGAGACAGGGAGGATCAGCCCGTTCAGCGATCCTGCCACTATCAGAAGGGGTACCGGACTCCCCAGTGTTGAGAAAATAGCCGTTGAAACACAGATGAATCCGATTATCCAATAGCGCGCATACTGCTCGATCTTTCCAAAAAGTGTTCTGAGGAAGGATATTGATGTGTAGGACGCGCCAACCACAGAAGTGATGGCAGCACACCAGAGTATCAGGCCGAATATACGGTAACCGATCTGTCCTGCTCCGATGAGGAAGGCTGATGCCGGAGGATTTTTAGGATCAAGAACTGCTCCGGTCGCAACAACACCCAATATTGCCAGGAAGAGAAGGTATCTCATAATGCCTGTGATGGTGATCGCCTTGACAGAACCGGAGGATATCTTGGGAAGATTTTCCATTCCAGTTATACCTGCGTCAATTATGCGGTGAGCACCTGCAAATGTAATATATCCACCGACTGTACCGCCTACCAGAGTAAGGATGGTCATCCAGTCGATCTTTGAAGGCATTACTGTCTCCTTAAGAGCCAATGCCACCGGGGGCTGTGTCTTGAAAACCATGAAAAGGACCATTGCGATCATTGTTACTCCAAGTATCTTTGTAAAATTGTCCATCGCCTTTCCCATCTCTTTGTTTAGGAATAGGGCTATGGCGATCCCGGCGCTAACTATCGCTCCCGGTACAAATGGCACCCCGAGCATTACGTTGAGTCCCATTGCTGCGCCACCGACGTTGCCTATGTTAAAGACAAGTCCGCCCAATGCAACAAGAAAAGCGAGGAAATAGCCCAGTCCGGGGAGTACCTCGTTGGCAACATCCTGCGCGCGCTTGCCTGAAACACCGAGAATGCGCCAGATATTCATTTGCACTACGATATCGATAAGGATTGAAACTAAAATTGCAAAAGCAAAGGCCGCTTTCAGCTTATCTGTAAAGACAGCTGTCTGTGTCAGGAACCCCGGTCCGATAGCCGAAGTTGCCATCAAAAATGCTGCACCGATAAGAACACTTGCTGCTGATCCAGGATCCTTTTTCTTTTCTGCCATAATTCAGCACCTCCAAAATTAATTAAGCAATAACGCCTGCTTTATTACATGCAATAAAGTTGCCAAAATGACAAATAACTAAATTTGAAGAGCAGAAAAGTCAGATAAACATAATATCCATTACAACGGATCATTTTTTTAAGAAAGTCATCTCATTTTACTTTGAAAGGAAAGTTGTTTTACGGGGTAATTTTTGTGTTTTGCTTAAAACAGATCTTTAAGTGTGCGTTTCTCGCACATCATTAAAGAATTCGCACATTTCTTAATATTGTGCATCTTTAACTATTTGCTGCCCGGGGCAGCCCCATTTTTTTTCTGTGCCAGGCAACTGTTCTGGTCGGCATAGAAATAATGTCACCTATCATACGGTCGTTTTTTCCCTTTTTGTTAAGGTCTATGATCATTGACCTTAGTTCCTTCACGCTGATATCCGGCCTCGATGATAGTCCCCTGGAAAAAAACGTCTTCATCCTGATCGTCCTGTTAAAAGCGCGGCACCAGGTATTGCCGATCGAACGGCAGACAGTTGAAGCGCTTAGTTCCAGCCTTCTTGCAGCATATCCGTAAGTCAGGGGGGAGACGGTATCTTTTTCGCCTTTCAGAAAATCTGACTGGATCTCAGATATCAGAATAGCTATTCTGAGCAGAGTCCTGTACCTCATTCCCAGCCTTATAAGCGTAAATTTTGTTTTGGACCATAAGGGAGATATCCATTTTTCTTCAAGAAGCTCATTAAGAGTCATGGGCATCTCGCCCAGATTGCTCTTTATTGATGGTAGGTTCTCCCTCAGTAATTTTGGAACAGGGGTCCCATTTCTTATCACAAATTCTATTTCGGGGCAGGCAGCAGAGACAGTTGAGAAATTTGATCCAGGAGAGGGGTCAAGCTTTCGAATCATATCCAACGCTTCTTCTATAGCTCTTTTGTCGCAGCACATTTTTCTTGAAAGGTCAGAAAGTCGACCCTCCGTCAGATGTTCATAGCCGTCCGTCAGTATTGACCATGAAAGGCTCTCTTTAAGACCCCCTCTTTCAAGCTGTATGAGCAGGCATTCCCTTAGGTCTGAAGCAAAAAGACCGGGCGGATCGACGTATCCCTGCAGGCTTTTTATGTATTCAAGCGCTTTATCTGAGCACACTCCTATCCTTTGGGCTATGCTTTCAGCAGAAGTGTTTAAATATCCTTTATCGTTTAGGAAAGAGCACCAGAATTCGGCTGATGAATATGGAGGTGGAAGATCATCAACGTTCGGACAGGTTGCTATTTGCAGTGACAGATGCTCCTCAATGTTTTTGGGCGCAGGGATCGAATCAGAATCTAAAGTATCTATGTCAACTGCGCTGCTCTGCCATCCGGGTGGTACAAAATGAAAAAAAGGATTGTCTCCTAGGATATTACTGCACTCTTCCGTCAGTTCTTCCAACGGCACAAAAAGGAGGTTTGATCCCAGCAGGACTTTTGGATCGAGCCTGTTTTTAATTTTGAGTTTTTGTCGCTGGATCAGCTGATGATCATTCAAGTCCGTGTCTCTGCATCCTTCTCAAGAGTGAAAACCTTGAAATGCCGAGTTCCGTTGCCGTCTGAGTACGGCTTCCCATACATTTGGCAAGTGCAGATACTATCATTTCCCGTTCGATCCTGTCCATAGTGTGCGGAAGTGATTCGCCGCTCAAGTGACCCGCAGAAACTCCGATCATGCTTTGCTGCTGTATTTCAAGCATTTCTGCAGGGAGATCTGCAAGCCGAACTATATTGTCCGAGTTATCCTTCAGGATCAGTATCCTTTCGATCAAATTACGCAGTTCTCGTACGTTGCCGGGCCACCAATAGGTCAGGAACACATCCTTTACATCGTCTGTGAAGACGTTTGCCCCCTTTCCCAGTCTTTTTGAAAATTCTGCAAGATAAAAAGAAGCAAGTTCAAGCACATCCTTATCTCTCTCCCTGAGCGGAGGTATCGTTATCGGTATGACTGAGATCCTGAAGAAAAGGTCTTTTCTGAACTTCTCTTCCCTGACATGTTTCTCAATGTCTATACAGGTAGCGCAAATAAGATTAAGACTGACATTCTTTTCTTTGGTGCTTCCCAGCGGCCGGAAGGATCTTTGATCAAGGAACCTGAAAAGCTTGCTCTGTAGACTGAGAGGCATGTCTCCGATCTCGTCCAGGAAAAGTGTCCCCTTGTCTGCAATTTCTATCAGGCCCTGCTTATCCGTGTCAGCGCCTGTGTATGCACCTTTATGATAGCCGAACAGTTCCGATTCAAGCAACGATTCAGGGATAGCAGAGCAGTTCAGCGCAACAAAATCACCCTTGCAGTTCGACGCATGATGGATCATTCTTGCCGCTACCTCTTTGCCGGTTCCGCTTTCACCCTGCAGGAGAACTGTAATATTCTGATGCCGGGCGATCTTCATGATCGTATCTCTGACCTTGTGCATTTCATTTGAAGTTCCAAGCAGCTGGTTGGGACCTTCTGAGAGGAGAAATTCTGCCTGATTCCTGAATCTTATCGATTCAATAGCCTTTTCTACCATATTTTTCGCCGCGTCAAGAGGGAAAGGCTTGTCCAGGTAGTTGTATGCCCCCTCCTGTATGGCCCTCACGACCAGTCTCGAATCACCAAAGGCCGTCATGAGGATGACCTTGCATCTGGGGTACTGTTTAAGAATTGCAGGCAGGACGTCTATTCCGTTTCCATCAGGCAGACGCTGATCCAGAAATATGAGCGCAGGTATTTCAGCTCCAAGAAGCTGATGGAGTTCTGATATCGTTTTTACCGTTTTAGCGCTGTAGCCGCTCTTTTCAAAAGCTCTTTTCAGCCCGTTTGCAAGGTTGACCTCATCGTCAACTATCCATATATTCATTTGCTGACACCTCCATTGGTTCAAGATCAACGTCGTACCGGTCACCCTCGGCAAGGGGGGCAAGGGGTATGAATATGTTAAAATTCGTGCCCCCTGAAGAAGTATCCATTGAAAGAGTGCCTCCCAGTCCGTCTACTATCCTTTGCACTATGCTGAGTCCCAGCCCGGTCCCGTCCTGCCTGGTAGTAAAGAACGGATCGAAAATCCTGTGCTGTATCTCGGCAGGTATCCCAGGCCCTGTGTCACTTACCCTGATAAGCCCCATCGTTTTTATCCCATGGTCGGTTCCAGAATAACCGGTCACTATCGAAAGCACCTTCTCTCTGTCCGACCCTGATGCGGACATTGACTGGATAGCGTTGAGCGAAAGATTCATGATAACATGCTGGAGCATCTCGTTATCAGCCAGCACGTTCACACCGCTGTCCTGTTTTTGAGTGACAAGCTCTATGTCCTGCTTGTCCGCCTGAGGCTTTAACATCGATACGCACCATGGAAGGATATCGTCCAGTCGCACCTTTGCCATCATAGGCTGCTTGGGCCTTACAAAGGAGAGAAGCTGGGTCACTATCCTGTTAAGCCTGTCTATTTCATGATCAAGTATCGCAATATATTCTTTAGCATCTGAAAGGCCGATGCCGATTGAAGATCCTGTATCATCTGGGATCGATTCCAATTCCATCCTCAAAAGGTCCAGCTGGATCCTGATGCTTGCAAGGGGATTCCTTATCTCGTGAGATAATCCGGAGAGCATCTCTCCCAGAGCCGCCAGCCTGTCCATCCTGCTTACCTGTCTCTGTACCTCTTTCCATCTTTCCAGCTGTTTGGCCATATCATTAAAGCTGTCTGTCAGCTCGTGGAACTCGTAAGGACTTAGTGCGTTATGTCTTATGGTCACAGGGCTTCCCTGCGCGATCTGTTTGCATCCCCAGGCAAGACGCCTTAAGGGCCTTGTCAGCACATAAGATATCAGAACAGCAAGTTCCACAGCGGCGATAAGACCGAGCAGGCCGACAAGGATGAGGTAGCGCTCATCTTCAACGAGAGAAATAATTATATTTTTAGGATCAAGAATGAAACTTAACGACTGATCTCCGTTTTTGATAACGAGCTCCGGCTTTTCATCCGGCAGAGGCTCCCTCCAGAAAGGTCCGAGCTGTCCCATCACTATCTCTTTCTGAAGAGAATATTTTCTTTCCTCTGATATAACCATTAATTCCCTGCCGAATTCTTCCGCTGAGTGTTTTTTGGCGACATAACTCTGGTGAAGTCTCGCGCCCAGTGTCAAAGAAACCATTGAGATGGCAAGGGACATAAATATCCATTTCATAAGGGTTTCAAGGCTGTATTTGCTATACATCTTTTTCCTCTCCCGCGGGATCATTCTGTGTTTTTCTGCTATTGTCAAAAGTTGAATATTTGAACATTTTAAAAAGGAGCGCCTCAAGCATCAGAACAGCAAGCATTGCATTTTCCGGGCTGATCTCTGCTGCAAAAACCAAAAAACATTGAACTGAAAGCGCAGTACTCAAAACAAAGAATAATTTATCATTGATTATCCAAGAGGGAAGGAAAAGCGGAAAGAAAAAGCAAATAGCTACGAGAGTCCAGCTTATGCGTCCCAGCATCAGATAGCCCGGTAGCCCTGCGTGGGACAAAAGGAGCGCAATAGAGGCTATTACAGTTATAGCTATCCTGTTTATTACAAGAAACCGGTCTTCATAATATACAATGCTCTCTTTTTTATTCTCTTCCATTTTGATGGGGAAAAGATCATAACAGAGCGAGCACGCAGCAAGCAAAAGCTGAGAATTAGCTGTGCTTACAGCTGCAGCTATTACGCCGATAAGCAGAAATGTGCTGGCAAAGGCTGGAAGATACTGACCTAGTCTTGCAAACGAGAGTGTCTCCTCGATGTTGACTATAGCAGGATAATAGGATCTGCAGACCAGAATAAAAAAAGTCACACAAATATAGATCCATCCTACGATAAAGGGTGAAGCGGCTATCATTTTGTATGCATCTTTTTCTGTACGGCTGGCAAGTATCCTCACCGCGTACTGGGGATTTCCGGCTACTCCAAGACCCCACGAAAGCATTATTGCAAAGGCTGAAAAGATCTCAGCGTTACTTAAAGATTTTACGGTTTCAAGCTGGCCTTTCATCAAAAATACATTTGCGGCAGTTGCAAATGAAAAACCTGACGGAAGGGCAAAAGCTGCTGCCACTGTCACGCCAAGCACAATAAGCAAAAGGTTGAGCATGTCGCTCCTGACCACGGAGATGTAGCCTCCAAAGGTCGTGTAGAGCACGAAAAGATATATGAGCGAGGTCGATGCAAAGCCTGAGGGGATGTCCAGCATATAGGAGACTATTATGCCGAAAGCCCTGAACTGTATTACAAGATAGAGTGTGTAGAGGAATACCATCGTCAGGGCGACCAGTTTCCGGACCCTCTTGTCGCCATAAGTTTTCTCCAGCCACTCAGGAAGGGAAAGTACCCGTTTCATACGCAGCCTTTTAACGATAAACGGAAAGAAAAGCAGCCCCAGAATCCATCCATTGACAGAGGCAAGAAATGCGACGTACCCGTCGCTGTACAGCCACATGCTGTATCCTACCAGAGAGAGAGGGCTCATCCATGTAGCGCAAAAAGTCGCAGTCGTCGGCAAGGCGGAAAATCTTCGCCCTCCGAGATAAAAAGAAAGCCTTGTCTCTTTCCAGGCAAAAGACTGCCCTGTCATTAAAATTATTGAGATAGTGTATGCGCCAAAAGCCAGCAGATAATATATCAGGGGAGACATCTGTAAAACACCCCGCTCATCCTCTGTTTTTCTTCTCCCGGGCAATGCGGAAAGCTATGATGCCGGGCAAAATAACAAGGACAGCAAAGAGAATCCAGCTGAAAACTATAAGAGTCATCTTATCCTCTCCCAAAAAAGGATCGACAGACCAAAGGGCAGATCTGACTGGTCTGAACCGCCTTAATGTAGTAACATATACAGCGGACAAAAAAGATAATTATACGGAGGCCGCAGCAATATGGCAAAACAGCAACCAGAAGGCGTCTATCTTTATATTGATGACAGCGGTTCACGGTTCATTGCAGTAATTGACGCATTTGGCACTGCTAATATGCTGCCGTGGAAACAGCCGGGAGAATTAAGCAGCATACAGGAAAAAAGCTGGAATCTTCAGGGAGAGTTCATAAGGCTTAAGCTCTCCGACTGAAGACAGCTGCAACTCTCTTTGCCGCTAAAGTAAATAATGTCATCGGCTTAAATCAAATAAAATTCGCCCGGAAAAATTTTCCGGGCTTTTTTCTTGTTTTAAAGATTTAAGGACGTCCGGTATCATCCATGTTCATTTGTATTCTAGATTTCAAGAGAGACGTCCGATATTTTTTTGAACCAGTCTTTTGCTTCTGCCGCATCCTCTTCGAATCCCTTGCGTCCCATAAGGCCGTAAGTGTATTTTTTACCCTGTTCCACACCCGGCTGATCAAAGGGATCTATCCCCATCATCCTGCCTGTCATCGCTGTCATATATTCATAATAGAATATCAGGGCACCTAAGGTTTTGCAGTCTATCTTCTCTGTCTCTATCCATATCAGAGGGTGTCCTGTCTTGGCTACAGCAGCTGCAGTGCTCATGGCTTCAAGCCCGAGCATATTGCCGATTTCTGCACCGTCAAGGTATGAAAGAGGCTTCAGCGCTTCGCAGTCCACCGGAGGCACATTGACCTTCTCACCATGTTTCTTAAAATTTATGATCGTGAAGAGCTTGTCGTCAGGTCCCTCTGTGTATAGCTGGACCTGAGAATGCTGGTCTATCGCACCTACAGCTCTAACCGGAGTCGTGCCCATCCCCTTTTTTCCAAGGCTCTCGCCCCAGAGCTGGGCAAACCATTCAGCAAAAAAAGCCATCCTGCTCGAATATGGCATTATGACAGTCATCGGCCTGCCCTGTTTTTCGTGGTAAAAGTGCAAAGATGAATCGACCCAGGCTGGATTAGTCTCTATTGAGTCATTTTCAAGAAGATATTTTTTCATCTTCCCTGCACCCAGCAGAAGTGCATCTATATCGATACCTACTGCAGAGGCGCTTACCAGTCCTGCAGCAGACAGAACAGAATACCTTCCGCCAACTGAAGCCGGCAGGTCTATGACCCTGCATCCTGAATTGCGGGCAAACGAACGGAATATCCCCTTTTCAGGGTCGGTTATGACGAGTATGTTATCCTCTGCCTTGCCTCTGAGCTTTATCATTTCATTCCTGAACCAGAGAAACTGAGACATGGTCTCTGCTGTGGCCCCGGATTTGCTTACGCCTACAAGGGCTACGCTTCCCCCTTTTACCTGTTCCCAGATGGCACGCGTCTTTGTGGGGTCAGGGTTGTCTGCAAGATAAAATTTTGGGCTAACTCCATCTGAGTTACGGAATTCGCTCAGCAAAGCCTGATTCAGCATCAGGTTGCCCAGCGCCGAACCTCCGATGCCGACATGTATTATTGAATCATAGCCCTTCAGCCATTCAGCCGTTCGTTTTATTTCAGCTGTATCTATTTCAGGAAGATCCATCCATCCGTGGCCATCTGTATTTGCAGGGGTCTCTCTAAGCCAGTCAGCAGCTTCGGCACAGGGGACAGCGTGCTCTTTTCTGAAATCAGAGAAAGAAATATCTTCCCTACCTAAGGCTCCCCCAAAATGAAAACAGATCGACAGGTTATCCATGAAAACACTCCCCTTGGGGTCTATTTTGAATTATTTCAGCAGACCTGCTTCTTTAAGTGTTTCATTGATCTTGGTTTGGTCGAAGCCTACTATGTATTTTTCACCGATCTGGATGACAGGGACTCCCATCTGCCTTGTTTTTTTAACAAGCTCCATTGCCGCTGCCTTGTCTCCTGTAACGGTCTTGACCTCATACTCAACATTCAGCGACGAAAGATACTCTTTCGCCTTATCGCACCACGGTCAGGTGTTGGTAGAATATACTTTTACTTCCATCACGATCACTCCTTGTTGTTGGTGTGGGCCGGGAACGTCCCTGCTGTTAATTATAACGCCAATTTCAGGTTTTATTTTTTGACGAAAGATATCTTTTCCTCTTTTGATGACTTTGCTGATAATATTAATAATAAAGGTTTATTACTGTCTTTTTCATTCGGTATCATCTTTTTATCCAGCCTTGTACCATTATCGCTTTTTTTCTTTTTTGGGTGGTTTGGTTTTGTGCCCTTTTATATGTTGCAATTATTCACAAATTGAGATAGATTTAACAACGCATGTTTAAAAATTTACAAACAAGAGTTTTATGAAGAATCTTTAGAGGAGGTACGTTATGTTCAAGATCGTTTCAAAGCAAAAAATTGCACCCAAAGAATTTGACATATGGGTCGAAGCCGAGCGCATAGCCAAACATGCGAAGGCAGGCCAGTTTGTCGTTCTTCGCGTTGATGACCAGGGAGAAAGGATACCCCTTACTATCGCAGATTATGACAAGGAGAAGGGGCTTATCCGCCTTATTTTCCAGGTAGTAGGCAAGACCACTGCTGCAATGTCATGTCTGAATGTGGGAGACTCTATCAAGGATATATCCGGTCCCCTCGGCACTCCGAGCGAAGTTGAAAAATTCGGGACCGTCCTGATGGTCGGCGGTGGAGTCGGTATTGCCGCTCTCTATCCCATCATCAAAGAACTCAAGCTCGCAGGAAACAAAGTCATCACTATACTGGGCGGACGTACTTCTGATCTCGTAATAATGAAAGAAGAATGCGCAAAATACTCTGATGAGCTTATCATTACCACTGATGACGGTTCTGAGGGTATGAAGGGCGTTGTTACAGAGGCCATGAAGATGGTCGTTGAACGCGGAGAAAAAATTGACCGCTGCTGGTGCATAGGCCCCTCAATAATGATGAAATTCGGCACAAAAGCCGCGGCTCAGCTGGGCCTTCCTATAACTGTATCGCTCAACCCGCTGATGCTCGACGGAACAGGAATGTGCGGATGCTGCCGTGTTACAGTAGACAACAAGATCTTTTTCGCATGTGTTGACGGACCGGAGTTTGACGGGCATAAAGTGAACTGGGATGAGTTCATGAGCCGCCTGCGCCAGTACAAGGACGAAGAAAAGATCTCCATGGATAAATTCGAAGCTGAAGTAGGTGAACCGTCATGGCAGTAACATTTTCTAAATGGAAGACCCCCATCAAAGAACAGGACCCCGAGGTACGCAGAAGCAACTTCAAAGAGGTCTGCCTTGGCTACTCGATCGAAGAAGGAATGAAGGAAGCTGCACGCTGCCTACAGTGCAAAACAAAGCCCTGTGTAGCCGGATGCCCTGTTGCAATAGACATCCCGAGTTTCATTAAATGCATCAGAGAAGGAGATATGGCCGGAGCAGCTGAGGTAATGAACAAATACACCAACCTTCCAGCGGTATGCGGCCGTGTATGTCCTCAGGAAACACAGTGTGAGGAGCGCTGCACCGTAGGCAAGATGCCCGGTTTCGAGCCCGTTGCGATAGGCAAGCTGGAACGGCTTGTGGCGGACTGGAAATATACCCAGGAAAAGACTGCATCGGAAAAAGCACAGGCAGCTTCAAAGGGCAGAGTAGCAGTAGTCGGCTCAGGACCTTCAGGCCTGACAGTAGCAGGCGACCTTGCGAAGAAAGGCTATGAAGTAACGATATTCGAAGCCCTTCATGCCGCCGGTGGAGTTCTCATTTACGGTATCCCCGAATTCCGTCTTCCGAAGAGCATAGTTAAGATGGAGATCGACGCTATGCAGGATCTGGGAGTTAAGATCGAATGCAACGCAGTCGTAGGCAAGAACATAACAATGCAGGAGATAATGGAAGAGTTCGATGCCTGTTACATAGCTGTCGGTGCGGGAGCTCCCCATTTCCAGGGCGTACCGGGAACAACACTGAACGGTGTTTACTCAGCAAGCGAATACCTTACAAGGATCAACCTCATGCACGGATACGAGTTCCCTGGATACGACACGCCAACTAAAAAGTCAAAGAAGGTCGTCGTCATTGGCGGAGGAAACGTAGCCATGGACTCTGCCCGCTCTGCAAAGAGGCTTGGAGCGGATGAAGTTACCATCGTTTACAGGCGCTCTCTCAAAGAGCTCCCTGCCCGTATCGAAGAGTATCACCATGCCGTAGAAGAAGGCATAGTCTTCAACTGGCTCACCAACCCCACAGAGTATGTAAACAACGGAGAAGGCCAGCTCTGCGGAGTAAAATGCATAAGGATGGAGCTTGGAGAGCCGGATGCTTCCGGACGCAGGCGTCCCGTTCCCGTTGAGGGCAGTGAATTCTTCATCGAAGCTGATTGCGCGATCGAAGCCATAGGTCAGGGTTCAAACAAAGTCCTTCTCTCCACCTTCCCCGAGATGAAGCTCAACAAGTGGGGATACATCGAGGCAGACCCCAAGACAGGCGCAACCTCAGTCCCCGGAGTCTACGCAGGCGGCGACATAGTTACAGGAGCGGCTACGGTCATCCTAGCTATGGGAGCCGGAAAAGATGCGGCTGAAGCGATCGACAAGTACATTACAGAAAATAAATCAAAGTAAGTAAAGAATCAGCTCATAACTAAAAGACCGGGTCCGAGAGGGCCCGGTCTTTTTTACGCCTGTTCCTTAAGACTTCTGCGGAGAGGCATCCAGCAGAAGTACTGCATCGCTGAAGAACCTACCAATACAAGGATACCTATAAGACGAAATGCTCCGCTTGCTCCGAGCAGGGGCGATATTAATCCAAAGATAAGAGGCGTTATGACCCACCCCAGATCTATTGCTAGAAGCAGTGAGCCTGTCGCTTTAGGGTGGTATTCAATGGAGAGCAAATCTCCGATTATTGATAGGTCCGTAGGAAACCCTGCCCCTATCCCAAAACCAAAGGCCAGACCAAAAGTAACAAAAGAGATCCAGCTGGAGCTGAAAGACAGACACAGCAGAGAAACCCCCATAAGTCCCGCTGCAGGTGCAGCAAGTAGGATCCTGGGAACATTGTCCATCGTTCTGAACCCGGCTGTTCTGATGATCACAGCGGCAACTGCTACTGAAATCATGAACCATGAGACCGGGACTCCCCTGTCCTCTGCCAGCGCCGCAGCGCAGAGTGTCGCACCATCGGCCAGGGACATGAGGAAAGCTGTAAGATAAAGAGTCTTCACCCCGGGACAGCAAAGCATGTTTTTATAAGTCCCCCAGACAGGCTTCTCCTGAGTCTCTGCCGAAATGTCTCTTACACCAAGGCTTATTGCAAGGCAGATAAAAGCGACGAGTACCGGCAGCCAGAGATAATAATTTGAATGTCCCATTTTCAGAAGAAATTCCGACAGAGGAACTATCGTCGCCATGGGAAGCATAGAACCGGTCGTAAAAAGAGCAAAACCAATACCTCTCGACCTCGCGTCCAGTATCATCGACTGATATGCAATAGTTGCAACTATAAAAACACTTGCGCTTATTCCGGAGATGGCCCTGAAAATAAGAAGTATCGCCGGATCTGAAAGAGACAGGGCTATCCCCGCGGCTGCAGCGGCAGAGATGATGGAACTCCCTATAAGTGCCCTTCTTATCCCAAGTCTCTCCATAGTCCAGCTGCCAAGCGGCCTGCAGACTATCATAGCCATGTAGAAGATACTGAGAAACAGCCCTACCGCCCTCGGAGATGCTCCCGATGCGCTGTAAAAGGGACCGAAAACAAAATAGACGTTTGAAAGGCAGTTGATGCCGTAATAGGCAAGAAATACCAGCAGGACTTGTTTTGAGACCTTCATTAATGATACATCTCCAGTTGTTCCTTAAGATCTGTCTTCTTTGATCCAAGCTTTAAAAAAATAATAGAAGAGAAGAATATTGCAGTCAATATAAGAAACGCGAGATCCTGAGACGCGTTTGAAACGTCATGGATCCCGCGCGAAACTTGCTTAATGAGCTTAAGTCCGACTGGCAGGCTACTCTTCCTCTTCTACGCGATCCTTCTCTGCTGCTTCTATTATTTTCTTTGAAATATCTCCCGGAACCTCTTCATAATGTGAATATTCCATTGTGAAGGTACCTCTTCCGGATGTCATCGAACGAAGGATGATCGCGTAGCGGAACATCTCTGAAAGCGGGCACTGGGCCTTGACTACCTGAAGTTTTCCCTCGCTGTCTATACCCATTATACGTCCGCGGCGGCTGTTGAAGTCTCCCATTACGTCTCCCAGACACTCTTCCGGCACCATGACCACAACATTCATAACCGGCTCCATAAGTATAGGCATAGCATCTGCCATTGCTTTTTTGAAGGCCAGCGAAGCTGCGATCTTAAATGCCATCTCAGAAGAGTCGACATCGTGGTAGGATCCGTCATATATCGCGCATGAGAAGTCTGTGGTAGGATAACCTGCAAGGTAACCTCTCTGTGCAGCTTCCCTCAGGCCCTTTTCAGCTGCCGGGATATAGTTCTTCGGAACTACTCCGCCGACTACGCGGTCAATGAATTGGATACCGGCATTCTTTTCGATCGGGGCAAGCTCAAACCATACGTCACCGTACTGTCCTCGACCGCCGGACTGCTTCTTGTGTTTTCCCTGTGCGCGGGCGGTCTTCTTTATCGTCTCCCTGTAAGGGACCTTTGGGGTGCGTGTCTCAAGGTCGACCTTATAGCGTTCTTTGATCTTTGAAAGCATAATATCAAGGTGCATGTCACCCATTCCAGAAAGAACTGCATCGTTAGTTTCGGGGTTCTTTACGAATGAAAGTGTCCTGTCCTCTTTCAGTGTCTTTGTTATTGCTGTGCCGAGCTTATCTTCGTCAGCACGGCTCTTGGGCAGTACTGCTACGCTGTATACAGGCTGAGGGAACTGTATCGGGCGGAACTTGAGAACTTCGCCCTTTGTTCCCAAAGTATCTCCGGCTGTGGTGCTTTCAAGCTTCGGGATCGCAACTATGTCACCAAGTACGATCTCTTTTTCCTCAACGCTCTCTTTGCCTTTCATGAAACGGAAGGAGCTGATCCTCTCCTCTTCACCTTCGGTGACGTTGAATACCGTCTGATCGCTTTTAAGGGTGCCGGAGAAGACCTTTACAAAGGAAAGCTTTCCGACATAAGGGTCGACCATGACCTTGAAAACAAAACCGAGGAAGGGGCCCTTCTCATCAGGAACTATCTTTATTACTTCATCACCTTTAAGGGCAGCGCGATTAAGCATGTCCTTTGGTGACGGCATATAGTTCACGACCATGTCCATGAACTGATATACGCCGATGTTCCCTGTGCAGGATCCCGGAATTATCGGAAATATTGATCTTGCACAGACAGCCTTGCGAAGTACTTCCTGGAGTTCGTCAAGAGAGATCTCTTCTCCGTCAAGGTAACGCATCATGAGCTCGTCATCAGCTTCCACTGCTCTTTCCACAAGCGTCTCTCTTGCTGCAGCAACAGCATCAGCCATATCGGCAGGAATCTCTCCCTCTGTGACATCCTTGCTCCCGTCGCCTTTGTACATGTATGATTTTCCGGTCAGTACGTTTACTACTCCTTTGAAATCAAGCTCTTTGCCTATTGGCAGGTAGAGCGGGACCGCCCTGTCCGATATATTTTCCTGAATATCCTTGACTGCGGTTTCAAAATTAGCATTTTCACGGTCAAGTTTGCTTACGAAGAAGATCGCCGGCGTTTCAAATGTCTCAGCAAAAGCCCAGACGCTCTGGGTCTGTACTTCGACGCCTGCTGTGGCGTTCACGAGAACTACGGCACCGTCGGATACCCTCATGGCACAGCGCTGTTCGCCCACAAAATCCGCAAAACCCGGCGTGTCCAGCACATAGATCGTTTTATTCTTGTATGGGATGGTAGCAAGAGAAGTGCTTATTGAAATTCCGCGCTTCTGTTCTTCAGAATCAAAGTCTGAAACAGTGTTCTTGTCTTCGATCCTCCCCATCCTCGAAATAAGGCCGGCATCATAAAGCAATGCCTCGTTAAGTGATGTCTTTCCTGCTCCTCCGTGTGAAATTAGAGCAATACTGCGAATGTCCTCAGGTTTACGTGTCCCCATTTATTTCACTCCTTCTGATGAAGCTGAATATACTATCTCATGGTTACATGGTGCCCCGTTTCTTCACAACCCGTTGATGATAACCTTTGAAACACCTTTACGTCAATCTCCGACTGTACAAAAAAGGGTGAAGACAGACTCATCCTCACCCTTTTAGTTTTAATTCAGCATTGAATTTACAAGCGACGCCACCTCAGCAGGGTCGGCAGATCCTCTTGTCTCCCTCATTACAAGCCCCTGGAGGAATTTCACCTTTGCGCCCTTCTTGTCGTTTCCTGCCCTAATAGTCTCAACTGCTTCCGGTTCGCTTTCGAAGATTTTACTGATGACATCCCGAAGGGCAGGACCTGTGATTCTGCCGTCTGAGACTCCGCAAAGTCTGATAGCCTCTTTTAGAGACATCTTTTTTTCAACCATCACCGCAAGAACGTCTTTTGCCTGAGTGTTGGAAAGTTCTCTCTTCTCCACCTTGATTATAAGCTTTCCAAGTTCCGAAGCAGGGACGGGAAAATCGTTTATCCCTATGCTAAGGTCATGCAATATCCTCTGAACCTCCATGCGCATCCAGTTGGCACATTTTGAAGGCGGGGCTCCCTCCGATACACATGCCTCGAAGTAGTCCGCGGTCTCCTTCTGTTCTGTCAGCTGCAGGCTTTCTTCCAGAGATACGGAATATTCCCTTATGAACCTGTCAAGTTTCTCCCATGGCATCTCAGGAAGGCTCTCCCTTATCTTCTGCACATATTCAGGATCTGCTGATATCGGGGCCAGGTCCATCTCCACATAGTACCTGTAGTCCCTCTCCCCCTCCTTGCTCCTCATCGACCTTGTCACACCAGCGACATCGTCCCAGAGCCGCGTCTCCTGCACAAGACGTCCGCCTTCGTCAAGGACTTTGTTCTGGCGTGCTATCTCATATTCCAGTGCCCGCTCTATGGATCTGAGTGAGTTTACGTTTTTAATTTCCACTCTTGTACCAAGGCTGCCGTCCGGTTTGCTGAGCGAGACATTTACGTCGACCCTTAGTGAACCTGACTCCATCTCTCCGTCTGATACATCCAGATACCTTGCCAGCTGTCTTATCCGTGTTATGTACGCTATTGCCTCTTCTGATGAATTCATGTCGGGTTCCGAAACGATCTCGGAAAGCGGCATTCCTCCGCGGTTATAGTCAACGAGTGAATAAGAGGCTCCTGTAAGGCGTCCGTCTGAGGTGGGATGTACAAGCTTGCCCGCATCTTCTTCAAGGTGCAGATGGTGGACCCTTATCCTCTTTTCTTTGCCGTCTGCAAAAATGTCGACATAGCCCCCCACGGCTATAGGATGTTCGTACTGTGTGATCTGGTACGCTTTGGGCAGGTCCGCATAGAAATAATGCTTCCTGTGGAACCTGGTGTTGTCGCATATCGAGCAATGAAGTCCAAGTCCTATCTTCACACCAAGCTCCACAGCATGGTCATTGAGTATCGGGAGTGTTCCCGGAACTGCAAGGCATACAGGACATACATTGGTGTTTGGAGTGGCTCCGATGTAGTCGCTGGAACAGCTGCAGAAAAGTTTGGTCTTCGTCTTCAGCTGAAGGTGTATCTCAAGACCGATAACAGACTCTCTCTTCATTCCCTGCAGCCTCCTTTCTTTTCAATATCAGCGATCGGAGGAGAACCGGCTTTATTTTCTATCGCGCGCGCAAGCGACAGCAATCCGGCGTCTCCGAATCGCGGCCCCATAAGCTGAACGTTCGTAGGAAGACCTTCTTCTGTAAAGCCGACGTTAAGGCTTATGCTGGGCAATCCTGCGAGGTTGGCTATCGAAGAAAAGGCGTCTCCCAGATATATGCGTACAGCATCTTCCTCTACAAGCCCCTTTTTATATGGCAGCGCAGGGGATATGGGACAGATCAGCGCATCAACGCCCTTGAAAAGTTCGGCGTATTCGTCAGCTATCATCTGCCTCACCTTTGTGGCAGGAACGTAGTAATTTTCATAGTAACCCCTCGTAAGGATGCATGTACCTATCAGTATCCTTTTGCGGACTTCTTTTCCAAAACCCTGGTTCCTGCTTCTTTTGTACATTTCAACCAGGCTTCTTCCGTCTGCATGGTGTCCGTAACGCATGCCGTCAAAACAGGCCAGTTTGGAACTGGCATCGCCCAGTGCCACCATGTAGTAGCAGGCGACAGCGTGTTTCATCGTTATCGGGAGTTCAGCCTCAACTATTTCCGCTCCTGCGGACCTGCAATATTCAACGGCTTTTTCTATGGCTTCTATAAGGGGCCTGTCCATGCTTTCTGTATCATAGCCGGTCAGGACGGCGATCTTCTTTCCTTTTATCCCCGCTGAAGCCGCTTCAGAGAAAGAGGGCCTTTCGTATGCATCACATGTAGTATCGTTTGGATCCGGACCGGCAAGAACTTCCATAGCTACAGCCATGTCACTGATATTTCTTGTTATGGAACCTACCTGATCCAGAGATGAAGCATATGCTACAATGCCATATCTGCTGATCTGACCATAAGAGGGTTTCATTCCCTGCACGCCGCAGAAAGCTGAAGGCTGCCGGACAGAGCCTCCGGTGTCGCTGCCCAGCGCTATAGGACAAAATCCGGCGGCGACCGCAGCCGCGCTCCCACCCGAGCTGCCCCCCGGGACCCTGTTGAAATCCCTTGGATTCAGTGTGGGGCCGAAGATAGAGCTCTCTGTAGTACTGCCCATTGCGAACTCATCCATGTTGGTCTTTCCCATAAGGACAGCTCCCGCATCTTTCATCCTTTTGACAGCTGTCGCGTCATAATCAGGTATCCAGTCGGAAAGCATTTTGCTGCAGCATGTGGTCCTGATGCCATCAGTGCAGAAATTGTCCTTAACCAGAAAGGGTACTCCTGCCAGCGGACCCGGATCTTTTCCTTCCGCAACTGATTTGTCTATTTCTTTTGCATCTCTATGAGCGCTTTCCTCTGAAAGGGTCACTACTGCGTTGATCCGCCCGTCAAATTTTTTTATGCGCTCCAGGTGTGACGATAATACCTCGGACGCTGTCCAGTTTCCTTTTTTTACGCCTTCTGCGATCTCGAGGGCGGATAGTTTATGGAATTCCATCTCTATTCCTCCTCTTCCATTTCCAGATCATCTCTGGCTATGATCCTGGGAACGTGGAAGAAGTCTCCCTCTCTGACAGGAGCCTGATCAAGGAATTGATCCCTTCCCTCCCAGACAACTGCGCTGTCCTGTCTTCTCGCAGGAGCTTTCATGACATCCCACTCGAAGGGGCTGACGTTTGAGCTGTCAAGTTCCTGCATGTCATCGCACATCCTGAGGACCGCGTTGACCCTGTCAAGGACCTCTGCGTACTCTTCTTCGGGAAGGCCTATGCAGGAAAAGCCCAGGACCTCTCTCAGCCTTTCCTCGTCCATTTCCATCTTCTTTATCATCCCTGATCCCTCCAAACTGCGGGGAGCACTCTGCTATTGTGCTTCGCTCAGTCTTTTGATAAAATCCTCTTCTTCAAGCACTTCTATTCCCAGTGAGCGGGCCTTCGAAAGCTTGCTGCCCGGTTTCTCTCCCGTCACAACGAAATCTGTCTTTCTGCTTACGCTGTCTGATGTTTCTCCGCCAAGGGCCTTTATTTTTTCAGATGCCTCAGGTCTTGTCATCGTGGAAAGTTCCCCGGTGAGAACAAATTTGAGACCGCTCCAGGGAAGATCCTCACGGGTTTTAGCAGAGCTCTCTATGATCATGTTGACCCCGGCCTCTTTGAGCCTCCTGATCACATTTGCATTATGAGGCTCCAGAAAAAAAACCCTGAGAGATTCTGCTATCACAGGTCCTATGCCTTCCATCGACTCAAGTTCATCGGTCCTGTTTACTGCAATTTCAGACAACAGTTCAAGGGAACGGAATTTCTCTGCGAGATCGTTGGCTGTCCTCTCACCGACATTCCTTATCCCAAGAGCGTTTATAAGGGCTCCGAGTGGCCGCTTCTTTGACTTTTCTATAGCTTCTGTAATATTGCGGGCTGATTTTTCTCCCATTCTCTCAAGCGGGATGAGATCTTCTGTTTGGATAGTATACAGATCCGCAAAATCAGATACTATCCCTTTTTCGACGAGCAGGGCGACGATCTTATCTCCGAGGCCGCGTATGTCCATTGCCGCTCTTGAGGCAAAGTGGGATATCCCCTCTTTTATCTGCGCAGGACAGGTACTGTTTGAGCATTTTATCGCCGCTTCACCACTGAGGCGAACTGCGCCGGAACCGCAGACAGGGCATATTTCCGGTATCCTGAACGGGATTGTCCCTTCAGAGCGCCTTTCTTTTTCTACCCTTATAACTTCCGGAATTATCTCGCCGGCCTTGTGCACGAGCACGTAGTCCCCGATGCGGATATCCTTGCGGTCTATCTCGTCCTGATTGTGCAGTATCGCCCTTCTGACAACTGTTCCTGATAGATGGACTGGCTCAAGCACTGCGGTTGGGGTAAGTGTCCCGGTACGCCCGACAGTGATTTCTATATCGATTATTCTGGTCACTTTTTCTTCAGGCGGAAACTTGAAGGCTATCGCCCATCTGGGAGCTTTTGAAGTAACTCCGAGCATTGCCCTCAGTCCTATGTCGTTCAGTTTTACAACTACTCCGTCAGTGTCTATAGGGTGTTCAAATCTTTTTTCGGTCCATGCTTCAAGATAGGACTCCACCTCTTCAAGGGTCGAGCAGAGACGCTCCGAACCCTGTACGGGAAGTCCGAGCCGGCTGATCGTCTCCAGCATCTCTTTCTGGCTTCTGATGCCATGCTTTTCAGGATCCACTACCTGATAGAGGTATATCTTCAATTTTCGCACTGCCGTAACTTTGGGGTCCAGCTGTCTTACACTGCCGGCAGCGGCGTTTCTGGGGTTTGCGAAAAGAGGCTCTCCAGCTTCTTCCCTGGCAGCGTTAAGCGCGGCAAATCCTTTTTTGTCCATGCAGATCTCGCCGCGGACTTCCAGTTTTCCACTGACTGTTTCACGAAGTATAAGGGGGAGGCTCTTTATAGTCCTCAAATTGACTGTGATGTCTTCTCCCACACGGCCGTCACCACGTGTCGCGCCGCTTACGAAGACACCGTCCTCATAGATGATGGAGACTGCAAGTCCGTCGATCTTAGGCTCACATAACACCTGTACACTATCCACGCCAAGCGCCTGTGACGTCTTCGCATAGAAAGAGCGGAGTTCATCTTTGTCAAGCGCGTTGTCCAGACTCATCATTGGCTCGCTGTGCTCGACTTTTACAAAACCTTCCCTCGGAGCTCCACCTACGCGATGTGTCGGGGAATCAGCCGTCAGGAGTTCAGGATACTTTTCCTCTATAGCTGCAAGTTCCCTTAAAAGCTGATCGTACTCGAAATCCGTTATTTCAGGGCTGTCCTGGACATAGTAAAGCTCCGCGTGGCGTTTAAGCTCCGCGCGAAGCTCAGAGACCCTCTTTTTAAGGCTTTCGGGTACTGCCATTGATATTAATCCTTCGGCTTCATCGTAGGGAAGAGGAGTACGTCCCTGATGCTCTTGGAGTTGGTCAGCAGCATTACTGTTCTGTCTATACCGATCCCCATTCCTCCCGTAGGCGGCAGGCCGTACTCAAGGGCGTTGATGAAATCTTCATCAAAGGGATGGGATTCCTCATCGCCTTCGTTTTTTTTCTTCTCCTGATCCATGAAACGCTCCCTCTGATCTATAGGATCATTGAGTTCGCTGAAAGCATTGGCAAACTCCCAGGCGTTTATAAAGAGTTCAAATCTGTCAGTGATATCCGGGTTTTCCTTGTTCCTCTTTGAAAGAGGTGAAATAACCGTAGGGTGTCCGATTACGAAGGTCGGCTGGATGAGTTCCTCTTCCACATACTCTTCAAAGAATATCGGCAGTATGTCGAACCTGGTATCTGAGGGCTTCACCTCAAGTCCGCGGATAGCTGCCTGCCTGCGTGCCTCTTCGTCGGTTATCGTGCTGAAATCTATCCCTGTGTGCTCTGTGACCAGTTCAGTCATGGTCGCTCTGCGGAAGGGAGGATTCAGGTCGATCTCTGTGTCCTGGTAGTTGATTACACGTCCCCCAAGTTCATCTGCACATGCTACTATGATCTCTTCGGCAAGGTCCATCATATCTTTGTAATTGGCATAGGGCCAGTAGACCTCAAGGGTGGTAAACTCCGGGTTGTGCTTCATGTCCATGCCCTCGTTGCGGAACTGCTGGCCTATCTCATAGACTCTCCCGAGCATTCCTACGACCAGCCTCTTGAGATAAAGTTCAGTCGCTATCCTGAGATACATGTCTATATCCAGCGTATTGTGATGCGTTATGAAAGGCCTGGCGTTTGCTCCACCCGCTATCGTTGAAAGTATAGGGGTCTGGACTTCAAGCGTTCCGTGGTCGTCAAGGACCTTTCGGAAGGTCTGCATTATCTTTGTCCTTTTGCGGAAGGTATCTCTTACCTCGGGGTTAGCAATCATATCAGCATAACGCTGCCGGTAGCGTACTTCCATATCCTTGAGTCCGTGCCACTTTTCGGGCATCGGCCTGAGGGCTTTGGAGAGCAGACAGAAACTTTTTACTGAAAGTGTAAGTTCTCCGCGCTGTGTGCGGAACGGTATCCCTGTAATACCAAGGAAATCTCCTGCGTCTACCCATTTTTTGAAGAACGTGTAATCCTTTTCACCGAGAACATCGAACTGAAAACAGAGCTGGAGCTTTTCAAGTTCGTCTTCAAACGTAACAAAGGCCGTCTTTCCGTGGCGTCTTACTATCATTACCCTGCCCGCAGTCTGGATCAGGTCTTCGGACCACTCTTCCTCTTTGAGGGAATCGTAATTTTCTTTTACATATGACAATGTATGCTTAACATCCCAATGGTCCTGCTGGAATGGGTCATACCCCTCTTCCTGGCGCAGTCTCATCAGCTTGTCTTTGCGCTGGCGAAATATCTCCTCTTCAGGCATGATATTTTTCTGCTGCTGTTCTTCTTTCCTTGTTTCGTCCGCCAATTGGATCACTTCCTCTGTCGTATTGTCTTTCCTTTATAAAATCATTCCACGGGAATATTCGGGATAAGTTGCTATCCGCCAATAATTCCCCTTGGAAAATTTTCCGCTGTTATCTCGATCTCCGGCATGCTCCTGACTTCCTGCCACCTTATCAGGAGATCTTCCATCTCCTGCCATGTCCTGGCTAAGGCCCCTCTCCTTCTGAGCTGCGCCGCTCCGGAAAAACCTTTGAAGAGCGCGGAGAGCATCCTTCTTGAGATCATCATGGCCAAGGATTGCCCCTCGGTATTATAAATGCTGCGGCCGAGTTCGAGAAGAAGCTCAGACTGGAAATCCGGAGCCGGATCACAATATTTTTGAGGAACGTCGGCTCCCAGCGCCCTCAGCGTTTTGGGTATGATAAAAACGTCTTTTAGTATACCCCTTCCGGCAAGGACCGCGGCACAGCCCCTTCTTAAATAATCACAGAGATCGCCCGGCTCATAGCAGTCTCCGCTTCCGCCTATCATTCCCGTGAAATGGCGTGCCACATCTTCAACAGCCTCGCGCGATGCTTTGCCTTCGTATCTTTGTGCAGGAGTCCTTCCGTGAACAAAAATAAAATCCGCACCGGAATCAAAGAGCAGATCACAATAATCTGACGTCGTCATACGGCTTCCGGGAGGCATGATCCTTATCTTTGCCCAGGTCGGGAGCCCAGTTTTTTTCATTGCTTTTATTATTTCTGCTGAGATTTCGGGATGCTCCATCAGCTTTGAACCGCTGCCCTTTTTTGTGACCTTTGGCATGGGACAGGCCATGTTTATCTGTAAAGCTTCAAAATTTCTGATTTTCAAAGCTGCCTCTGTTCCTCTTGCAATATCTTCGGCGTTTGAACCAAATATCTGCAGGACGACAGGACGCTCCTCTTCTGAACCATAGAGCAGCTCCTTTGTTTTGCGCCCCTTATGGCAAAGCCCGAGAGCACTGACCATTTCTGTGTGTACCAGCCCTGCACCCAGACTCCGGTAAAACTTCCTGACCGAAGCAAAAGTTATGCCTGCAAGCGGTGCAAGCCAGATCGGGTTCTCTGTTTCTACTCCGCCTATCTTTAAAGGGTGCCCCGGAACAAGAGGAGAAAACGTTTCTCCCTTATTCAAATCTGTTTCTTTCATAAATTATCCTGAGTCCCTCTATCGTCAGCCACGGATCGACCTCTTTTACTATATCGGAGTGCCGGGCAAGTATGGATGCGTGCCCTCCTGTAGCCACCACGCGGCAGGGGCCTCCCAGCTCTTTGAAAACTCCGCAGAGAAGAGCCTCGACCAGTCCGACTGTTCCGTAAACTATTCCTGACTGTATGGCCTCTGTTGTGTCTCCCCCTATGTAGTGTCCGGGAGCCTCAAGTGATATCTGGGGAAGCTTGGCTGTGCGGGAGAAGAGGGATTCCATGCCAAGCTCCATTCCCGGCGCTATAGTACCTCCGACATATGCCCCATCGGCAGAGATCACATCAAGCGTTATTGCTGTGCCAAGGTCTACGATTACAAGAGGGGCTCCGTACTTTTCAACACCGGCGACTGCGTTCAGCAGTCTGTCCGCTCCAAGTCCGGCAGGGTTTTTCATCCTGACTTTCACACCTGTGTCAAGGTCCTGGCTCACTTTAAGACAGGGCACTCCAACGTAATTCTTTATCCCTTCCATGAACATCTCATCAAGCGAGGGTACGACGCTTGCATATACCGAAGCACAGATCATCTCTTTCGAGATCCCGGAGGCACTGAGGAGCCCCAGGATCATGAAGCCTACCTCATCCGCCGTCTGTTTCCTTGAGGTCAGCCTCCAGTGATCTATCAGCTTTTTGCCTTCGAAGATCCCCATAACAGTATTTGTATTTCCAACATCGAGCACGAGAAGCATATATCATTCCTCCGCCAGAGAAATTGTTTTTAAGCAAAGAGTCCCCCTATTTTACAACAATCAGGCAAATAAGAGGACCAGAAGGGGAAACATAAGAGCTGCGCCGGGTATTCTTTTTAAAGATATCCCTGAAGCATAAGCTGCTGCTGCAAAGAAAAGGATCACAGCAAAGACCGTAAGGGGAAATGCCTGGACAACGTTCCATGGCATCAGTTCAACAAGCTTTTCAGAGAGTATGTCCCAGCTCTCAAGCAGATACTCGCACATATCGGCTATCTCCCGGCTGAACGGCAGGCCAAAGAAGGCTGGAAGCGAACATAATAAGACTATAGGGAAAATAATTGCAAAAAGCGGTATCGCTGCAATATTTATAACGAGCCCAGCCACAGGTACTTTTCCAAATGCCGAGGCTATCACAGGAGCGGTCACGAACCAAACTGCTGCTGATCCTATCAAAACCCCGGACTTATTTTCCTTGATGATACCAGCAACAGCACAAATGGTAAGAGCGGCCAGCATCGAAAGTCTCCATCCGATGTCATGGAATGTCCGGGGTTCCCAAAGCAGCATTACTATGCCTGCCGCGCTGACACTGTTAAAAGGGCTGGAAGGCTTTCCAAGAAAAAGACCCAAAAGGTACACCTGCAGCATTATCCCCGTTCTGACGCCGCCGGGAGGAAATCCGGCCAGTGCGATATAGGACCATACAAGCAATGATATGAGAACGATCTTAAGCTTCCCTCTTTTCAGGAGAAGTCCTGCAAATGCGGCCAGTATGCCCACATGGAAGCCTGAAACTGCCAGAAGATGGACTGTACCTGCCTCCCTGTGACTCTCTGTAAGTTTTTTGTCCCTTATACCAAGAGTAAGGGCAAGCATATAGCCTGACATAAGTTCGGGAAGGTCTTCGTCTATTTTTCTCTCCAGAAAATTCCTCCATCGGTAGATCCCCGAAGGAGGTGATGTAACTTCAAGATCAAGAAGTATGATCTTTTTAACTGCGCCCTTTGACCTCCAGTAAAGGTATTCATCAAATTCATCTTTTTTGTCCGCCCTTTTGAAATCAAAAACGGCGCCCCTTAAACTGACTCCGGAACCCTCGTCAGGAGCAGCGGAAGGATGGGAGTAGGCAACCATCTTTCCATGATCCGTGGATATCAGAAGTGCTCTTCGACGGCCCCATTGCCTGTTTTGCAATACCCTGCCTTCAGATCGTATCGTTGAAGGGACCTGAGGCTCAAAACCGACCCTGTAATTAAGCCAGAGGGATGCGGCGAATGTCAGAAGGATGACAAGTGCGAAAGATAAGTTCCACCCGCTGACAGGACAGAGAGTCCCGGTCAAAACCCATGAGGATGCTGCAAGAACTGAAATAACTGCTGATATAAGCGGAGAATATCCGAGATAAGAGGCATAGAGTGAAAAGCAGATACCGAGGAGAGTAACAAAGGCCGGAGCGTATGAGAGCGGGCCGTTCCTCCTATTGCGCAACTGTCACTAAATTCTTTACTGCGTCATATTTGGCAGGTCCTATGCCTTTGATAAGAAGGAGGTCTTCTGCCCTTTTATATGCACCGTTTTTCTCTCTGTGATCGATTATTAACTGGGCGGTTTTTGGGCCCACTCCTGGAAGTTTTTCTAAATCTTCCCGCATTGCTGTATTGATATTTATGAGACCTGCGGATGCCTTTGGACCGATACTGCCGACACTGGAAGTCGGCTGGGCAGGTCCGGCAGGTACCTGCTGCAAGGGCACAGTTTCTTTCTTTGCAGGAAATTTAATGTGCGCGCCATCCTGAAGCATTGCAGCCAGATTAACTGCTTCCTGATCCGCTTCAGCAGCAAAACCGCCTGCTGCCTCAAGGGCATTGTAGATCCTTGATCCTGTGGGTATCCTGTAAACGCCCGGCTTTTTGACGGAACCGGTTATGTAAACGACCCACTCCTCTTTTACAGTCTCAGGCTGAACGGGAACTACAGAAACTGCCTGAGAGGAAGATGTGGCTGATGTCGAAACATCGATCGTATCTTCCATTACCGGCATCATATCTACTGTCTTTTTTCCTGCTGTGTCCTCTCCAAAGCGGCCTTTGAAAGAATGGAGGAGTATAGCTGCAGAAAAAAAGCATATTAATCCCAGGATCAACAATAAATAGTTACGCCGGTTTCCGCCCTCTCCAAACATCAGAAGACCCCTTTTCTAAATTATTTCTCCTTCAAGCGACCAGTGGCTGGCCCTGATTATCTTCACATCTATATATCTGCCCATGTACTCTGGTCCGCCTTTGACAATAACGACCTTGTCCGTTTTTGTCCTGCCCTGGAGCGAACCCTCTCCCCTGGGCGCAGGTCCGTCAACAAGTATCTCAAATTTTCTGCCGACATATTCTTCGTTGAGCTCACGAGCCAGCTGCGACTGAAGTGCGTTTATCTCGTTGAGCCTGGCTGCCTTTACTTTGTTGTCTATATGCCCCTCCATAATGGCAGCCTTCGTGCCTTCTCTGGGTGAGTAGGCAGCTGTGTGTATTATATCGAACCTGAGTTCTTTAAGCAGGTCATAAGAATCCTTAAAGTCCTCTTCCGTCTCCTGAGGAAATCCGACTATCAGGTCTGTGGTCAGGCTGACATCGGGAAGGACGGAGCGTATCCTTTTTACCAGTTCAATGTACTGGTTCCTTGTATAACCCCTGTTCATCTCTTTCAGTATCCTGTCGCTTCCCGACTGCACAGGAAGGTTTATCGCCCGGCATATTGACGGGGTACCGGCCATTACTTCAAGAATATCCTCATCAAAATCCTTGGGATGGGAGGTCGCAAAACGGAGGCGCCGGATCCCTTCGATCTTTGAGACGTCCCTTAGGAGGGAGGCAAAACCATATTCTCCCTTTTTATCTTTACCGTATGCATCAACGTTCTGGCCAAGCAGTGTTATTTCTGAAACACCTGATGCCGCAAGCGCTTCTGCCTCTTTTATTATTTCGGCGTGACCTCTTGACTGGAGTCTTCCCCTTACGTAAGGAACTATGCAGTAAGTGCAGAATCTGTCACAGCCATAAGTTATCGTTACATACGCTTTAAATGGATTCGTGCGTTCTGTAGGCACCACTTCAAGGTCTTCAAGGGCTCTCGGGTCATCGTCCATAAAAAATCTCTGCGCGCCGTCCGAAAATGAGTCCTCTATTCCCTGCGGCACCAGACCAAGATGCCTGGGTCCGGAGACAAGCCTCACACAGGGAAATTTTTTTGATATCGACAGGCCTATCCTCTGTGCCATACATCCTACCAAAACCACCGCAGGCGATCCCGTCTTCCTGTATCGGAGATCGTAGCGCCCTATTTCACTGGCTACCTTCTGCTCCGCCTTTTCCCTTATGCTGCAGGTGACCATGATAATTACATCTGCGTTCTCTTCCGGGACCTCTTTCCAACCCATGTGGATCATCGACGTCCTTATCCTGTCTCCGTCGTATGAGTTCATCTGACAACCAAATACTTTTATTGCAAAGCTTTTCAAACTTTTATCTCCTTTATCCCTCTTTGTTTTCCCTAGGCATTATATGCCCTGACGAAGAAACTTTCCACTTTGCGTTGTATAATATATCGGTATCGGAGGTGCGCTGATGAAAAAAACTATTATCTTCTCTCTTGCACTACTAGTGCTTTTTTTAAATATTTCCCTCTCTTCGGCACAAATGACGGACGCCCTGCCTGAGATCACAGGATGGATCAACGGCGAACTGAGAAAGACAGAATTTGACACTGTCTCAGGCAAAAGAGGCTTCTGGCTCGAAAGAGATTACAGGAACAACGCAGGTGTACCCTTCCATGCAGTATGGATGGAAGGCTCGGGAGACAAAGGCTGGACGCCTCCGGTAAATGAGATCTCGGCGGATGACGGGCCGCTGGGAACAGGAGCTTCATACAAGACTCTTTCTGTCAAAGGGGAGAAAGCAATAATCGAACATCATCCTGTTACCGGTTACAGCCTTTCTGTCAAAGTAGGCAAAAAGGGGACTCTCACACTGGAATCACTAATCGCCACTGAGGAAGAGATGACTGCGGCTGCGGAAGTCCTGGTCGGCAGGATCAACTGACATCTCATTATAGGAGATCTGATATGACTGAAAAAAAGATTAAAATATTAAAAGACGGACCATACCTTGTATCCGGAGACCTTGACCTTTCAGAAAAGATCATCCTGCCTGAGAAAGACAATGCAAATGATGCCAAGTATGTGTGGGGCGATGCGGGCAGTATCAATCACGATAAAACCTATGCGCTCTGCCGCTGCGGAGCATCCAAAAACCATCCGTTCTGCGACGGAAGCCACGAGGATATCAACTTTGACGGGACAGAAACGGCTTGCAGGAAACTTTACAGGGATCGTGCAGAGCTCATAAAGGGCAATAATATTGACCTGCTCGATGACGGAAGGTGTGCCGGCGCAAGGTTCTGCTACAGGAAAACGGGAGACGCGTGGGACCTCGCCACATGTGAAGACAACTCAAAAAAAACCTTATCCGAAGCAGTCAAATCAGCTTCGGAATGCCCGGCAGGCAGGCTCACAGCCGTAGCAAAGGATGGCACCTGCATAGAACCCGAACTCGACCAGGAAATAGAAATAACACAGGATCCTGAAAATGACGTAAGCGGCGGGATATATGTCAAAGGAGGCATCCCCCTCGTTTCTGCTGACGGATCTGAATATGAGATCAGAAATCGGATCGTATTATGCAGATGCGGAAAATCAAAGAACAAACCCTTTTGCGACGGGGCCCACGTAGATGCAAATTTCAAGGATAAGGGCAGTATTAAAAGCTGAAACAACAAACAAAACACAATGATTTATAATTATTTAAGCCCGTCCCCCTGATCGTGAAGATGTCACTGTTCGATCAGGGGGACGAGCCATTTTACGCTTCTTTCATACCGGAGACTACTGATCCAGCCAGTCATTCTCCCTGCTGGTACCGATGGCATCAAGCTCAAATGGCGTTGTTTGATAGACAAAATAATTCAGCCAGTTGAAAAAAAGAAGATTGGCACTGCTCCTCCACGTCACCAGAGGCTTCCTTGTGTCGTTGTCATCAGGGTAGTAGTTCTTCGGGACCTCGATCGGCAGACCCGCATTCTTGTCCCTTAGATATTCTTTTTCAAGGGTGAGCGCGTCGTACTCGGAGTGTCCGGTTATGAATATCTGTTTGCCCTGTTCTGTCTTTATCACGTATACTCCGGCTTCTTCCGAAGAAGCCAGTATCTGCAGCTCAGGCACCGCTTCGACATCCTCCCTGTGTATCGTTGTGTGGCGGGAATGGGGTGCCATGAATACATCATCGAACCCCCTGAAAAGCATCGAGTTTTTGTATTCGACCTCATGAGGGAATACCCCAAAAAGCTTTTCGGCCATGGGATACTTTTTTATCCCGTAATGATAGTAGAGCGCCGCCTGAGCTCCCCAGCAAATGTGGAGGGTGCTGTAGACATGCGTCTTGCTCCACTCCATTATCCTGCACAGTTCATCCCAATATTCCACATCCTCAAATTCCATCAGTTCAACAGGCGCGCCTGTAATAAGAAGTCCGTCAAACTTTCTCTCTTTCACATCTTCAAATGTTTCATAAAAGGCCAGCAGATGTTCACGGCTCGTGTTCTTCGCCTCGTATGTCGCGGTCTGAAGAAGTGTAAGTTCGACCTGAAGAGGCGAATTGCTCAGCAGGCGCGCGAACTGCGTCTCAGTTTCGATCTTTGTCGGCATAAGGTTCAGCAGTGCGACCCGGAGCGGTCGTATATCCTGCTTTGCTGCGCGCACTTCATGCATAACGAAAATATTCTCATTCAAAAGTGTCTGTGTTGCCGGAAGACTGTCCGGTATCTTAATAGGCATCTATATGCCCCCTCTCTTTATATTTATACAAATAAAAAAGCAGCCCATTTCGAAAAATGGACTGCCTTGGTAGTTTTTTTTCGGATCTCGCGACGCATCAGGGCCGCGAACTGCCGTTATAAACTCCAAAGGCACTCCCGCGCATCATCATGCAGCACATTAGCATCATCGTATAACTGTTCATCGACATGGCGCTTCCTCCTTTGTCCAGTTTCCGGAAATTTTAATTACTCTTGACATAAATGTCAATAAGCCTATGTTCTGCGTCTTTTTTATTTTTTTATTCCTATCTGCTAATCGTAATGGAGCCACATGCTGACAATTTTTATTGTCTCTTCTTTTTCATATACCTGATATACAACTCTGTGCTGACGATTTATTCGTCTGGAATAAAATCCTTCAAGGTCTCCGCAAAACTTTTCATAAGGCGGATAAGGAGCAAAAGGATTTCCTTTTAAAACAAAGAGGATAGAAACGATTTTCTCTCTGTCTCCAGCAAGATATGCTTTTTCTCTGTCATTGACCGCCTGCCTGGTATATACTACCTTCCAATCAGTCATCGTCAAGCTCTACACATTCACCCAACGGTATTGCCCCACCCGCTAAAATCTTCTCCCTCATTCCAGGAAGAGAAAATATATAGAGCGTTTCAGATATGGATCTATAATCCTCTTCAGAAAGCACAACGACATTCTCCCTCTTGGTTGTTATGTAGACTGGTTCCTGTGAAGTGAGCACCTCGTCTACCAATCCAAACAGGTTATCTCTCGCAGTAGTAGCGTTTATTATCATGTAAAACACATCCTGATATGTACATCATCTAGAACACTATAACGTACATATTAAACTTTTGTTATCGTAATTCAGGATGGTTTTAAATTTATTTTTTCTTGATCACGCTAAAACCTACTGATTTGATCGATCTTTTTTCTTCGTACATCTTAATGTCGGCATTTTTGATCACTTCATCAAGCATGGTACGGTCAGATTTTTTAATTTCCGCAATACCGTGACTCAGACTTATTATGTATGGCTTATCTTCTTCATTTACGAGTTCAATTTTATCCAATATCCTGAGCCATGTTGTTTCAACCCGATCAATGTCTATATTGACAAAACATATTAAAAATTCATCTCCGCCCAACCTTATTAATAAATCGTTTTCCCTGATATTTTCCTTTATTATTTTTACAGAGTTTAAGATCAGGTCGTCTCCCTGCTCATGACCAAGCATGTCATTAATTTCCTTTAACCCGTTTATGTCTATAAAACAAATAATAATATCTTTCTTTTGCTGTATAAGGTTTTCAAGCATCTGCATGCCTGTCGCTCTGTTCAGACAGCCGGTCATTGAATCATAGGTGGCCATTATTTTGATTTTTTTATTTCCCGACATATAAAGTGCTGATATGATGGAAAAAACCAGTGATGCCAGAATGAGGCTGATAAGTATCGTTGGGGACCGCAGTGTATTCGTGATGCTTAAAACAAAAGTGTTTTCGTCATTTGCAAAGTAAAACATCTTGTCAGATGTATGGCACACTACGATCCACTGAATTTCGGACGTATTGATACCTGATAATGTATCATCTTCTTTTTTAAATCTCTTCTGGAGCTCTTCCTTGGGATTTATCGTATCGAATGAAAACGATCCATTTTTTGTGAAAAAATGTCCCTTCTTCTCTTTAGTTATACGCTCCCATTCTGATGGAAATATATTTTTGAAGGTGTAGTTTTCTCTCCCGGGATATATAAAACCCCATTCTTTAGCTTTATCAGGGCCAATAAGCCAATAGCTGTCCTTGTTTATAAGCTGAATGCTCCCGACAGTACCGTCGGTCAAATCAAATAATTTTTGTTTTATATTTTCACCTAAATAGTTTGCAACAAATACCCCTGTTTTGACATTGTTTTTGTCAAAGACCGGAATACCAAAACGTATCATAGGTTTTTCCGGCTGTTCTATTGAATTCCCTTCAATATTTAAATCAAATTTTGACATATATATTTCACCTGGACCAAGCTTGATAGTCTCAGTAAAATAATATCTGTCTTTTTTGTTCTGCAGCAGGTCTTCCGGAACTATTTCAGGTTGTCCTTTATTGTAATTTATCCTCAGTAATTCATTTCCCTGATCATCCAGATAGCGCAGCTGGTCGTATTTCATTTTGCTGTCAGAAAACACCATCCACTCATCTTCAACACTATTTTTATCCATACCATTATTTACATATTCCAAAAACAAAGGACTGGTGTTCAAGTATTTTATATCAGCGACTATTTGTTCTAATTCGTTTATAGTTAGATCTCTGCCAATTTTAACAAGAGCAGCCTGGCTTTGTTCTAAAAAATTTTTATCGTTAATAATGTCCTTCTGCTTATAAACAGCAAATGCAAGCAAAAGAGAAGTCATGATCAAAATAAATATAATCAGCAGGGAATATAGGTAATTATCCGTTTTGAATGTTTTAGGCATTTCGGGCATCCTGCTTTCAACTAAAATTAGATTTGATGATCATACTTTGCTGCATTTTTTCATTTACTAATATACATCAGCTCATCCTCTTTTTGCAAAAGACTGCAAAAAACTGTTGAACTTGCTGCATCAACAAAGACTGGGAGATGAGCTTTAACTAGCTTATCTCCAGTCTTTGAGAAGATCAACTAAAAAATAGTCAGGCATTAAGAAAGGTTACAGGAAGATACCTGACAATATTCAGCTTAAAACTTATCTTTCATCAGCATTCTGTTTGCGTTCAGAAATGAAAACAATAATATTACTGCCCTGAGCAAACTTATGCTACACTTCAGTGGTTCTGAAATGTGGCCGTTGATCTGCACCTTTTATTGCAGACAACTGAGAACATGACTTTTATATGTCTTTACAGATCCGGAATCTATTAGATCAACTTATGTTAATTTATGGAGAAATTGTATGTCAGATATTAATGAACGTTCCTATTTACTTGATAACTTAAAGGGATTACTGATTGTTTTTGTAGTAATCGGACATTTTTTTGATGTATGGGCCAGCAAGTATTTTAATATACGCTTTATTTATACATTTATTTACCTTTTTCATATGCCGTGTTTTATTTTCATTTCAGGATATTTAACTAAAGACCCTGAAAAAAGCAGAGACAATGCATTCGAGAACCTGTTGGTTCCATACATTGTTATGAGCGTTTTATGGAAAACATACTGCACTATATTCTCCATAGTTTTGCATGGATATTCTTCCAAACTTTTAAGCTTTTCAATCCTAAACCCGGCATATGGTTTATGGTATTTACAGGCATTATTTATCTGGAGATATTTTTTGAAGGATATCCTGAGAATCAAATATACACTTTTGGTAAGCATCTTATTATCATTGCTTGTGGGAACAGTCAATGAATTCGGCACTGTACTCAGTATGTCACGGGTTATAGTGTATCTGCCTTTTTTTCTCGCCGGCTACTATGCAAGACATAAAAATTATCTTCCCGAAATACTTTCTATATCAAAAAAGCATGCCTGGATCATAGTCTTTATTACTGGTTGTGTGGCCTTGTTGTTATCCTTGCAGTCAAATTCGTTATTCAGGTATTTATTTTATTACAACTCTTACCATCTGTTGGGATTAAATGATGTTGTTGGAATAATAACAAGGGCAATGACTTTATTTGTAGGTTTAATGATGACTGCTGCGTTATTTAAAATTTTGCCAGATAAACCAACAAAACTTGTTGCAATTGGCAGAAACTCCATGGTCGTATACATAGGACATTTTTATATTGCTTATTATTTCCACAATATGTTTTACAATCTAACTGAATTTAATATTTTACTATTAGGGTCATTTTTGATCTTTATAACAATATTATTTTTATCCTTAGATTCAATATCCAACATTTACAATAAATTCATGAATAATATATTAAATATTATATTTATAAAACGCCCCATACATTAAAAACAGCAGATAGGTTTCATTTAAAAATAATTAAGGGGATAATAGTATGCCGAAAATATGGACCTGGCTAGTAATTATGCTTACAATAGTTGCTTCAGTATTTTCATTCCTCATATACAGCGGAAAATATGATAAACCTGCTTCAGTATACACACTCGGAGATAGTGTCAGTTATTATAAGACAGAAGACAATGCCCGCAAATATATGCTTGCAGGCTGGAGCAGACAGGAAAAAGGATATACCTGGACAGACGGCAACGAAGCATCTATGCTTTTTGACGTACAAAACGCCGGAGATAAAAACCTGCTGCTTCAAATAAGAGCTTTCGCTTACCTCGGTGGGGGCCTTCCTTGCCAGACCGTCGACGTACACGTAAATGAGATTAAAACAGCATCATGGAAGATCACAGATGAAGCATGGTATGAGGCTGAAATTCCATATACGGCCGCAGGAGATGGTTTGCTAAAAATTAAATTTGTCATAAGTGACCCGACTTCGCCCAAAGAAATCGGTATGTCCACTGACGAGAGAAAGCTGGGAATTGCTGTGAAAGAACTCATTATCGGTGTTAAAGACTGAACATTTCCAATTTCTTACTTCTTTTGCTGCTGACATTAATACTTCCTTAAAAACCGGAATTTGGTAAGCTTATATCATAATCAACCACACTTTAAAGACAAAAAAAATAGACCCCATATCAGGGTCTATTAGGATAGTTGGTGGAGACGCGGAGATTCGAACTCCGGTCCAACAGGGGCCAATCTGGGAGGCACTACGAGTGTAGTCTCTGTTTTAATTTCGGATCTGCGGCTCCCAAAGACAGGATCCGCATTTCCAAGCCTTCCCTAGAGTCTCGAACCTCTCCCAGAAAGCGCTGAAGAGATTCCAGTCATCTTTGTGACACTCTTCTAAAGCCCGATGACGGAAGCTTTAGAGAGCGCGCCGCTTACTTAAGCAGCGAGTGCGTAATCGTTATTGACGATTATTGTTTTGGAGCCGGATTAACGAGGATTCCCCATCCTCGACCCGCTCCTCCCGATCCTCCAACCTGCTGTCGAAACCATACGTCCCCTTATGTACGAGCTTGGTAATTCGAGCCCGCTTTCAATACTGCAGTATGATCAGCTTTCGCGCGACCTGTTGCGGATAGCCCGCTCCATTTCACGGTTGGCGTCCTTCTCTGCTGCGGTATCTCTTTTGTCATGGAGCTGCTTGCCTTTTGCTACGGCAATTTCGCATTTCGCCCATCTTCCCTGCTTGATGTATATTTTCAGGGGCACGAGCGTAAGACCTTTTTCTCTTGTTTTTGCCAGAAGTTTCCTGATCTCAGACTTATGAACTAGAAGTTTCCTCGGTCTCAAAGGTTCTTTGTTGTAGTAGCTTCCCTTTTCGTAGGGTGATATATGAACGTTGTAAAGCCATAACTCTCCGTTCTCTACCCTGGCGTATCCGTCCTTGAGGTTTATCTGGCCTTCCCTTACTGATTTGATCTCTGTTCCCGAAAGGACCAGTCCGGCTTCAAAAGATTCTACTATGAAATACTCATGCCGCGCTTTACGGTTTTGAGCGACGGTCTTATCCTCAGGCACAGAAATCACCTCACTTGAAGACTATAACAGATTGAACAGCGATAGTCAAATACGGAAAATTACTGAAAAACAAAACCCCCGGCGTTTGCCGGGGGCATTATTTCGAGATGGTCGGGGCGAGAAGATTTGAACTTCCGACCTCCTGGTCCCGAACCAGGCGCGCTAACCAGACTGCGCTACGCCCCGGAAGCAGCGCAAATTATAGCATTCTAACCGGACCGCGTCAAATACCTGAAGCACGTATCAGCCGGTCCTTCAAAGCCCGTCCGATACCACTCTCATCAGGTATCTGAGCGATAATTATTTCCGCTCCGCATTTTTCGATCATCCTTAGGGCACGAAAAAGTTCTTTGGCATATTCCTCTGTGTCCCTGAATATTATCTTTACGGCAGGTGAATGCTCCGGTTCGGATGTCCCTATCCATGCCCACTTTTTGCCCTCTGCCTCATTGCTGTATGAGCTGTCCGTCAGGACAAGAGGGATACTGGGAGCATAGTGTCTGTAGCGTGTTCCGGGAGAACGTTTTATCGACTCACCGTCACACGGTAAAAGGACGGGCATATCGAGGGCTTTCTCTATCTCTTCTTTGGATATGCCCCCCGGCCTTAAGAGTACTGGGGATCCTCCGCTAACATCAAGGACTGTTGATTCGAGACCAACCATTGCAGGTCCGCCGTCAAGGACCATCGATACGGCATCTCCTATGTCCTCTCTCACCGTCACTGCGTCTGTGGGGCTCGGCCTTCCGCTTCTGTTGGCGCTTGGAGCAGCGATCGGAACTCCGGCGGCACGGATCAGCTCAAGTGCAATAGGGTTGTCAGGCATTCTTATCGCGGCAGTATCGAGACCTCCACGCGTTACATGAGGAACGATCCTTTTTGCTTTCAGTACAAGTGAGAGCGGTCCGGGCCAGAATGTGTCCATCAGGAACCTTGCCCGCCAGTTTAGCTCGACCACCGACTCGGCCATTTTTATGTCGCAGACATGGATTATCAGAGGGTTGTCTGAAGGGCGTCCTTTGGCAGAATATATTTTCGTTACTGCTTCAGCGTCAAGGGCGTTTGCACCAAGACCGTAGACTGTTTCGGTAGGAAAGCCTACAAGCTCTCCGGAAAGTATTTTTTTTGCTGCCAGCCGTATCTCCGAGAGCATTTCATCATTGATCCCGGCCTTTCGTTCTTCCAGCCTCTCTTCCATTCTGCTCATCATGGCTGTATTGGTCCTTCGTTGTACTTGCTGAAGAAATCACGCCGGAACTGAGGATAACGGCCCTCTATTATGGCCTTTCTGGCATCCCTCATCAGGTTGACAAGGAAGTAGAGGTTGTGCCAGCTGCAGAGCCTCGCGGCAAGTATCTCTCCCGCGGTATAGAGGTGCCTTATGTACGCCCGCGTAAAATTCCTGCATGTATAACAACCGCATGAAGGATCTATCGGAGTAAAGTCCCTGGCAAAACCCCTGTTCTTGAGGTTGAGCTTTCCAAAACTCGTCAGTACGCCCCCGTTTCTTCCGTTCCTCGTTGGGAGGACACAGTCAAACATATCTATACCTCGCGCCACACCCTCGATAAGGTTGGCAGGATGTCCGACACCCATCAGGTAACGTGGCTTGTTCACGGGCATTTCGGGGCATAGGGCGTCAAGGATCCTGTACATATCCTCATGGGATTCCCCTACGGAGAGGCCTCCTATGCCGTAACCGGGAAAGCCGATTTCTTCAAGTCTTTTTATGCATTCTATACGCTGGGCTTCAAACATAGAACCCTGTACTATCCCGAAAAGGGCCTGATCTTCTCTTGAATGATGTTCCTTGCATCTCCCGGCCCAGCTTATAGTCCTCTCCATGGCGGCCCTTGAATACTCTTCAGTGGTCGGCCAGACGACGCATTCGTCAAAAGCCATCGCTATATCGCTGCCAAGCTTCTGCTGTATGTCCATGGAATCTTCGGGACGCATGAAGTGTTTGCTGCCGTCAAGGTGGGACCTGAACTCGACACCCTCATCCGTTATCTTTCTCAGTTCTGAGAGGGAGAAGACCTGAAATCCGCCGCTGTCGGTAAGTATGGGGTGATGCCATTGCATGAACTTATGCAGCCCGCCTGCCTCTTCAACGATATCAGCTCCAGGACGCATGTAGAGGTGGTATGTGTTGCCGAGAATTATCTGAGCTCCGATCTCTTCAAGTTCCGGCGGGGTCATCGCTTTAACAGTGGCCTGAGTGCCAACAGGCATGAAGACAGGGGTCTCTATTACACCGTGCGGTGTAATAAGCTCACCTGCACGGGCGCCCGTCTCAGGACATTCTGCTATTAGCCTGTACTCAAACATTACCGGCACCTCCCCAGCCGAAGAGTCTTTCACCGTTCTCTTTGACAGCTGCGGCAAACTCTTCGAGCGACATTCCCTTGAGCATCGATATCATTTCATAAACATCACGGACATGGCACGGCTCGTTTGTCCTGCCTCTTATCTGCTGCGGGGCAAGGTATGGGGAATCTGTCTCGCAAAGTATCCTGTCAAGAGGAACTGTGTCCATCGCTATCTCGCGAAGCGCCTTGTTTTTGGGATATGTGACAGGTCCCGCGAAAGATATGTAAAAACCCATCTCAAGCGCATCGATCGCATTCTGCCTGTCTCCGGAAAAACAGTGGATGACTCCGCCGATCAGGTCGGCTGATTCCTCTTTTAGAATAGCCAGCGTCTCAGAATTGGCATCTCCTGATGACCTCTTTGCAGAATCTCTTACATGGATAACGACAGGTTTGTTTATTTTTTTTGCAAGGCGTATCTGGGAGCGGAATACCTCCCCCTGTATCTCCCTTGGGGAATTATCATAGTAGAAATCCAGTCCTATCTCGCCGACTGCCGATACCTTGCTGCTCATAGCAAGGGACTCCAGCTCTTCGGGAAGTCCCTCAGAAACGGAGGAAGCTTCGTGAGGATGGATTCCTGCAAGTGCCCAGATTTCAGGCGCTCCTTCGTGTTTTTCAGCCAAGGTTACTGCCTCCCTGGTGGAGGCCAGATCTGCTGAAGCAAAAATCAGACGCTTTACATCAGACTTCAGGGCATTCCCGAAGACTTCGGAAAGACCGTCCGGATAATATTCTTTGTTCAAATGGCAATGAGTATCTACAAGAAACATACTTCTGCCCCTTTCATAAACAGAGGAGGGCTCAGGCTTATCCGCCTGCTGTACCAAATAAGTGCAGATCATGCCGCTCAAAAGAACTGCTCCTCCCTTCTTGTTTACTAAGAGAGGAGTATGTCCGTTTTGATCAGGCTGTCGATTTTCAGTTCTTTTAGAGACCGGACCATTGTGCCCGTCCCCGATATTTTTTAGTGGACTCTGCTCCCTATCGGTATGGAATCATCCATGACCGTCAGAAGCGTGAGAGATTCCTTTCTGGTATCAGGGCTTTCTGCTGCGAGAAGCATCCCGTTGCTGGGAACTCCGCGGAATTTAGCCGGTTTCAGGTTGCACAGCACCACTATCTTTTTGCCTTCAAGCTCTTCGGGCTTGAAGAACTCCCTTATGCTTGAGACTATCGTGCGTTTTTCATAACCAAGGTCAAGGCTCAGGATGTAAAGCTTGTCAGCCTTGGGAACTACGTCAACCTTTTCGACCAACGCTACCCTGAACTCCAGTTTGCTGAAATCTTCTATTCCGATCTCGGCTTCGTGGTCATCGAAATTATAAAATGCTGTGGGGTCAGCAGCCGCCCTCTTTTCAAGATCACGTGCCTCTTTTTCTATTTTCCATTTATCTATGTCGATGCGCGGGAAGAGTATGGATCCTTTCTTCACGGTCACAGGACTCTCTGTGCCACACCATGACCATGAAGCACGTCCTCTGTCAAGCGGACTTTCTGTCAGGCCAAGCTGTTCCCAGATACGGGCGGACGTCTCAGGCATAAAGGGGGCTGCAAGTACTGCGGAAAGCCGCAGTGATTCCCAAAGTGTCCTGAGGACGGCGTCAAGCCTTTCGATCTCACCATCTTTGCCAAGCTTCCATGGCTGTGTCTCATCAATGTATTTGTTGGAACGGCTGATAAATGCCCAGAGAGCTTTCAGGGCTTCGTCGAAAGCAAAACGATCCATGAAGGTCTCCATGTCCTTGACTGTTTTGTTTGCAAGATACTCTATCTCTTTATCGATATCCTCGCTCTTAAAGTTTTTCGGGAGTTCCCCTCCGCGAAATTTCTCTATCATCTGCAGGCTTCTGCTGAGAAGGTTTCCAAGATCGTTTGCCAGGTCTGAATTTATCCTGTGTACCATGGCATTTTCAGAGAAATCTCCGTCGTTTCCGAAAGGAACTTCGCGAAGCACGAAATAACGGAACGCGTCCACACCGTAAAGATCGGCCATTTCAAAGGGATCTACAACATTGCCGACGGATTTTGACATCTTTTCGCCTTCAACAGTCCACCATCCGTGCGCAAAGACCCTGACAGGCGGGTTTACACCGAGTGCAAGGAGCATGGCCGGCCATATGACACAGTGGAACCTTATTATGTCTTTTCCGACAAGGTGGCGCACCGCAGGCCAGTATGTCTGCCACAGACCTCCCTCTTCAGGGAAGTTGAGGGCCGAGAGATAGTTGATGAGGGCATCGAACCATACATAAATTACATGCTTTTCATCTCCCGGAAGCGGGATCCCCCAGTCAAGGGTCGTACGCGAGACAGACTGGTCACGAAGACCGCTCTTAATAAAACTGATTATCTCGTTGTACCTTGACCTGGGCATTATTGCTTCGGGGTTCTCTTCATAGTATTTGAGCAGTGGCTCCGCATACTTCGAAAGTTTAAAGAAATATGTCTCTTCGGTCATCTTTGTAAGCGGCCGGTGACAGTCGGGACATGTGTTGCCTTCTCCCATCTGGGCTTCTGGGACGTATGTTTCGCATGGGACACAGTACCATCCCTCGTACTCTCCCTTGTATATATCACCGTTGGCCATGAGACGCTTGAATATTTCCTGGACCACTTTTTCATGCCTGGGTTCCGTAGTCCTGATAAAATCATCATTGGATATGTTAAGAACGCCCCAAAGCCTCTGGAAATTCAGCACGACCTCATCGCAAAGCTCTTTTGGCGTGATGCCTCTTTTCTCAGCGACTGTCTGGATCTTCTGACCATGTTCATCGGTGCCGGTAAGAAACCAGGTATTTTCTCCCCCGGACTTGTGCCAGCGGGCCAGGACGTCAGCCGCTATGGTCGTGTAGGCGTGCCCGATATGGGGAACATCGTTGACATAGTAGATCGGTGTGGTGATATAGAAATTTTCTTTGGACATTTATACTACCTCCCCGGTACAGTTCTCAAAAATATACCGTTTTATTCTGTTTCGTGGGATACAATACTTTATTGAGAGCAAGTTTGCAACATTTTTTGTCGATTCGCCCGCTTTGCACATTATGAGCACCTCATCCATCCAGACGCCATCATCAATAACAGAAACTGTATCTTTTGCTCCCTCGACTATGCAGACAAACTCTCCCCGTATCTTGTCCTCGCTGATGATATCTTTGAATGTCAAAAGAGTGCCGCGGATCGATTCCTGATGCACCTTGCTTATCTCTTTGACAAGTACCGCAGGTCTGTCTCCGAGTATATTCCCCATCAATTCTAATTCTTTAAGGAGTTTGTGCGGAGCCATGTAGAAAACGAGGGTCTGCATGTTGTGCCTGAGCTCTTCAAGCCTGGATTTTTTATCTTCTTTCTTTCCGTCCAGGAAGCCTATAAAGGTAAATGAGTCCATCCCCATCCCTGAAAGCAGTATCGCCGGAAGGAGCGCGTTTGCACCGGGCAGCACATCCATTGGAAGCCCCTTTTCGATGACGGCCTGTATCAGTATCATCCCAGGGTCTGATATTCCAGGGGTACCGGCGTCTGATACCAGTGCCACGGTCTCACCCTCCCGTATTCGTTTAAGCAGGGTCTCAAGCCTCTCCGTCTCGTTGAACTTATGGTATGAGATGAGGGGTTTCTTTATCTCGTAATGGTTCAGCAGCTTCAGTGTGTGCCTGGTATCCTCGCATGCGATAATGTCCGCCTCGCGAAGTGCCCTGAGGCCTCTTATTGTCATGTCTTCCAGATTGCCTATCGGTGTCGGGACAACTATAAGGGGCATTTTACTCTCCTCCCGTTGTGTAGGCTTCCAGCAGCTGCGGGGTCTCTTTCCCCTCTTCGTCAAGGACGAATAAGGGAGTCTCGATCCTGAGTCCATGCTTTGAGGCCCTCACTGCTTCTATAAGGACCACCGATGCTTCTGCACCGGGTTTTGGATGAACTGACCTGAACCTTTTGGGCGCTATGTTGTATTTGTCCAGCAAAGCTATAAGTTCGCCGGCTCTTCCCGCATGTATTACGATATCAAGGTATCCCTTGTTTTTCAAAAGATAACGGCATGCCTGTATAAGTCCCTCAAGCGTGCAATCCAAACCGTTCAGCGCTGTGGCAAGAGCCGTTGAAGGACTTACACTGCCGCTTTTTTTCTCAAAGTAAGGCGGGTTTACTGCCACTCTGTCAAAGCTCTGTGCTTCCCATATCGTCCTGTGATCCCTTATATCTCCGGTGTAAAATTTTACTTTATCTTCCAGGCCGTTTTCCACAGCATTTTCTGCTGCCATCTCTATAAGGTGAGACTGGATGTCAACGCCTTCAACAGTATGACCGCGTTTAGCAAGAATAAGGGAGATCGCTCCGTGTGCACAACCGATCTCAAGTATCCTCTCACCCTTTTTGGGCCTTGTGAAATGAGCAAGAAGTATCGTGTCAAGGTTGACCCTGGGTCCCTCGTTCTCGGGAGGCTGCTTTATCTTAAGTTCGCCCCTGAGCAGATCTTCGCGGCCTTCTTTCATCAGGCCCAGTCCTCCAGCCTTACTCCTATGACCTGGGAAAGCCCCGGTTCGGAGAGGGTGACTCCGTAAAGGACATCTGCCCTTTCCATGGTCACTCGCCTGTGTGTCATGGCTAGTACCTGCCTGTTCTTTGCATATTCTTTGGCAAGCTCGGAGAACCTTCTGAGGTTGACCTCGTCAAGCGCGGCATCTACCTCATCCAGCACTGCAAGAGGACAGCCGGCGACTTCCATCGATGCAAAAAGAAGCGATATGGCTGCAAGGGACTGTTCCCCTCCCGAGAGCTGGTTTATGCTCTGGGGATGTTTTCCGGGAGGCCTTGCAACTACATCGACACCGGTATCCCATATCGTCTCTCCCTCTATCATCTCAAGGTGGGCCTCTCCACCTCCGAACAGCCTCTGGAAGAGGGAGCAGAACCTGTTGTCCACTTCCTGAAGAGCATCAGAGAATACCTTATATGCCTGCCTGTCCGCATCTGAAATGAGTCTTTCAAGCTCCGCTGCGCTGGCCCTTACGTCATCAAGGTGCTCGCCCATGAAGGCAAGCCTGTCCCTGAGGTTTCTGTCCTCTGATAAAACTCCCATGTCAACTTCGCCGAAGGCTTTGATCTTCCTGTCTCCGTCGCGTATGTTCTTTCTGAGGTCTTCAATATCCTCATCCTCAGGCAATGCCGATCCTCCCGGATAGGGGTACTGATCTTCCCAGGTGTTTACCAGCTCCTCAAGCTCCCTCTCCGTTTCTCCCCTCTTGATTTCAAAAGTGGAAACTCTTTCGAGGGCAGATCTTGAACGCATGTCGGCAGTGACCGTTTTTTTTCTGATAAGGTCACGTTTCGATTCCAGCTTTGAAAAACCGCTTACGTGCTTTTCTATCTCTTCCGTGAGCACCTTCCGTCTTTCAAAAATGTCAAGACAGCTTTTACCTACCCTTGCAAGGCAGGCCCTCTCGCGCACACACCTCTGATCGAGCTCTGACATCTCTTCATCCAGGCTCCATATCTTGCGCTCTTCGGACCTGATTTCATTGCTGACTCTTTCCATCAGTGCGAACCTGGAGCTAAGCCTCTCTGCCATAACGGCAGCTTCTGAGCGAAGCCTCTCTCTCTCCTCTATGATCAGATGATCATCTTCAAGTTTTGACGGGCTGTCCCATTTTTTTTCAAGGTCTGACAGGGATGAAAGCACGGAGTTCCACTGTCTGCCTGCCTCTGCAATTGCTTCCAGTATCCTTCCCCGTTCGCTCTCTATCCTCTTCTGCTCTTTTGAGCAAGAGGCTTTTTCATCTTCCAGGATGGCGATCCTTCCGTCAAAATCCCTTATTCTCCTGGTGTATTCTTCCTTCTCTTCGGAGACTCTGAGCTCCTGTGCTTCCGCATCCTTGAACTCTTTCGCCAGATGTTCCGCAGTTGATGTGAAGCTTGCAGCATCATGCTCGAGCTTCACTATCTGGGCTTTCATCTCTATGGTCTTCCCTGATTTTTGCGATCTTCCTCCCGATACAGTTCCTCCCGGCTGGAAGACATCGCCTTCAAGCGTGGCAACGGGTCCCTTGAAGCCTGACCTGACGAGTTCCTGTCCGACTGCGTAGGATTCAACTATGAGAAGGTCACCCATTATCTGCTGGATCGCCGGAAGCCAGTGGTCATCTACTTTAAGCAGATCTATTGCCCATCCGGTGATTCCTGCTTTGGGCAGCCTGAACTGCTTGTCGGGATACCTGGGGCGGCATCTTTCAAGTGGAAGGAATGTCGCTCTCCCTATTGCATTGACTTTCAGTTTGTCTATGCATCGGCCGGCTTCTTCGAGGTCTTCAACCAGAAGCTGGAACTGCCGGCCTCCAAGATAGGCCTCAAGTGCTGTTGAATAGATCGGATCACAGGTGAAGACATCAACTACGGCATGAGGCGAGGCGTCAAGCCTGTTCAGCCTGGCCGCTGAGAGAAGGTATTGGACAGGACGGGGGTAAAGATCAGCCTGCATAGCCTCCGTCACCTCGTTGAGCTTTGACCTCGAGTTGGAGGCTTCCCTCCTGGCGCGCTGCAGTTCAGCCGCAAGGGTCTGGACTTTGGCGTAGAGATCACCGTGAAGGGAGACTATCTCATCCTGCTCTTTTAACAGCCTGTCTCTTTCTTTTCCCAGCTTCTTTATCTCTGCATCTATATTTTTGGCGGGGTCGGGTGCGCATTCTTTTTTATTCCTGATCTCGAGCAGGTCTTTGCCAAGGAATGAAAGTTTCGCTTTTATCTGCTGCAGTTCGGCCTCAAGACGGCCCTTTTCATTGTTCCAGGCTTCCCTCTGCTCTTTTTCCTCTTTGAGGCGGAGGTTGTATTCCTGCCATTTTTTCTCTATTTTCTCAAGTGCCTTTTGTCCTGCTTCAAGTTCTTCTCTTGCTTTTTTATTCTCTTCCTGTGTCTTTTTCTGCTCTTCCATGAGAACTTCCATGTGCTCTTTTGCTTTTCTTCGTTCCTCCGCTGCCTGGTCAAGCCTCTCTTTTGAAGCCTTGAGGTTTGATGCTGAGGCATATCCGGATTTTATCAGCCCGTCGTAACTCTTTTTGCTCTGTTCCAGCTCCCAGGTCTGCTGCTGCTTTTCCCTGGAAAGCAAAACAAGGTCTTTTTCGAGCTGTTCCAGTGCTTTTTTCCATAGATCAGACCAGCCCAACACCACTGACTGTTCATTTTTAAATTCTTCCAGGCTTTCATCTATCTCTGCGATCATAAGCTCAGACCTGTGCCTTCTGAGCCAGTATAAAAGTTTTCTCTCCTCTTCGATCTTATCAAGTATCTCCCTGAGCTCTGACGCTCTCCGGACCTCCGGGGCAATTTCTTCACGGCGTGCCTGGAGTTCGGCCATAACGTTCCTCAGCTGCTCATATTCTTCTTTTACTGTAACAAGCCTGTCAGAAGCGTCCATGCGCCTCTTCCTGTAGACATCTATACCGAACAGGGATTCAAGGCGCATCCTTCTTGCCAGAGGTCTCTGCTGAATGACCTCAGCAACTTCTCCCTGGCCGATGAAGGCGAATCTGTCTCCCTCAAGCTTCCAGTCCCTTTTCGTCTCATCCAGCTCGATCAGTGTTTTTCTGGCATTGTCAACAAAAAGTATCGTGTTGCCGTCAGGAGCGGTAACTCTTCTTTTTACTGAGCAGGCCCTTGAATCTTCCCTTAGCTGCAGAAGCACCTCAGCTTCTTTTGCTGCAGGAAGGCTTATAGATCCCTGAAAAAGGAGGTCGCTCTGCCTCGATATGCGGAGCCGGCCAGCATGGCTGTCACCCAATGACCATCTGAGCGCGTCAAGTATGTTGCTCTTTCCGCTTCCGTTTGGCCCTACTATTGCAGTGAATCCCGATGAGAGTATAAGGTCGTGGGATCCGCCGAAACTCTTAAATCCCTTAAGCTGAAGACGACTTATGTACAACTGCCCAGCCCTCTCTTTTCTGAAGAGCGTTTATCCTGTGTTCTATCTGAACCAGGCTTCCCTGCGCGTCGAGTCTGAATTTGCCCCACGAAAACTCAGGACATCCCCTTATAAATATTTTTTTATCAAATTCCTCTTCCCACGATGCCAGGAATGTTTCGGCTATGTACCCGGCTATGGAAGAATATGCCTCGACGAGCAGAGCTTCAGACCTTGAAGACATCGTTATTTTCCTGATAAATCTCTTTATCTGCATCGCGATGCTCTCTTCGCGCGGCACCAAGCCAAGTCCTCCGCAGAAAGGGCAGCCATGGCTAAGAGCGGCTCTTATATCGGTCCTGGCCCTTTTTCTCGTTATCTCTACCAGTCCCAGTCCGGTGACTCCATAGACCCTTGCTTTGCATCTGTCGTTCCTGAACAGCTCCTGCAGCTCGTGGATGAGCTCGTGGTTCGACTCTTCTGTATCCATGTCGATAAAATCTACGACAATTATCCCACCAATGGCGCGAAGCCTGAGCTGCCTGGCTATCTCCTCTGCAGCTTCCATATTTGTCTTGAAGATCGTGTCGTTCAGGTTTTTGGAACCAACAAATTTTCCGGTATTAACGTCAATAACTGTTAGGGCCTCGGTCTGGTCGATGACAAGGTATGCTCCGGAAGAAAGCCAGACTTTCCTGTCCTGCAGCTCCAGCAGCTGGTTTTCGATGTTGTATACGTCAAATATCGGCGTTTTGCCTTTGTAGAAGTTTATTTCGATATTTTTGCCGGGAAAGAAGCGCTCTGCAAAAGACTGGATATTATCCCTGTCCTCTTCAGTATCTACAACTATTTCGTCTATATCCTCTGTGAGATCATCCCTGAGGACTCGCTCCAGCAGGCCAAGGTCTTTGTGTATCAGGCATGGGGCCCCGTTTTTTTCTGCATTGTGTTTTATGGTCTCCCACTGGGCGAGGAGATCCTGTACGTCATTTTCAAGGCTTTCTTTGTCGCAGCTCTCTGCTACTGTTCTGATTATTATTCCGAATCCATCCGGACGTATCTCCTTCGATATCGATCTCAGGCGAGCTCTCTCGTCATTGTCCTCTATCCTTTTGGATACACCTGTTTCATGTCCATCCGGAATGAGTACCATGTACCTTCCTGCCAGCGATATTCTTGGAGATACACGGGCTCCTTTGCCTTTTCTCGCATTTTTTACTACCTGTACCAGCATTTCAATTCCCGGTTTTACGTCTATTCCATGCACATCATCAAGATAGAGGAAACCGTTCCTTCCATCCCCAAGGTTTAAAAATGCGGAATGCATGCCCGGAAGGACACTGTCCACCCTGGCCTTGTATATCTCACCTGTTCTCTGATGCTCCAGCATTCTTTCTACGAAGAAATCATAGAGCTTGCCCCTCTCGTCGAGGATCGCTATCCTGATCTCTTCAGGGTCAATAAGATTTGCTACTATTTTTTTTGTCGGTTCGAATGATGTCATGTTCATTCCTCCATGATCAAATGAGAGGCAGTATTGTGCCGGTCCCGGCATCCCACGTGCCCACACATTCTCGGACAAGATAAAGATCTTTCCATCCCTCGCATATGCCCTCTTCTTTAAGGCTCCTTACAAGATTTCCTGCCCCGCAGTGTTCGAGATCGCCGATAGTAAGCACTGCAGAACCTTGGTCGACATAGGCTCCATAGAGTATCCCTGTCCTCTCGATCTCCTTTAGAAGCGTATCCAGCGCATCGCTTTCAAACTCTAAATCAACGCCGCTTATCCTGTATATCGCCGCTGTCGCAAGTTTTGAAAGGGGAGGCCCATCAACTTCAGCGTATTTTAGTATCTGTATGCCCTCGGGGAGCTTGCCGTTCCATCTTTCTGAACAGGAATAATCCCACTCATTGAACCAGAAGTCAGCCGGTTCCTGCACACCTTCAACTCCTGCCGCAAGCGCAGGTCCGAGGCTGATATGCGGGTGAGGTGAAAAGCCCTGGGTAAATTCCTGTGAAAGACCTGCTCTTCTGGCAGCCCTTGAAAATAAGACCGGCAGATCAAGGTGATTCAAAAAGGTTATCCATCCTTTTTTTTCGAATATTATCCTTATCCTAGACATCTGAGCAACCTTTCACGGCAGTTCTTCCCTGCCAGCCGCATGCATTGCACCCTTCCCTGCAGTCGCGTGTCACATCTCCGGTCATAGCCCTCTCCCTCTCACTGAGAAGGAACTGCTTTGAAACTCCGGAATCTATGTGATCCCACGGAAGGAGTTCATCCAGGGCACGTTCCCTGCATGCGTATCCGTCAGGATCGATCCCCAGGTCAGTGAAGACTTCCATCCATCTTTCAAAATTGAAGAATTCCGACCATCCGTCAAACCGCTCTCCCCTGTTCCACGCTTCTTCAACTGCGTCTGCAAGCCTGGCATCACCGCGGGCAAATACACCTTCTATATAGGTCTGCTCGGGCTCATGGTAGGATATGGTCACCTTGCGATTCCTTATATTGTTCTTTACCCATCTTCCCCGCTCCCTCAGTGTGAGGCGGTCAAGCTGTGCTTCCCATTGGAAGGGCGTATGGGCTTTGGGGACAAAACCTGCAAGCGAAACACTTACATCTCCCCGTCGTTTGTGCCTTTTCGCTATCGATACTGCCTTGTTGCATATTTCGTGTATCGCTGCAATATCTTCGTCCTTCTCAGTAGGCAGACCCATCATAAAATAGAGCTTGACCCTGTCCCAGCCATGGGAAAAAGTAGCATTGAGTGCAGATTCAATATCTTCGTCAGAAACGCCCTTGTTTATGACATTCCTCAGACGCTGCGTACCTGCTTCGGGGGCGAATGTGAGTCCGCCCTTACGGATCGATTCAAGTTCAGCTGCCAAGTTAACAGAAAAAGCATCGACCCTTAGGCTTGGCAGGCTTAGTTTGATCTGGTTGTTTTTGAGCATGGGGCCAAATCTTTTAAGTATCTCACCCATCCCGCCCCAGTCGCATGTTGCAAGTGACAGCAGGCCTACTTCTTCCCACCCTGTATTCTGAAGGAGCTCTTCCACCTGATCTGCAACTGACGCCGCACTTCTCTCCCTGACAGGCCTGTCGATCATGCCAGCCTGGCAGAAACGACATCCCCTGGTGCAGCCTTTGAAGACCTGTACCGCTATCCTGTCATGTACTATCCCAGTGTTGGGTACGATCATATCCCTGTTGTAAAAAGCCGAGTCAAGATCTTCCACTATCCTGCGCATCACCGGTTTATCCGGTTTTATCATCGGGACATAGACCCCTTGGATCTTTGACAGCGCCCTTATCTTTTCTTCCCTGCTTCTGCCCTTAAGTTCATGTATTGCCCTTAGTACATCAGGAACCAGTATCTCGCCGTCTCCTACGCAGAATGCGTCGATAAAGGGCGACATCGGCTCCGGAGCAAGAGCTCCCGGGCCTCCCGCAATGACAATAGGGTCTCCTTCTTTCCGATTTTCAGAACGAAAAGGGATCCCGGCAAGGTCCAGCACGGTCAGAATGTTGGTATAAGAAAGTTCATACTGAAGAGTAAAGCCGACAACATCAAATTCTGATACAGGCCTCCTGCTTTCAAGGGCCCAGAGCTTTGTGCCTGATGATCTCAGAGCCTCCTCCATATCAGGCCATGGAGTATAGACCCTTTCCGCATCCGCAAATGGAAGGGTCTTGGTCAGTCCGTAAAGTATCTGGTATCCGAGATAGCTCATCCCCACTTCGTATACGTCGGGAAAAGCATAACAAACCCTGACTACATCTGAGTCTGAGCTTTTTACCGGGCCGCTCCCCCACTCGCCTCCTGTATACCTTGAAGGTCTTTTGACCGATGCAAGGATGGATCTGCGAAGGTCAGCCCCTCTTTCTGATAACATTTTGATGATCCTCCTGATGCAGGGAGTGCTCCTGATCGGGGCATCCCCGCTCTCTAAATTTTACCGGGCAGGAATTATTGTTTATTCCGGCCGTGTAATTTCAATTTAAAACCTGCCCTCTCTCGATACTATGACAACGCTCTGAACCAGCGCCAGCGCTATTGCCACCGCCAGAAGCGAACTTCCGCCATAACTGAAGAGAGGCAGGGGCAGACCGGTTACAGGCAGCAGGCCCATGCTCATTCCGATGCTTTCAGTTATCTGGAACCATATCCACGCAACTATTCCTGCTGTAAGCAGTTTTCCCCTGGTGTCCCTTGTATAATATGCAACGTTGAGCATCCTCAAAAGCAGCATCGTAAAAAGAATCAAAACGACCAGACAGCCTATAAAGCCAAACTCTTCAGAAAATACGCTGAAGATAAAATCCGTGTGCGGTTCCGGTAAAAAATGAAGTTTGCCCTGGGTGCCGTGAAGAAATCCTTTTCCGAAAAGACCTCCTGATCCGACAGCTATCCTTGACTGTATTACATTATACCCCGCACCCTGGGGGTCTATTGTAGGATCGAGAAATACCATGAGCCTCATTTTCTGATAGGGCTTGAGAAATATCCATGCGGCAGGCAGCATCGCCAGGATGGAGATCACTATACCCGACAGAAATTTCACGGGCGCTCCGGCCGCTATCAGTACTGCAAAAAGCATCACGGAGTAGACAAGAGAGCTTCCCAGGTCGGGCTGAAGAAGTATCAGCACTATCATAACTCCTCCCAGACCTACAGCAGCAGCTATGCCTTTCATATCTGTCGGAGGCAGTTTGAAACAGATCTTTGCCAGCGCCAGTGCCAGTATGACCTTGCCCATTTCAGAGGGCTGTATCCTGAAAAAACCAAGGTTGAACCAGCTTTGGGATCCCTTTGAAGTATACCCGACTGCCAATAGCAGAAGCAGAACCAGAACCATAATGGCAAAAAGCGGTCCTGCAAGATCCAGGAACCTTTGATACCCTATCTTTAACACCATCGCGTAGACGACCGCACTTGTTCCACCCCACACCAGCTGGCGAACAGCAAACGAGGAGAGTGTGACAGCCTTATTTGGGCTCGCACTGTAAATAGCAGCTATTCCAAAAAGAAACAAAGCTATTGTGGCAAACAGCATTAGCAGATCAATGTTCGACCTGATCTCCCTCCAGCTGCTGCCGCTCTTTTCAGCCATTCTTCTTCCTTCCTCTTACCGGCCTTTGTGAACTCTTAAGCGGTATGTCTGCGACCAAAGCAACTGACCGGTTTCGCCTCTCCAGATTCATATTTATTCCATTTTCGTCTATATCCAGATATTTTTTTAACAGCTTCACCATGTCCACCTTCAACGCTTCCAGTTTCTCTGGAGCAATATCGTTGCGGTCATGGATAAGGACGAGCTGCAGCCTCTCTTTTGCTACTTCCTTGCTTTTGCCCCCTGAAAAGAACCGTGACAGGAATTCAAACATTATATTTGCCACCTACTTTCCAAAAAACCTACGAAGGGAAGAGAAAAATCCCTTCTGATTTCCGGAGAGGTCCATAAAAGGAACTTCGTTGCCGCAGATCCTCTTTGCTATGTTCAAAAAAGCCTGAGAGGCTGCTGATCCATTTGAAAATGTCAGCGGTTCCCCTTTGTTGGATGAAGTAACAACGCTTTCGTCATCAGGTATAGTACCTATCAGGTCGACAGCAAGGATATCTAAAACATCCTGGACGGCAAGCATATCGCCACGTTTTACCATCTCAGGCTTGATCCTGTTAATAATAAGGCTGATAGGAGCTTTTTCCATAGATTCGAGCAATCCTATTATCCTGTCAGCATCCCTCACTGCCGAAACTTCAGGGGTAGTCACTACCAGAGCTTCGTCAGCGCCTGCCGAGGCATTTCTGAACCCGGCCTCTATACCTGCAGGGCTGTCTATAAGGACATAATCAAATTCACTTCTGAGCTGTCTGCAGATATCCAGCATCTGCTCTGATGTAACTGCATCCTTGGTCCTTGACTGTGCCGTTGGGATCATATAGAGATTGTTTATCCTCTTGTCTCTTATCAGTGCCTGGTTGAGCCGGCAGGTACCCTCGATAACGTCCACCAATGTATATACTATCCTGTTTTCAAGACCCATTATCACATCAAGGTTCCTGAGCCCCACATCTCCGTCTACCGCAACAACTTTATGACCCTCGCTTGCCAGTGCGACAGCGAGGTTGGCGGTAGTTGTTGTTTTCCCTACACCGCCTTTGCCCGATGTAATAACTATTATCCTGCAGTCCATACTTTCATCCTCCTATATCGCAGGCCACTCTGTGAGCAGCACTTCATCCTCGTTAACGGTTATTACAACAGCTTTACCCCATATATCAGAACTTTTATCAATTAGTCCTACCTTGCGGCCGATCCTGACCTGCCCAGATTCGAATGATCTTGCAGAGACCGAAGCCGTTTCGTCTCCTTTAAAACCCGCGTGAGCCAGGCCTTTAAGTCTTCCAAATACAACTATGTGTCCCACGGCAGAAATCTCTGACCCGACATTGACGTGGCCTGTCACTATAACATCTCCCTCATGTATTATCTTCTGTCCCCCGCGCAGTGTTCCAGAATAGAGGAGCGTCCCGGCTCCTTTGCGGCTTGAAGGTCTTTCCTGTCTTGATTTATTATCAAAATCTCCGACAGCCATACCCAGTCGTTCCAGTGCCAGGGCTGTCTCCGGATCGGTAACGGCCCAGCTGATAACAGAGCAGCCGGTCGGTTCGATAAAATATTTCCATATCTTGGCAACAAGGGCAGCTCCAAAGCTTCTGCCCTGCAGATCCATTATGATGCTGCTTCCCTCCAGCAGGGTTTTCCCGTTGACAGTAAGTTCCTCAAACTCTTCAAGTATCTTTTTTTCGCTAAGTTCCTCAGGAACTACGCATCGTAAAATTCCTGTCTGTATACCCTTGAGATGGATCATCATTCTCAAATTCACCCCTATTCTGTTTTAGGCTTGACCGGGGCCGGTTCGGCGTACTTATTCCCATTTATAAGCAAGTTGAGCATTTTTCCAACTATTGGCCCTGCGACCGCTCCTCCGCCCTTTCCCGCTTCCGCGATGACAACCACTGCGTAGCGCGGCGCGTTTGCCGGAGCATATCCTGCAAACCACGCGTGGTCTTCACCATGGGCGTTCTGAGCCGTGCCGGTCTTTCCTGCGATCTGAACTCCAAAAGAACTTGCGCGCCTTCCGGTGCCTGTGCTTGCAACTTCACGCAGGCCTTCCTGCATTATCTTTATGATCTCCGGAGCTACTTCAAGCTTAGTGTACTCAGGTATCGCTTTAGAATTTATTCGTGGCTTAACTAGTTTACCCCCGTTGGCTATAGCGGCGTAGGCTCTAAGGAGCTGGACAGGCGTCATAAGGACGTAGCCCTGTCCTATTGAATAATTGACAGTATCTCCCCCGTACCAGTTTTCCTTTACCCTTTCTTTTTTCCACTCCGGTCCTGCAATAGTTCCTGAAATTTCTCCCAAAAGGTCTATTCCTGTCTTTTCTCCGACACCATACTTTCCGGCAGTTTTGATCAGTCTGTCTATCCCCAGCCAGGTAGCTGTCTGATAAAAATATACATCGCAGGAATCCCTGAGGGCCGTTACTACAGTCTCAGGACCATGTCCTTCTCTTTTCCAACATCGGAATCTTCTGTCTCCAAGTTCAAAGTATCCAGGACATCTTACAATTGTCTTTGTATTAACCACTTTATTTTCAAGCACGGAAGAAGCCGTGACGATCTTAAACGTTGATGCCGGTGGATACCCGCCTGATATCGCCCTGTTCATCATCGGTCTTTCTTTGTGGTCTGTCAGGGCCGCCCATTCCTTGTTTGAGATGCCCCAAGTGAAGGGGTTGGGATCATAGCTTGGGGACGAATAAAGACATTTTACAGAACCATCGTTGACATCCATTGCAACGACAGCCCCCCTGAATTTTCCTATCAGTTCCGCAGCATAGCGCTGCGCAGCAAGGTCTATCGTCAGGACTGCATCACTGCCCCTTTGCGGAGGGCTGTAAGATATATCCCTGAGCTTTCTTCCCTTTGCGTCTACTTCTATTACCTCTTCACCGGGCAGACCCTGAAGATCTTCATCATACCAAGCCTCGATCCCGTTCTTGCCTATCATGTCGCCACCGCGGTATGAGCTGTCCTTTCTTGTTTCCAGCTCATCTTTGGTTATCTCTGAGACATAACCGACCACGTGTGCGGTAAAATTTCCTGCCGGATACGTCCTCTTCCAAACAGGTGTAAGAAAGAGCGCCTCACTGAAATTTTTGTCTGTGATCAGCTCCGCTGCCTGAGCAAATGTAAGGTTCGATGCAACTGTTATCGCACGGTAAGGTGCAGAATACTGCTTTTCTATCAGTATTTTCAGTTCTTCTTCGTTGATCGGGATCCCATTTCTCATAAGGATCGACGAAACCAGCTTTATGTTGCCTTCCCGCTGAAGATCTACAGGGTATCCGTTAACGCTGAAAGTCCTAACATTAACAGCAAGGGGCGCTCCTTTGGAATCTGTGATCGTGCCTCTTGGCGGCGACATTCTTATAATTCTCAGTCTATTCTGCGATGCCAGCCTTACATACTCGTTTGCCTTGATTACCTGGAAGAAAAATAGGCTCATGAGCAGCACCGCAACTGTGAACAACACCATAAACTGAAGGAACCTTATCCTTCTGTCTATGTCGAACCGGGCCTGTCTGCTAGACATTCCTGTCTGAGACCTTCCAATATATCAGGGAAAATACGATCACAAGAGGCACACCCAAAAGCTGCTGCACAAAAAACTGTCTTAAGGCTACCTGGCTTGGGACCGTCCATAATGCAAAATGTGCAAATCCGGAAAAAAGGATCGAAGCAATGAGTATAAATGTAAAAAAGACAACTGTTCTGCCCTGTGCCGGAATTTTATACCAGAGAAAACATGAGGCAGAGACTAGTCCTGCATTCAGAGCCGCTGTCAGTCCCGGAAGGTTAGTCCACCTGAAATCCCATAACAGCCCCCCTGCGAAAGCGGCCCAGATCAGAATTATCTGTTTCTCTTTCCTGGTCGCAGGCAAAAGGGACAGCAACAGCAGCATCATCAAAAAAATATTGGGGACAATAAAAAAGCCCATTAAAAATACCTGGACAAAATCCTGTAATAACCAGACTGCGATCAGATAAATCATTCTTTGCTGTCTCCGCCCAAATAGATTTCAACGCTGTAAAGCTGCGTCAGGTGAGCTCCAGCCTGGATACTGATCGGCAAGAAACCATCTTTGCTCTCTTTGGCACCAATTACGCGTCCTATGGGGATACCCGGGGGAACATGCCTGCCCATAAGCGATGTTGATACTCCCATCCCGTTTTTAAGGTGTCTCTCCTCTGGAACATAGAGAAGCGTAAGATTTCCCCTGTCATCACCGTTTATGACCCCCAGATCACGTGTCTCGTCCACGGCAGCAGCTATAAGAAAGGAGGAGGATGTTATCATCTGCACCCACGAGTAGTTCTGATCAACCCTTATTACACGACCGATCAGAAAACCTTCGGATGTTACAGCAGCGCCTTCCTTTATTCCGTCCCTGCTTCCTTTATCGATCCTGAATTCCTGCCACCAGTCATCAGGGTAGCGAAGCGTTATCTTTGCGGTAACATTGCCCTCTTTAGCAACTGGGATTTTAACGCCGGCTCTTTGAAGCTCCTCCGACATTACTCTGTTTGCAAGCTCAAGTTTTGTGACCCTTTCCTGAAGGCTGGATCTCTCAAGCACCCAGTTGCTGCTGTATTTCACTATGTTTCTCAGTTCTATGGCGGGTTTTTCCGGATAATAAAGGATGTTGTTTGCGCCATCCACGAAGGTGCGGTGCAATTCAGGGAATGCGATCATGATCCAGAGGACACAAAAACCCAACAGCACGGAGATCGCTCCGTGCAGCCATGGTTTAAGCTCTCTGTCCAGAATATTCATTCCGACAGCACCTCCAAAATCTTCTTAAAAAGGCAGGACAATATGTGTCAGCTGCCCTGTCTGTCTATCGTTATTGAAACTTTGCTCTTTTCCCTTGGAGTCTCCAGAATTTTACCGAGCCCGAGCGCCACTGAAAAGAGCGGCTGTTCTGCCACATGGACAGGTACATTGAGGGCATCAGAAAAACGCAGGCTGAGTCCTCTTAAAAGGGCAGTCCCTCCTGAAAGCACTATACCCTGGTCCACAATGTCCCTCACAAGCTCAGGCGGCGTCTGCTCTACCGCGGAGCGTATCGTGTCCTCTATCTGGGCAACGACAGGTTCAAGTGCCTCGCGCACTTCTACGGAGCTGAGGTTTACCACCTTAGGCAGTCCGTCGACCAGGTCTCTTCCCTTGACGTTCATAGACAGTTCCTGTTCCATAGGGAGAGCCGATCCTATCGCTATCTTTATCTCTTCCGCGGTGCTCTCTCCTATGGCAAGCGTGTAATTCTGCCGCATAAGGGATATTATCGCTTCATCCAGCGAATTCCCTGCGACCCTCACAGCATGGTTCACAACTATCCCGCCAAGTGATATGACCGCCACTTCGCAAGTTCCGCCGCCCATGTTGACCACAACATTACCCTGAGGCTCGTTTATAGCTATACCTATCCCCACTGCGGCTGCAAGAGGTTCTTCAACAACTATGGCTTCCTTCGCCCCTGCAGCAAGAGTCACTTCAACAACAGCCCTCTTTTCGACTTCGGTGACACATGCCGGCACACACACCGCGACCTTGGGATAGGAGAAAAAATTACCCGCCCCTGTAAGGTTCTTCATATAATGCCTTATCATGTGCTCCGTCATCTCGAAGTCAGCTATAACTCCGTTAGCAAGTGGTCTTATAGTTTTGATGCCTATGGGGGTACGTCCGATCATTTTTTTTGCATCTGTACCGAAGGCTATTATCTCTTTCTGGCCTTTCCTGTCCAGATTCCTTACCGCAACAACTGACGGTTCGTTGACTACGATCCCTTTGGATTTCAAAAAAATGACCGTATTGACTGTACCTATGTCTATCCCAATTTCATAATTAAACAAGTTCGGTCTGAACTTAAACACCTTGCCACCCGCTTTCAAAAATTTCCCCGAAACCAATATGTACCTTTATATTATCTCATTTTTGGGCTGAGTATGCATCATTGAACTTGTGTAAGCTGTCCTCCTGCGGCAATATAGTGTCCCAGAAGCTCCACACCCAGAAAATCAAGTCCTTTTTTAACATGATCCGTTATCGCAACATCTTCCCTGCTTGCCGAGCAACTCCCATCCGGATGGTTATGAACAAGCACAACACCGTATGCGTTCATACGCACGGCCTTTCTGTAAAAGACCGGTATATCAAGATAGGCTCCGCTCTGCCCTCCGTATGAGATCTTCTCTTCCTCAATAACTTTTCCGCCTGCGTCCAGGAATAACGCATATATCAACTCCCTGTCGCAAAAACGGGTATCTTTCGCTATCTTTTCCAGTCTGACCTGCCATTGGTCACGATCCTTGACTCCAAGGGCGGCTATCCGGCTTCCCAGTTCTATAACAGCGGCAAGCGTCGCCACCTTGGCGGAGTTGAGCCCCTTTTCTCCCATCAGTTCCTGCGTGTCTGCACGACAAAGACCTTCGAGACCTCCCCAATCATTCAGAAGAGAGGCCGAAAACTCCAGGACGTCCTCTCCCCTTCTTCCTGTCCTCAGAAGTATAGCAAGCAATTCTACAACTGAAAGAGAATGAGCTCCATGGGTCAGAAGTTTTTCTCGCGGTCTCTCTTCTGCAGGAAGGTCCTTTATCTTCATACCGGACTATCTCGGCCAATAGGGGTTGTAAATTTTTTCAGCGCCTATCGTTGTCTCAGGTCCATGTCCGGGAAGTACCCTCAGTTTATCCGGAAGGTCAGTCAATTTTTTCAGGGATCTGACCAGAACATCTTCATCTCCGCCCGGAAGATCGCTTCTTCCTATGGAGCGGGCAAAAAGAGTGTCTCCTGATACCAGCACTTCCTCATCGCCCTCAGTGATATGGAGACATATGCCTCCCAATGTGTGTCCGGGCGTATGGATAACGTTTATGTTCATACTCCCGACTTTGAGCGTGTCACCTTCGTTAAGTTTTTTATCCGCAGAAGGAAGCTCTACCGAGGTCCCCATGAAGGCAGAAAGGTTTCTGTTCGCATCTAAAAGACAGTCCGCATCCTCTGTGTGTATTGCAATGCCGTTTTCAGAGAGGTTCCTCAGTTCCGGGACACCTCCTATGTGATCGCCGTGTCCGTGCGTGAGGATTATCCAGTGCAGCCTGATATCATTGTCCCGTATGTACTCCTCGACCTCTGCTGCAGGACCTCCCGGATCAATGACGATCCCTTCGCTGCCGGAATCGCTGATCACATAACAGTTCGTCCACAGTGCGCCAAGCGCAAATCTTTTGATCTTCATGCTTTACTCACTCCCTGGTGTCTATCATAAGAGTCACGGGGCCGTCATTGCATATTTCAACCTTCATATAAGCCTGAAAAACTCCCGTTGCTGTTCTGACTCCCCTTACTTCAATCTCTTTGACGAATTTTTCATACATGCTGTTTGCAAAAGATGGTTCAGCTGCATTTGTCCATGAGGGTCTTCGCCCTTTTTTGCAGTCGCCGCACAATGTAAACTGCGAAACAACAAGTATCTCTCCCTTTTCGTCTATGACAGATCTGTTCATTTTACCTGATCCGTCTTCAAATATTCTGAGATTAACTATTTTATCTGCAAGCCATGTAATATCCTTTTCTGTATCTTCGTGGACTACACCAAGAAAAACGCAAAGGCCTTTCCCTATCTCACCTGTGAGCTTTCCTTCCACCGAGACACCGGCCTTATCGACCCGCTGCAGAAGTGCCTTCATTGTACATCACCCCCTGGTTATCTCAATGACCCCGGAAATGGTATTGAGCCTTGCTATTATTCTGTAAAGATGTTCTATATCCTTTATCTGGACATCGGCAGCTACCCTTGTCCGTGAGTTGTTTACAACGTTTGCCCTTACTCCGACAAGGACCCCGTCCATCGCAGTAATTGCCTGGACTATTTCTCCGAAGAGAGTAGGCTTGTCGACCCCCTCAACTTTGATCCTCGCAGTATATCGATGATCCTTCAGCCTCCCCCAGGAAACATTTATCATCTTGCCCGGGTCGGCCTTGTCTATGTTAGCACAATCTTTGCGATGTACTGTAATACCCCTGCTCTGTGTGACACAGCCTACTATCTGATCTCCGGGGACCGGACGGCAGCACTGGGCAAGGGATACAAGCACACCCGAGGCTCCTTCTACCACTATTTCGGAGTCAGCTTCGCTTCTTTGCGGAGGAGCCTGCGCCGGTATCGGTTCCGGTGCCTGCTTCGTATCCGATGCCATCCTTCCAAAGATGCTTGCTGCAGTATGATTGCCGGTCCCAACCGACACTATCAGCTCTTCAGTGTTCAGATATCCCATTTCCCTTGCTACATGGCTAAGTTTAGGAGAGATCGCTTCAAGCGGATTTTCTGTTCCCGGGTTTCTTCTCAGGGCCTCTTTTTCAAGAAGCTCTCTGCCCCTGTTTATCTTTTCTTCCCGCTCCTGCCTGTCCTGTTGACGGAACCAGCTCTTTATCTTGCTTCTTGTGCGGGTGGATCTTGCTATCTTTAGCCAGTCCCTGGAGGGTTTTCCCTGAGGCGATGTCAGTATGCGGACTATATCTCCGTTCTGCAGCTCCTGGTCCATCGGGGCAATTCGGCCGTTGACCATTGCTCCGACACACTTATGTCCTATTTCTGTATGAATGGCGTATGCAAAATCTATGGGTGTCGATCCATTTGGAACAGAGATCACATTACCTTTAGGTGTGAAAACAAAGACCTCCGAAGAAAGGACGTCGGTCTTCAGGTTATCCATAAATTGTGAGCTGACTCCTTCATCTTCCTGTCCTTCGGGCACTACTTCAAGGGCTTTTCGTATCCAGGTGAGGCCCTCGTCAAGATGATTGACCCTCTTCCCGCCCTCTTTATAGTTCCAGTGGGCAGCTATTCCGTATTCGGCAAGAGAATGCATTTCCCGGGTCCTTATCTGGACCTCAAGCGGTTCTCCTGCAGGGCCTACTACCGTAGTGTGCAGGGATTGATAGAGGTTGCTTTTGGGATTTGCAATATAGTCATCAAACTGCCCGGGTATAGGCTTCCATATCGTATGTACTATTCCAAGGACCTGATAGCAGTCAGCAAGATTTTTCACTATCACCCTGAGAGCCAGGAGATCGTAGAGCTGATCCAAAGATAGGTTTTTCCTTCTCATTTTTTCGTAGATGCTGTAAAAATGCTTGGGGCGGCCTTTTATTGAAGCTTCTAGTCCGTCTTCCTCGATTTTCTGAGAGAGGATGTCCATAGCATCTTTTATTATCATTTCGCGTTCGGGCAGCTTTTTCCTGACTCTGCGCTTTATGTCATAGTACATTTCGGGATCGAGCATACGGAAAGAAAGGTCTTCAAGCTCTCTTTTTACCTGATATATACCGAGACGATGTGCCAGGGGAGCGTATATCTCAAGGGTTTCACGAGCTATGGTCAACTGTTTTTCCCTTTTGTGGGATGATATGGTCCTCATGTTGTGAAGACGGTCTGCGAGCTTGATGAGGACGACTCTGATATCCTTGGCCATGACCACGAACATCTTCCTGAGGTTCTCAGCCTGATAGTCCTCAAAAGTCTTAAATGGAAGTTTCCCCAGTTTGGTAACTCCGTCAACCAGGGTAACGACTCCTGCTCCAAATTTTTCTGAAAGATCCTCAGCTGTTATCTGTGTATCTTCAAGAACATCATGCAGAAGTGAGGCTATAATAGTTTCGCGGTCTATTTCCATACCGGCCAGAATGGCTGCAACAGAGACCGTATGTACAACATACGGGTCGCCGCTGTACCTCATCTGCCCTCCATGTGATTCGGCAGCGAATACAAATGCCTCTCCTATACTTGTCATATCGTCTTTTGAAAGATATTTTGAGATCTTTGACCAGAGATCCTGCCATGCCAGCCTGAGGGTCGAGACACGCTGAGCCTCAGGTATACGCCCCCAATAACCTTCCATCAGGGATCTGCAGCCCTTTTCGCTCAATCCGCCATCATCTTTCCTGTTTATTCCGGACAGGTGGGCAGATCGCACATTCAAAGTACCTGCCTTGTTCTCTTCGCTCATTTATGCACCACCGAGCCGTTCGTTAAAGATCGCTAGACTGTTACCATTTTTTCCAGGACAAGCTGAAGGGAGGTCACGTTCCGCCATGTGTCCAAACGAGGTCTGTATACCCAGCCCATCAGGCTTTCTCTGTCCTTAACGATCTCAGCCGCTCCGAAACCTAGGAGCGTTGATTCGCCCAGATCTATCTTCACATGCTTTCCGTTCTTCCCCAGAGGCAGTATCTTAATATTGCCATTGTAAGGGGAATATAACTTAGGAGATGGATTGTCCATGCCGAAAGGTCCAAGTTTTTCAGCTTCATACCATGCATTGAGGTCAAGTTCAGAGGGCGACCAGTACAAAAGATCTTCTTTGTCGCTTGATACTTTTACCCTTGAGAGCATCTTTTCCATTTCATCTCTGACTTCCTGCCAGTTGTCAAATTTCACGCTGAAACCTGCAGCAAGGCGATGTCCGCCCCACGTGTTCAACTTCGGAGCGAGGGCCTTCAATATGCCGACTGCATCTCCACCCGCGGGCATTCTCAGTGTACCCCTCATAATATCTCCTACTGAGGCCACAAGGGCTACAGGAGCGTTTCTCTGGCTGCATATCCTGCTGGCAACACTGCTAAGTACCCCTACAGACCAATCCTTGTCTGTCAGGACATACTGGTATGGTTCTGCCTGTTCACCATCCACCTGCTCAAGGATCTTAGAAGAGAGCTCTCTTCTTTTTTTGTTTAGATCTATAATTTGATCGACCTTCTCATGAAGATCGTCAGCATTAAATAGAATTTTTACTGCAAGGTCTGCGAAATATAGTCTTCCTGCTGCGTTGAGGCAGGGAATTATCTTCATTGCAAGGTCTTCCGGATCTAGAACTGAGGAGTTTATTCCAAGTTTTTCCATAAGTATGGCAAGACCTGACCTCGGAGTTCTCCTTAGCACGTCCAGACCTCTCTGAACAAGTACTCTGTTCAGGGGCGAGGCAAGGGAAACACAGTCAGCAATAGTTGCCAATGCAACAAGGTCAAGGAGTTTTTGCAGCTTTTCCCTGGGAAGAAGCTGATTCTGCCATGCCCAGCACCATATCACCCCAGCAGCACAAAGCCTTTTGGCAGTGATGTCACCGCCGATCTGGGGGTTTACCATGGTGTCTGAGATTGCAAGTTCGCCTTCAGCGAGGTGGTGGTCAATAATAACGACCGGAATACCGCTCTCCTTTATGAGTTTCACTGATCCGACATCCTGAGTTCCGCAGTCAACGACCACGACAAGATCACACTTCCGTTTGGCAATGCTTGTCGCTACATCCGAGTGCAGTCCATATCCCTGGTTGAAACGGTGAGGGATGAAATACCTCACGCTTGCCTTCTTGTGGAGGACCATTTCAACTGCAAGGGCTGTTGCTGATATTCCGTCGACATCATAGTCGCCGTACACGACCACGTCAGATTCTTCGTCCAGTGCCCTGAATATGTCAACAGCAAGCGAATTGGTCTCACCAAGAGCCAGTGAGCCCAGCATGCTCTCCATATCAGGAGATATCCAGCTTTTTATCACTGAATCACTGGTCTCCGAGGTCACTCCCCTCATCTCCAGCAGCGCGGCCTGAAATAGAGAGCAGTCCAGGCGGGCAGCAATTTCAACCGCTGTATTCCCGGGTCTGTAAATGTTTAGTTCATCTTTTGAGCAAATTACTACCAAAACTACTCGACCGTTCCGCCAGGTGTATTTACCTCTGTGTAGTGTGTCTGGCCGGGTTCTTCGTTTGTGGGGAAAGGATTTCTGGCTGCTGCGACTGATTCGAGTATCGTCTTTTTTTCTCTCTCTACGGCAGCGATCTTTTCATCCTTTGTTTTCAGTTCTTTTTTATACTTGCCTCTAACCTCAAACATGGAAAAAATAGAGAATATCCACATTATCGCTGCGCCGGCACAGAAGACAAGAACTTCCCATACTCCCTGCGGAAGGACCCATTCAAATACAAGAAACCTGACTGTAACATCCCCTATGTTCTGAAAAGCAAAAAGCGCAGACAGAAACATGGTAACGGTTATAGCGAGAATATAGCTCTTCATAAAACCCCTCCTCATAGGCAAGCAATCAAAAATGCTTTACTGATTGAACATCTATAATACAACAAAATGATGATAAAGAGACAAAAAAAAAGAGAGGCACAATGCCTCTCTTTTAAATAAAAATTGTTTTTAGAATTTCGGATAGCGAAGATACCACTCAGCCACAATTGAGCTTGCTATGTATATTGAGCTGTAAGTACCAACTATTATGCCTACAAGGAAAGCAAAAGCAAAATTGCTTATAACTTCTCCACCGAATATAAACATTGCAATTACCGGCAGCAAAGTCGTTAAGGATGTATTTATTGTTCTGGCAAGTGTCTGATTGATAGACATATCGACAAGTTCGACGACTCCCTTTGTCCTTACTGCTGTCCAGTTTTCACGTACACGGTCAAGGACAACGATGGTGTCATTGAGTGAGTAACCTACTACAGTAAGTATCGCAGCTATAAAAGCCACTGAGACTTCCTTGCCAGTAAGGCTATATACGCCGAGCATTATTATGGAGTCATGCATCAGGGCAAGGACGGCAGCAACACCAAACCTGAACTTGAAACGGAATGCCATGTAGAGAAGGATTCCGACCAGGGCAAGACTTAGAGCTATAAAAGCCTGAGTGCGAAGCTCCTGCCCTACCACTGGACCTACTTTGTCTATCTTGAGAATTTTCAGCCCGCCGAAATCCTTTTTCAGGGTTTCTAGTACCTCTCTCCTTACCTCTTCATCCTGCGCCTGGAAACGTATCAGCACTTCATTGTTGTCATAAGCTTGGATTATTGCCTGTCCTTGTCCGATCTCGCTAAGACTGGCACGTATATCTGAGACCTGCACCGGAGAAGAGAATTCGACCTGCAACACGAGGCCCCCGGTGAAGTCAACGCTCAGGTTCAGTCCTTTCGTAGCTATCAGACCGAGAGAAGCAGCCACTAGAACGAGGCTTATCACAATGGCGTAAAGTCTGTATTTCATGAATGGTAAATTCAGTTTTGATGCATTAAAAGCAACCATTAACAGCGCCTCCTTCTATAGCGTTTTCATTTTACGGTTTGAAAGCATTACGCCGAGCAGCGATCTTGTGACGACCACATTGCAGAAAACTGCGGAAATAACACCTATACTAAGTGTCACAGCAAAACCTCTGATGGGGCCGCTTCCGAAATAGAACAATACTGCCGCGGCGATCAGTGTGGTTATGTTCGAGTCAAGTATGACAACAAGAGCCTTTCTGAAACCTGCGTCCAGTGCTGCCATCTGTGTCTTCCCTGACATCAGCTCTTCCTTCATGCGCTCGTAAATGAGAATGTTGCCGTCGACAGCCATTCCTATTGTGAGTATTATTCCCCCGATACCCGGAAGAGTTAGGGTTGATTTAAGGAATATCAGACTCGCCATTACAAGGAGCATTGCCACGCAAAGTGCCAGGTTTGCCGCTATACCTAGGAAGCCGTAGTATATAAGCATGAATACCACAACTAACGCCGCTCCTATAAGACCGGAGCGTATGCCCTGCTTGATAGAATCTGCGCCAAGCGTCGGGCCAACAGACCTGTTTTCGAGTATCTCGACCGCTACGGGAAGTGCACCTGCCCTGAGCATTATAGCAAGTCTGTTTGCCTCAGGAGTGGAAAATTTACCCGTTATCTGTGCCTCTCCTCCTGAAATGCGCTGCTGGACCACAGGGGCGGAAATAACCATTCCATCAAGAAGGATCGCGATCTGTTTGCCTACATTAGCTGCTGTAGCCTCATCAAAAAGCTTAGCGCCTTCTGTGTTGAACTTCAGAGACACCGCAGCTTTACCAAACTGATCAAAGGTAGTGTCGGCCTTGGTAAGATCTTTACCTGTGACATATGCCTTACCCAGTAGATAAGCCGCACCGTCTTCACCTTTACCTACAACGATATCGGGGTTTGCCTTTACAGCATCTTCCATCTGCCTGACATATTCATTGACCTCGTTTTTGGCCTGCTGCCAGCGGTCCTGAGCCGCCTTGAACTGTTCATCGCTGTCATAGTTTGAACGTACCGGCTCAGCAGGTACCCTTGGTGATTCTCCAAGCACCTGTCGGAACTCCAGTACCGCGGTCCTTCCAATGAGGTCAAGTGCCGCTTCAGGGTCTTCGATACCGGGGAGATCCACTGCAATTCGGTCCTCACCCTGTCTCTGAATGACCGGCTCTGCGATCCCGTACTGGTCGATGCGGCTCCTCAGCACAGCAAGGAGTCTTTCTATACTGTCTGATGTGACAGGATTTTCAGGGGTCCCTTTTGCCTGCAGGACTATGTGTACACCGCCCATCAGGTCAAGTCCCAAACGAACCTTGCCCTGTATCGGGAAAACTATGAATGCAGCTATAAGAATCACGGCCAGAATAAAGACCAACCGCCATTTGTCTCTTTTTACCATAAAGAAAGCGCCTCCTTGCAAAGAAAACGGAGTGGACAATGTAGTTGTCCTCTCCGTATAAATACACAACTTACTTCAATTTAAACTAAGATCTAGACCTCTTCCTTTACTGTATCGTCTGCTTCTTCAATTTCAGCTTCAACGACTTCAGCTTCCTTCACAGACTCTTCAGCTGTTTCCGCCGGTGTTTCCGACTTCTTAAGCTTCTTTTTCTTCGGTTTTGTATCCATTCCGCCGTCGGTTTTTTTCATTGAGACAGAACTTTTGAGTATCCTTGCCTTTATGCCTTCGTCAAGCTCAATGATGTAGCTGTCATCAAGGACCTCTCTTACTATTCCAAAGAAACCGCCAGCTGTAATTATCGTAGAACCTCTGCTGATACTTGCAAGCATTTCCTCATGTGCCTTCTGCTTTTTCTTCTGCGGGCGAATGATCATAAAATAGAAGATCGCCGCAAACATAGCGAGAGGAAGCATCATGCCTACAAGTCCGCCCTGCTGTCCACCCAAATTAATTCCTCCTTAACGTATATAATATATTTTTTATAAAAACCAAATTTTAATTTTGGTCAAAAGTAACGCTGGTTATTTTATCATGACTTAGGCTCTTTGTGTAATAAAATTAATGTTAGTGCTTTCCTTCTCTCTCTTTAAGGAAAAACAGGAGTTTCTCAAGCTCTACGAATATGTCCACCCTGTAAAAAAGTATCTTTTCAGGAACAACTACAGTAGCTGGAGTAAAAGCAAGAATGCCTTTCAGCGAGGGAGAGTGAACTGCCTTGTCAACACAGTTCTGCGCCGCTGAAGCAGGAACAGCGAGAATAAGCACTTCAATGTCCCGTTCCTCCATGACTTTTGCAATTTCATCAACATGCCAGCATTTGACCCCCATTATCTCCTGTCCGACTTTTTCAGGGTCAACGTCAAAGAGAGCATCAACGTCAAACTTGTAACTCTGGAATGCGGCATGTCCCATAAGGGCTGTACCAAGGTTGCCCACTCCGGCGAGAGCCACCTTCCATACCTTGGGAGAGGCGAGTATATTCTCAATATGCAGGCAGAGGCGGTTCACGTGGTATCCCACACCTCTTTTACCAATCTCTCCAAAATATGAAAGGTCCTTGCGCACCTGGCTTGCCTTTATTCCAAGGATCTCTCCTATCTGAAGCGATGATACGACCTTGCGTTCCTCTTCCTTCATCTGGATCAGCAGCCGATAATACTGGATCAGCCTCTCGACGGTCGGTTCTGCCACCTTCATACAACGCACCTCCTGGTATTAGCTGAATAAAAATTTATTGGGCTCTCAAAATATTAGCGATCCTTATCTTCTGCTCTTTTGCTTTCCTCAGGAACAATATCACTTCCGGCTTATGGTCATGTCCGGACCGGCAAAATGTGAGCGTCCCTGAAGGGATTCTTCTATAAGTATCAGGCGGTTATATTTCCTGAGACGTTCGATCCCTCTCGGCGCTCCTGCTTTGATCTGCCCGGCACCTGTTGCTACAGCCAGGTCTGCGATAAAACAGTCAGCAGTCTCTCCTGAGCGGTGAGAAATGATTGTCCTGTAGCCTCCGCGTCTAGCCATCTCAACAAGCTTGAGAGTCTCAGTTAATGTCCCTATCTGGTTTGGCTTAACAAGGACCGCGTTCGCCGCTCCCCTGTCCATTCCAATCTGAAGCCTGTCAGTGTGAGTAACAAAAATATCGTCACCTATAAGCTGGATTTTGTGCGACAATCTTTTTGTCATGTCTATCCAGCCCTGCCAGTCATCCTCTGCAAGCCCGTCCTCTATCGAGATGATGGGATATTTTTCACACATAAGTTCATATATATCTATAAGTTCACTCGCGGTATATTTGTAGTCACTGCCGTGGAACTGGTATGCTCCTTTGCAGTAAAACTGGTTTGCCGCTATATCCAGACCAATGGATATATCCCTGCCAGGCTGATAGCCGGCGCTGCGGATAGCCATAAGCATAAAATCAAGCACCTCTTCCTGGTCTCTGAAATCAGAGGCAAAACCGCCTTCATCTCCGGTACCTGTCGATTTGTTGTACTTTGTAAGGATACGGCTCAGCGCATGGTATGTCTCAGCCCCCATACGCAGAGCTTCTGTAAAAGAGGGAGCTCCATGGGGTATGATGAGGAATTCCTGGATGTTAAGATTGTTGTTTGCGTGAGTGCCTCCGTTTATTATGTTCATAAGCGGGATAGGCATAAGGTTGGCATTGAGTCCGCCCAGATATCTCCAGAGCGGGATATTTTTTGAGTAAGCCGCTGTCCTGGCAGCAGCTAGAGATACTCCCAGTATTGCATTAGCTCCCAGTTTCTTTTTGTGAAGAGTTCCGTCAAGCTGTATCAGCACGGTGTCTATCTGATCCTGCTCAAGGGGGTCCATTCCTCTTAGGGCAGGGGAGATTATCTCATTAATATTTTGTACTGCTTTAAGTACTCCTTTGCCCATATACCTTCCGCTGTCACAGTCTCTAAGTTCGTGGGCCTCATATGTTCCGGTAGAGGAACCGGACGGGACGCTGGCTTTTCCAATGATACCCGAGTCGAGAGTCACCTCCACCTCAACAGTCGGAAAGCCTCTTGAATCGAGTACTTCTCTGCCATGGACATTAGTAATGTATGACAATTGAGCCTACCCCCTTCTTAGGTAATTCACCAGGGACGTTCTTCCCTGTCAACTCTCTTTTCTTCGAGCAACTCATACGGAACTGCGTTTCTTTTAAGCTGAGTTTCGTCGGATGTCAGCACACTAACTCTCACTATTCTGCCAGGGTAGGCAACTTCGATCGTGTCGCCGGTCCTTACTTCCGCAGCAGATTTGCAGGTTTTACCATTGATCCTAACTGCGCCTATCTCAACCATATCCTGTGCCAGAGTCCTGCGTTTGATCAGTCTCGAAAGTTTCAGGTACTTATCAAGTCTCAAAAGATGATCACCATCCCAGCAATGCCAAAGAAAGTATAATCCATATCGACCGCTCGTGCAATAATTATCAAACTTTCACAATAGCAAAACACACAGCCATAATTTATCAACATAAAACGTTTAATGACAAATTTACGCAAAATAAATAAGTATTATTAATATTTTCTTAACAAACAGACTTGTGATGTCTTTTCACAAACTATTTATCTATTCCAGGAAATCTTTTAATTTTTTGCTTCTGCTTGGATGACGAAGCTTTCGCAACGCCTTGGCTTCTATCTGGCGGATCCTTTCCCTTGTAACACCAAAACGCCTGCCAACCTCTTCCAGAGTGTGTGCGTGTCCATCTTCAAGGCCGAACCTCAGCCTAAGGACTTCACGTTCACGGTCTGTAAGGTCATCAAGCATTTCATCAAGCTGCTCTCTCAATATCTGGCTTGCCGCGGCTTCTTCAGGGCTTGGGAGATCCTTGTCTTCAAGAAAATCACCAAGCTGGCTGTCTTCTTCCTCACCGATGGGAGTTTCAAGTGAGACAGGTTCCTGTGCTATCCTCTGTATCTCCTCAACACGGTCAGACGCTATCTCCATTTCAGCTGCTATCTCTTCAGCGGCCGGTTCTCTCCCCAGCCTTTGGACAAGCTGTCTTGAGACTCTGATCAGCTTGTTTATCGTCTCTACCATGTGGACAGGTATTCTTATCGTCCTTGCCTGGTCCGCTATCGCTCTTGTTATAGCCTGCCTTATCCACCATGTGGCATAAGTGCTGAACTTGTAACCCTTTCGGTAATCGAACTTCTCAACAGCGCGGATAAGGCCGAGGTTTCCCTCCTGGATCAGGTCAAGGAAGAGCATCCCCCTGCCTATATATTTTTTTGCAATGCTGACGACCAGCCTCAGGTTCGCCTCAACAAGCTTGTCTTTCGAGGTCATGTCCCCTGCCTCTACTCCCTTTGCAAGCGAAACTTCGTCTTCCGATGTCAGGAGAGGTATTTTGCCTATCTCCCTCAGATACATGCGGACAGGATCCGACAGGGGAAGATCTTCAAGATCTCCCATCTCTTCGTTATTGGCGTTAGTTGGGAGGATATGCTCACCCTCAGATGGGTCTACTTTTGTCTTCGGTTCATCAACTACGTCTACACCAAGCTCCATAAGGTTCATGTAAAGGCTGTCAAGAATATCCGCTGTGAGGAAATCCTTAGGCATGTGCTTCTCTATGTCCTCATAGGTCACAAAGCCCTTCTCTCTGCCCTCATGCAGCAGATCCCTTACGTTGTCGATGTAGGCGGTGTAATCTGCAGGATCACCATCTTCACTGCTATCCCCTTTTACTGCCTCGACCTCGGAGATACTCTCATCCTCCTCTGCGCAGATGACCTTAATATCTTCGTCCAGATCAGTACTGTCATGAGTTTCAAGTAACTCATCCTCTATGTTGGCAGGACCGCATATATCGCCCTTTTCCGGATCTGAAAAATCGTTCAGGTCAAGTAAGATATCTTCGGTTATTTCCTCTATGGTTTCATCGATGAGTTTCGGCGCGCTATCCGATGCTGCAGATGTGGCAGCATTAGTTTTTTTAGTCGACCTTGTCTTTTTCATGCCCCGAATTTCCCTCCTTTTAGAATTCTTGTCAGCTTTAAATGTTCCTGGACTTCAGTTTCTGTGGCTGTTCCCTTTTTGAGTTTTGTATTAAGAGATCCAACTCTTTCCTCAACACACCTTCTTCTGATCGTATCAGCAATACTTTCTGCCTTATCAGCATCAATGCCTTCTCTCGCAATTATTCCATTACCCCTTGCGATCAATTCGAAAGATCTTCTGTCACCAAGCTGCCTCCACCTATCCTCCAGATGAAGCGGAGTTTCACCGGATAAAAGAGCGGAGACCATATTTTGCAGTATTTCATCTTTTACAAAAGGCACCACGTACTCCGGAGAGAATCTTGATCTCAGTTCTTCACTTCCCCAGAGCATACTGCAAAATATACATTCCAGGTCATCAGGTTCTAAGCAGGAATCCTTATCGGGAATAGCAACGGCTTCGATAAAATCATCTTCCGGCATCCTTTTTGATCCCGCATCACTTTGACTTATTCGCCTGGTTTCTATTTCTCTCTTCAGTTCATGGGGGTATACACCCATTTGCTGCGATATCTTCTCAATATGCGGAGCTATGTCGAACGCCGACAGTGATGCAAGCCCTTCCAAAAGGTCATTCCTTGCTGCAAAAGATTTCTCAGGTATCTCCATATCAGCCTTTCTGAGCATGGCATGATATATGGGAAGCGGGATAGCAGATCCTATAGCTGATCCAAACATCTGCAAACCACCATTTTGCAGCAGGACCTCATCTGGGTCCTTGCCTCCTGTCAGTCTAACTATTTTAACTGAAACTCCCTGTTTCTGTAGCGTATACATTCCTCTAAGCGCAGCTTCCTGACCTGCACTGTCCGAATCATAGCAGATATAACAAAGACCTGTCATTCTTTTGATCAAAACGGCCTGGGCATCTGTAAGTGAAGTTCCCAATGAAGCAACTGTATTTGTATATCCCGAAAGATGGCACCTTATTGCATCCATGTAACCTTCTACGAGGATCGCGTGTCCTTTTTCCCTTATCTGCATCTTAGCTTTGTTCATCAGGTAGAGATTGTTGCGTTTGTTGAAAAGTGTGCTTTCAGGGCTATTCAGATATTTTGCTCCGTCACCATCAAGTATCCGCCCTCCGAACCCTATGATCCTGTCTGTTGCGCTGTATATTGGAAACATCACACGTCCGCGGAATCTGTCATAAGCATTTCTTGTGCCTTGCGCAGCAAGTCCGCTTTCAATTATCTGTCCCTCTGTAAAGCCCATATCTGTGAGATGCCTGAAGAGCGAATCCCATGAAGGCGGCGCCCAGCCCAGCTCAAATCTTTTCATGTCCTCTTTTGTAATGCTGCGCCTTGTAAGATATGCCCTTGCCGCTTCTCCTGAAGCATTGTCGAGAGACCTTATGAAGAAGTCCAGCGCATGCCTTAAAATGTTCCCTCTGGAAAGAGTGCTTCCACGGCTGCTCACCGCAAATCCCTGGAGCTTCACTCCTGCCCTCTCTGCAAGCCTTTCCAAAGCTTCCTTGAAATCCAGGTTTTCAATTTCCATTATGAATGTATATACATCTCCGCCCTTGCCGCAGCCAAAACAGTGAAAGGTCTGCCTTTCGGGAGAGACGCTAAAGGAGGGGGTTTTCTCGTTATGGAAGGGACATTTGCCCCAGTAAGTCTGACCGCTTTTCCGCAGGACTACATAGTCACCGATAACCTCGGTAATATCAAGTCTGGATTTGACTTCTCTGACATCATCGCTGGCCATGGCACACCTCCGGTATACAGAAAACTAGAGGGAGAGTAATACTCTCCCTCAAAATAATTATCTCATGTTCAGTCTGAATGATTCAAGTTTGGTCGATCAAATGAGCAGCGGAGCCAATACTGTAGCAACGACCGACATGAGCTTTATGAGAATGTTAAGACTGGGTCCTGCTGTATCCTTGAAGGGGTCGCCCACGGTATCTCCGACTACTGCTGCTGCATGCGGCGCAGTTCCTTTACCGCCGTGATGGCCGGATTCAATGTATTTCTTGGCATTGTCCCATGCACCACCGGCATTGGACATAAAGATCGCCATCATAACGCCTGTAACTATCGATCCGCCGAGAAGTCCACCAAGCGCCTGGGCTCCAAGTCCGAATCCGACGGCTACCGGAGCAAGCACTGCCATAAGACCTGGGAGGATCATCTCACGAAGTGCTGCCGCAGTGGAAATATCAACACAGCGCTCATATTCGGGACGGCCCGTTCCTTCCATAATTCCCGGGATCTCTCTGAACTGCCTGCGAACTTCTTCGATCATTTTTTCAGCAGCCCTGCTGACAGCCTGTATCGAAAGAGCGCTGAAGATAAAGGGCAGAAGACCGCCTATAAAAAGTCCCACCATTACCCTAGGGTCTTTAAGGTCGATGACGTCTAGGTTAGTCGCCTGTGCATACGCAACAAAGAGAGCAAGTGCTGTAAGAGCAGCAGATCCGATAGCAAGACCTTTGCCTACCGCTGCTGTGGTGTTGCCAACTGCGTCAAGCCTGTCTGTGATCTGCCTGACTTCTTCCGGCAGGTTTGCCATTTCAGCTATACCGCCTGCATTGTCTGCTATGGGTCCGTATGCGTCTACAGAAAGAGCCATGCCTGTGATGGCAAGCATACCGACTGCAGCGCAGGCTATCCCGTAGAGTCCGCCGAATTGTACCCCTGCAAGGATGGCAACACAGACAAGGATGACCGGAACGGCTGTTGATTTCATACCGACTCCAAGACCGGCAAGTATGTTAGTTGCAGCTCCTGTCTCAGAGGCTGCAGCTATTTCCTTTACGCTGGCATAGTCGCCTGATGTATAGAATTCTGTCGCCGCTCCGATAAGGATGCCGGAAACAACTCCTGACACGACCGCATAGAACAGGGTCAGATCTCCCGCAAATACCCAGCGGGTGAGGAAGAATGTCCCCACTATCATAAAGAGTCCTGTTGAACCCAGACCGTAACGAAGAGCCTTTGCAGGGTCTCCGCCTTCTTTTACCTTTACAAAGAATGTCCCGAGTATGGAGGCAATTATGCCAACAGCTGCAAGAAGAAGAGGATACATCACGCCGGCCATGCCTGCGAACAGAGCTCCGATGACCATTGCGGCGATGATGGAGTTAACGTATGATTCAAAGAGGTCTGCACCCATACCTGCAATGTCGCCGACGTTGTCGCCGACATTGTCCGCTATGACTGCCGGGTTGCGGGGGTCATCTTCGGGGATGCCTGCCTCTACTTTACCGACAAGGTCAGCGCCTACGTCAGCAGCTTTGGTATAGATACCGCCGCCTACACGGGCAAATAGCGCGATGGAGCTGGCACCAAAACCGAAGGCAGTGATGATGCTGGGATCTCCGAAGAGAACGAACATCACAACTACTCCAAGAAGACCTACTCCAACTACTGCCATTCCCATAACGCTTCCGCCTGTGAATGCTATCGTAAGAGCACCGTTCATGCCTTTCATCGCCGCAAAGGCCGTCTTGCCGTTCGCTTTCGTCGCAACTTTCATCCCGATGTATCCTGTAAGTGCGCTGCAGAGAGCCCCTGCGACAAAACATATCGCACTTGGAACGTTTATCTTCCACGCCAGAAGCGCTGCTACCAATATGACAAAAGGAACCAGTGCCTTGTACTCCCTGTATAGAAAGGTCATAGCACCGCTCTGTATAATGCCGGAAAGTTCATTGATCCTATCATGATCAACTTTAAATGCATTGATCTTACCCGAAGCATAGCCTGCGTAGAGAAGTGCTACTACTGCTATGCCTCCTATAACGCCTAAAATTTCCATTGGAAAAGAGACCCCCTTGAAGGTTGTGGTTTAATCAGCATTTTAGCTGACCCAATTTGTTATTATATCTACTTTTAAATTAACTTACAACCTTTTAATATGCTTTTACTCAACATTTGATCGCTGGGTCTATTTTCGATTTTCTTTCTGAAAAATCAACGATCATCATAAAAGTTTGTTTATGTTCAAGACAGCTGCGTTATTTTTTGCCCTCTGTGCTGCTGTCGAGATAGATCCTTATGGTTTTATCAGTTTTGCTGCCGCCCTTAAGTGAGGCCAGCATTCCCATGATACTGCCTCTTACGAAGTCTGCGATAAAATCCTTCATGGGCAAAGGCCGGTCCCCGAAATATATCTTTGCGCTTCTGTATGCCTTTCCTCTCACCAGTGAGGCAAGGCGTACTGCCATTTCCTTCTCTTCTCCGCCACTGTAAACAAGCCCGCTGTCTTTGTTTCCGCAACGGTCATATATCATGAATATCCCGGGATATTGAGGCTGTTCTTCACCTTCTGTCCTGACCCATATCTTTGGAAGAGCAAGGTCCTTGCCGCCCTCAAGTATTACAAGTTCAGAGTCCGGGAAGTAGATGGAAGCAATAAAGGACGGGGTGGTCTCTTGAGATGCCGCAAGTTCGTTCCTCAGACCGTCCCTGCCCCAGAGAACGGCACCTATACACATCTCAGAGACTGACCCTGTGTCTGTGCCCTTCTCTGAAAGGACCTCATCTGATGTTCTTTTTATGTATCCGACCCTTATGCCCAAAACTTCCAACTCGCTAAGGAGTTTCCTGCAAAGCGTCGTCTTGCCGCTGTTTTTATTTCCTGAAACAGCTACTATCGTGATCATGGCATAACCTCCAAAGATTTGGAACCGTCAGTTCTCTTTGAATTTTTCCGAAACTATGGCTCTATATAGATCAAGAAGGAAAATTCCTATAGAAAGGATGAGAGGTCCTATAAAAAGGCCAAGGAAGCCCCAGTTGAAAAGACCTCCGAATATCCCTACAAATATTACAAGCATATGGATCTTACTCTCTCCGGAGATGAAAACTGGCCTGACAAAATTGTCAACCATGCTGACTGCTCCTATTCCCCATCCAAGAAGGATAAGGCCTCCGGTATAATCTCCGTTAATAAAGAGACTCAAAACGCCAGGCACCCATATCACCGGAGTGCCGACAAAAGGTATCATTCCAGTGATAAACATAAAGAAACCGAAAAGGACCGGATGTCCAAGACCCACAAACCACCATCCCAGTCCACCCAGACTTCCCTGGATCGCTGCTGTTACAACTATACCGTATACGACCGCTCTGAGCATCTTGGCAGATCTGTCAACTATGTTCTCCCGCTCAGACTCGGTAAGAGGCATGATGTCCTTCACGTATTGAAGTATGAGGTGACCATCTCTGACTATAAAGAAAGAGGATACCGTCACGACTGCCAGCAGATAGAAAACTTTGAAAGCGTTGCCCAGTATCTCCCTGGATAGTATACGTACAAACCCCGTTATCCAGTTCACGCTGCTGCCGATGATCGATTCAAATACGGGGAATCCGCTGACGAAATCAAGTTTGTAAAGTAATTTGCCAAGCAGCGGAACATTGTGGAGTTTTTGAAGTATCTCCGTGTATGAACCTGAAAGCACCCCGCTCTGCATTACAGCTTCATATACCTTCAAAAATTCCTTTATCAAAAAGAGTCCGAAGAAGAGCATGGGGATCGCCATGAATACTACTATGGCAAGTGTTGTTATTCCGGCTGCGATATTGGTAAGTCTTCCTGAAAAAAAATTGTTGTGAAGGTTTTTGTAAAGAGGGTATGCAAAGTAAGAGAGTACGACAGACCACAGCAGCGGGCGGCCCAGTGGTGAGACTATAAGCCATGAAAGAAAAAGGAAAAGCACCAGAAGCGCTGCAAAAGGTACCACGCTCTCCCTGATCTTCTTCGACATCTTGAGGTAACGCTCGTCATGCAATGCCCCTGCCCCCGATCCTGTAAACATGCATCTTTAAACAGCCTGTGTAAGATAAATATTCTCGTTTCAAGATATTAACTGACTAAGGGCAATTATACTATCATTCGTCCAACAGGTTAAATTGACCGGGTTCGGAACACTTTATTTTAGAAGCCGCAAGCGCAGAAAGCGCCGCGCCGACTCCGTTGTCTATGTTGACCACGACCAGACCCGGACTGCATGAACACAGCATTGACCTCAAAGCTGTGTTTCCTTTTTCTGCAATGCCATATCCCACTGAGGTCGGAAGGCCTATCACAAGTGATGATACCAACCCTGAGACTACGCTTGGCAGAGCGCCGTCCATCCCTGCCGCTACGATAACCACATCCGCTTTCCTTATATCAGGCAAAACGTTAAAAAGGCGGTGTATACCGGCGACTCCGACATCATAAAACCTATCCGCTTTTGAACCGAAAAACTCTATTATCTGAGCAGCCTCTTCAGCTGTCGGCACATCCGTGCTTCCTGCAGAAACGACAGCTATGAGGGCTCCGTTTTTATTTATCTCACCAAAATGAGTATGTCCGACACGCGAAAGAGGATCATATCTGAAATCCTCTATTACAGAAACAACTGTCCTGAACTGATCCTCAGCCATCCTGCTGAAGGCAGTGTCCAGTCTTTGGGCTTTTATCTTTTCTGCAATGTCAAGAAGCTGTTTTTCAGACTTTCCTTCGCAGAAAATGACCTCTGAAAAACCCTTTCTTCTGCTTCTGTCAGCGTCAAGCCTTACTTCCATCTCGAAGTTCCCACGTCGTCGCTATTCCCACTCTATAGTTGCGGGCGGCTTTCCCGTTACATCAAGCACGACCCTGTTGATAGCGGGCACTTCGTTGCATATCCTTCTGCTTACTGTGTCCAGAAGTTCGTAGGGGAGATGGACCCACTCTGCTGTCATTGCGTCGAGTGATGAAACCGCCCTCAGCACCGCTGTCTCCCCGTATGTCCTTACATCCCCCACGACCCCGACGCTCCGTACAGGAAGAAGGGCACAGAATGCCTGCCATATTTCCTTGTACAGTCCAAACTTCCTTATCTCTTCTATAAAGATCGCGTCAGCCTCCCTAAGTACATCAAGACGCTCTTTCTTTAACTCTCCGAGACATCTTACTGCGAGGCCCGGGCCGGGAAAAGGATGTCTCTCAAGGAAATGCGGCTCTATACCAAGGGCTTTTCCAACTGCCCTGACTTCATCTTTAAAGAGGTCGCGCAGGGGCTCCAGGAGCTTCATTTTCATGTCATCCGGCAGCCCGCCAACATTGTGATGGCTCTTTATAACGTTTCCTCCGCCATGTCCGCTTTCTACTACGTCAGGATATATTGTGCCCTGTAACAGCCAGTCTGAACCACCGATTCGCCGGGCCTCTTCTTCAAAAACACGAATAAAAAGTGCTCCGATTATCTTTCTCTTTTTCTCCGGATCAGTGACACCTGCAAGTGCAGAGAGGAACCTCTCCTCGGCATCGACCCTGTGTACGTTGAGACTGAGAGTTCGATAAGTCTCCATTACCTGGTCGGCTTCGTTCTTTCGTAGGAGTCCGTGGTCTACAAAAATACAGTGAAGATTTTCGCCAACGGCTTTGGATGTGATGACTGCGGAGACCGTTGAGTCGACTCCGCCGGAAAGACCGCATATCACCCTTCCTGTCCCAACCTTTTCCCTGATCTTGTCTATTTCTCTCTCGACCCAATCGATCCCTAGGTTCCAGTCAGCAGTGCAGCCGCATATATCAAATATAAATGCCGAGAGGATCTCCCTTCCCTTCGGTGTGTGGACCACTTCCGGGTGAAACTGGAGCGCGCTTATCCTTCCGTCTGATGATTGAAAAGCGGCAAGGGCGCCGTTCTCGCTCCATGCCGTAGCAGAAAAGTTCTGCGGAAGCTCTGTTACCTGATCCCAGTGGCTCATCCATACTTCGAGTTCTTTTTCCTCTCCAATTCCTCCGAAGACACGGCCACCGGCGGAGAACTTTACTTTTGCTCTCCCGTACTCCGCAGCTTCACCTCGTTTGACTTTCCCACCAAACTGATGTGCTATCAGCTGCATCCCGTAGCAAATACCGAGGACCGGTATGTCGGATCCGAGTATATGCATCGGTATGGACGGAGCATCGCTGTCAAGGACGCTCCTGGGACCGCCTGAAATGATTATGCCTGAGGGAGAAGATGCTTCGATCTTTTCTGCAGGAGAATCCCAGAAGAGTATTTCGCTGAAAACTCCGAGTTCTCTTACTCTCCTTGCAATAAGCTGTGTGTACTGGGAGCCGCAGTCTAATATCAGGATCTTGTTCTCTCTGTTTTTCATCTAAAAAACCTGCCCTTTCACTAACATACACTTTGCGCGTTAGTAAGTATGACATAAAGAAGCCGCGATTTCCACTCTATAATTTTTATTGCAGGACAAAAAACAGGCGGGGGCAACCCCCGCCTGTTCGAAATACTGCTATCTGATCTTGTGGATATTAGTAATCCATACCGCCCATTCCGCCCATGCCGCCCATACCTGCCATGTCGCCGAGAGTATCCTTCTTTTCCGGCTTGTCAGCTACGAGAGCATCTGTGGTGAGTACCATAGCTGCGATGGAGGAAGCGTTCTGAACTGCTGTACGTGTTACCTTAACGGGGTCGATTATACCGGCTTTGATCATGTCAACATACTCGCCTGTCGTTGCATCAAGTCCCTGTCCGGTTTTCAGCGTCTTCACCTTCTCGATGATGACATCACCCTGGAGACCTGCGTTTGAAGAGATCAGGTGGAGGGGCTCAGTCAGAGACTTGCGGACTATCATTGCTCCGGTCCTGATGTCTCCCTCAAGTTTTGCGATCTGCTTGTCAAGTTCCTTTGTGCATTCTACAAGTGCAACTCCGCCGCCTGCTACGATGCCTTCCTGAACTGCCGCGCGGGTCGAGTTGAGTGCGTCTTCAATGCGGTGTTTGAGTTCTTTCTGCTCGGTCTCTGTCGCAGCACCGACCTGGATGACCGCAACTCCGCCGACTATCTTGGCAAGGCGCTCCTGAAGCTTCTCTTTGTCATACTCTGATGTTGAATCAGCAAGCTCTTTCTTTATCTGGGATGCGCGATCCTTGATGTTCTTGGAATCGCCTTTCCCTTCGACTATCGTTGTGTCTTCTTTGGTAACCTTGATCTTTTTGGCTCCGCCGAGGACTGTCGTGTCTGCATTCTCAAGCTTCATGCCGACTTCTTCGCTAATGACTGTAGCGCCTGTAACAACAGCTATATCCTGGAGCATTGCCTTCCTTCTGTCGCCGAATCCGGGAGCTTTGACAGCAACAACCTGGAGGATGCCGCGGAGTTTGTTGACTACAAGTGTAGCAAGGGCTTCGCCTTCAATATCCTCTGCGATGATGAGGAGAGGTTTGCCAAGCTGTACGATCTTCTCGAGGACGGGGAGCATGTCTTTGACATTGCTGATCTTGCCGTCAACGATGAGTATATTGGAGTCTTCAAGCACTGCTTCCATACGATCAGGATTCGTGATCATGTAGGGGCTGATGTATCCCTTGTCGAACTGGAGGCCTTCCACTGTCTCGAGTGATGTTCCAAAGCTCTTGCTGTCCTCAACTGTGATTACGCCTTCTTCTCCGACCTTGCCCATAGCCTCAGCGATAAGTTCGCCGATCGCCTTGTCGTTTGCTGAGATCGAAGCGACCTGTGCGATCATGCTGTGCTCTTTTACGCGGACTGCCTGCTTCTTGAGCTGCTCTACAACTGTCTCAGTCGCGCTTTCGATACCCTTGCGGATGAGCATTCCGTTAGCTCCTGCGGCAACGTTTTTAATGCCTTCGCGGACCATAGCACGGGCAAGGACTGTAGCTGTTGTCGTACCGTCTCCTGCTACATCGTTGGTTTTTGAAGCTACTTCTTTGATAAGCTGTGCTCCCATATTTTCAAACGGATCTTCGAGTTCAAATTCCTTTGCGATCGTCACGCCGTCGTTAGTGATGGTGGGTGAACCATATTTCTTGTCAAGGACTACGTTGCGGCCTTTGGGGCCAAGTGTGATTCCGACTGTGTCTGCAACTTTATTCATTCCGCGCTCCATAGCACGGCGGGCTTCTTCTTTAAAAAGCAATATCTTTGCCATGATCATATTCCTCCCAGAATAATAATTATTTTATATTTCTTACTTCGTTACTACTGCCAGTACGTCTCTTTCGCTCAGGATGAGGAAATCCTCACCATCAAGCTTGACTTCAGTACCTGAGTATTTGCTGTATATGATCCTGTCGTCAGGTTTGACATCCATGGGCTGACGTTTGCCGTTCTCAAGTACTTTTCCCTCTCCTACAGCAACAACGATTCCTTCGACTGGCTTCTCTTTCACTGTTTCAGGAAGAACGAGTCCGCCTTTTGTCTTTTCTTCGTGAGGTGCGGCTTTAACAACTATTCTGTCTCCAAGTGGCTTAAGTTTCATAAAATGACCCCTCCTGTTAATATTTTGTTATTTGATGTTAGCACTCACGTCAATCGAGTGCTAACTTCTTTTCGACTGAAGTTTAATAAGAGAGAAGGTTTTTCTCAAATGCGACTAGAGTCAAATATGTGATGTATATGCCTTTTATGTCTGCATATTTACTCATTCCTTCTATTTTTAAACATGCTTTGAATTTTGCTTATCTTACGTAATTTGTGCAGAGAATGTGCGCGCTGATGTCCTTTTTTCAAAAATCATCAGAACCGGGGTGTTTTTACACCAAGGCTTACTAGGAGGGTATCAGGGCAGGAAAATATTGAGAGTAAGGATGCGGGCAAGAAAAGTAATTACCAAATCTCCCATGAAGGGTCTGGAGAGAGCGAAAGGTCTGACCTGTTGCCCCTGAGGAAAGAGTCCGTTCCGGCAGATGCGATCATAACAGCATTATCAGTACACATATTTTTCGGAGGAAGGAATAACTCCCAATCCTCTTCTTCTGCCATCTCATTAAGCCTGCTGCGAAGACCGGAATTTGCTGCAACGCCTCCTGAAAGCGTCAGTCTTTTTACCCCTGTCATGTCTGCAGCGAGTTTTATTTTGCATGTAAGAGATCCTATTACCGCTTTCTGGAAAGATGCGCAGATATCTTCCTTTTTTAAGGAGGTGCCTGTTTTTTCCGAGTTTCTTATTATATTGGCCGCAGCAGTTTTTAATCCGCTGAAACTGAATTCGACCTTGCCTGACGAGGAAAGCGGCATTGGCAGCGCATAGCTTTCCGGGTCGCCTCGCGATGCCAGACTGTCTATGACCGGACCTCCAGGATAGCCAAGCCCCATCATTTTCGCAATCTTATCATAGGCTTCGCCAGCTGCATCATCTCTTGTTGAACCCAGAAGTTCATATTCTCCAAAATTCTTCACCCATACGATCTCAGTATGCCCCCCCGATACTATAGCTGAAATAAAAGGCGGAGCGAGGTCTCTGTTCGCGGCGACGTTTGCAAATATGTGTCCCTCCAGGTGGTTGACTCCAATGATAGGTGTCCTCCACGCCTGTGAGAGCGCCTTGGCAGTCATGACACCGACAAGAAGCGAACCCATCAGTCCCGGCCCGGCAGTAACGGCAATAAGGTCGATCTCTTTTGCTGGATCATTTATGCATGTTTCTTCAAGCACTTCTTCCAGAAGGGGGATGATCATTTCCTGGTGCATCCTCGATGCGAGTTCGGGAACAACTCCTCCGTATTCGGAATGCGATTCTATCTGACTGGATATCACCGAGGACAATACGATATTTCTGCCCTTCATGACAGCAAGTGCAGTGTCATCACAGCTTGTCTCTATTCCAAGGGTGATGAGTTCTTTGGGCTCAGCCATCATCCGCATTGACCGGCACAGGATGAACAATTGCCGCCCTTGCAGCTGCAAGAGCTGTTTTTCTTTGGTTCTCCCTCTTTATGTATCAGTATCCTTGAGCCGCACTCCGGGCATTTTTCAGCAAAATTTTCTGAAGTAAAAATATGTCCGCACGAAGCGCATTTGTACTTGTGCATTTATTTCGGCACCTTCCATTTTATTAGATCGTCACCATAACCCACCATGATCTCTGTCCCCGGCTTGACTTTGTCCTGCGGTACAACGAAGGCAAACTGCCAGCTGGTACCAGCGTCTACTGTCCCGAAAGGATTCTTCCAGCTTGAGGATATAACATCCGTTTTTGTTAAATGATAGCCTCCGACACTGATCTTTTCCTCTTCGACAGTCCATAGTTTGTTTGCCTCAAGATTAACTATGAAGAGGACTTTTTTTCTGGTCTCAGGTGACCCGTAATATTGATTCAGATCGTCGACCCATGGCGCAAGACCCTGCTCAGTTGATATCGCCTTTGATAATTTTGCGTCAAGATATATGAACTGTATCGTTCCCCTTGAACCCAGAATGAGTTCCCCTAATCGCTCTCCTTCCACCCAACAGTCTGTCTGTCTTTCTTCCAGCAAACTATTAATGTCGTTTTGATTCGCCTCGGCACGGAAAGAAAGCGGATATGCAATTATGGTGAATGTAAGCAAAAGCATCGAAAAAAATAAAAATTTTCTTTTCACTGTTACGCCCCCTTGGAATATCCTGAATAGAAGCAGACCGATCTATACGTCAGATCCTATGTAAATGATAACATCGATCAATTAATTATTTTTCTTTTTCAGCGCATCTTTTATCCATTGCCACTCAGAGCAGCGGAGAAGGATCGTAGAGAGGGAATATACTGCTATCCCCGCAAGCACCATGCCGGACAGCCAGATCGCCCTGAGTCCCAACGAAGCAGAAACCGGATATGGCAGAGTCATTTTGACTGCATAGAGAGTAATGAACATCAGTATAGTAGAAGAAAGTATCTTCGCCAGCCATCTGGGATCAAAGACGCCTAGAGGTTCTTTAAGGTTCCTTGAAAGAGCCCATGCTCCGTACAGGCTTGAACATGTGAATGCTGCGGCTGTGGCTCCTGCAAGACCCGCGTATTTGAAAAGCGGCATCAGCAATAGACAAGCAGCCAAATTGACTGCCACAGTCACCCCGGTTACCCCAACAGCACCCTTTGGCATCCTTCTGGCATACATCGCCCTCAGTATGACGGTACTGCTTGCCATCCCCGGAAGGCCAAGACCGTATATCGCAAGGGCAGTGCCTGTTGCATGCCAGGCCCATTCGGTAAAAGCACCTCTGAAAAATAGTATATGCACGGTCTCCTGGGAAAGAACGAAGAGTCCTACAGATACAGGCAGAATTACAAAAAGGTTAAACCTGAGTGCATCTCTTATAAAATCCCTGAACCCTGCCCTGTCATTTGGATCCTGTCTGGAGAGCATGGGAAGGACCGCCTGTGAAATAGCTATGACAAAAAGCCCAAGCGGGAGCTGAAGGATCCTGTCCGCATAAGTAAGGACAGAGATCGAACCTCCTGTTAGAAAAGAACCGAACATCCTGCTTATCACAGGGTTTACCTGATTTAATGAGAGTCCGGCAGCATATGGAAAAAAGAGGTACATCATGTTTTTGAGTTCTGCATTGTCCTTTTTCGGAACGGCTGGCGTCAGCATCACTCCCATCCTGCTGCACCAGTACCACTGAAGGAGCATATGGCAGATACCTCCGATGAGGACCGCTGATGAGAGGTTCCATATAGTCAGGTTTTTCATAGTAGCTATCAAAAAGAGTATGTAAGCCAGGTTGCTGAGCGCCGGAGCTACTGCCGGAACAAAAAATGAGCCCATACTGTTCAGCACGCCCATAGCAAGAGCTCCCACCGAGACAAAGAGAAGGAAGGGGAACATTATCCTGGTGAGGGATATCGCCAGAGCTCTCTCTTCCGCGGCAAATCCTGGAGCCATTATCCCTACGAACACCGGAGCGAAAATTATACCGACAGTTACGACAAAAGCGCCTCCCAGCAAGAGTACTGAGAGGGCCTGCCTTGCAAGATTTTGTGCCGAGTCTTTTCCTTTGTTTTCAAGAGTCCTTGAAAACACCGGGACAAAAGAAGCGGAAAGAGCTCCTTCCGCCAAAAGCTGACGTGAAAGATTTGCCAGTGTGTATGCCACATAAAACGCGTCAAGCTGGCGGGTCGCTCCAAACAAGGCCGCGGTAAGCATTTCCCTTACAAGACCAAGTATCCTGCTTGCAAGAGTGCCGACCATCATCCTCATCGCATGTCTTACCATGCCCGGAAGGTTGTCGTTGCGGCTCATTTGGGAAAGTATGCCCTTACCAGCAAAAATCTGCGCCGAGGTAGAATTTTCTCGCCTCTTCGTTAGCTGCTATCTCTCCGGGGAGGCCTTCCAAAAACACCTTACCCTGATGGATGAGGTACGCTCTGTCAGTAATTGAAAGTGTCTCTCTGACGTTGTGGTCTGTAAGAAGTATTCCGTAACCTTTGTCTTTCAGCTGTCTTATGATCGCCTGCAGATCGGCCACTGCTATTGGATCTATTCCACTGAATGGCTCATCCAGAAGAATGAATGAAGGATCAAGAGCCAGGCATCTGGCTATTTCAACGCGTCGTCTCTCTCCGCCTGAAAGAGAGACCCCAAGGATATTTTCGATCTGTTTCAGACCATAACCCTCAAGCAGGGTCTCTATTTTTGCATCACGTTCTTCCTTGAGGATACCGGCCTCTTCAAGGACCAGTTCGAGGTTCTGTCTCACTGTAAGTTTCCTGAATACTGAAGCTTCCTGAGGAAGGTAGCCAAGCCCCGTCCTGGCTCTCTCATACATAGGGAGTGCCGTAATATCTTTTTCTCCGTTAAATACTCTTCCTGACTCCGGCATTATCCTTCCTATCATCATGTAAAAAGTGGTGCTTTTGCCCGCTCCGTTGGGCCCCAAAAGCCCGACTATTTCACCCTTTTTTATTTCGATAGATACATTGTCGACTACTCTTCTTTTATTATAAGATTTAACGAGGTGTTCTGCCTTGAGCACCTCAAACTCTGATCTTGTGGTAATTGCCATTGCTCATTCCCCGCTTTTCGGCTTCTCTTCTTTATTGTCCTTTTTCTCGTTAGTAATGAATGTTATCTTCGAGTTACCTATTGCCTCAATATCGTTGGAGTCCTCGTGCACTATTATCGAATCCGCCAAAACAGTTTTCCCATCGCTGCGGACAGCCTTTGCATTTCCTGATATCACAAAGGTGGCTTTTGATTTGGAATATACCCCTTTTTCACCTGTTACCTTGCTTTTGAGGCCTTCCTTGTCCACAAAATCCATTACTACGTTCCCTACTGCGACCAGTTCGTTTATCTCTTCATTTACCCTGGTCCCGTTAACAGTATCAGCTCTTACAACAAGCTTTTGCTTAATATCCTCATATCTTTTAACTTTTTTGCCCCAGAATTTATCTTTGCTCTGTCCGGCTTCATCGGCTATAAGGATGTTATTTTCAGTTTTTGCGTCTACATTGCCTTTTGCTGTGTAATTTTTTGTACCAAGTTCCCAAAGCACATAATCCGCATCTATCTTCTCATTCGCTCCCCGTGTCAGATGGACCTTGCCTACGGCCTCAGCAATACCATCATTTTCAGAGTTTTTCGAACCTTTCCACTTGACACTGTCTGCTGTCAGGTCAGTCTTCTCCGCAGGAAAAGTTCCCTTAACGTTTCCCTGAAGCGTAAACTCGGAAGTTTCCATATTGCCTTCCCCTTTATCGCCCCAGAGTATGGCTCCCTCTCTTTTTATTATTACATTTCCTACAGCTGATATTTTTTTTGTATTTACATTGTAATTTATTGTATCCGCCGACATCGTTCCCTCAACAGGAGCTGCTGACAGAGTGGTCTGAAAGGGCAAAAACAGGAAAAATGCAGCAGCCGGAAGCAACCTTAGATAATATTTTATGCCTGACATGGTTAGACCTCATTCCTTGAAGAAAGTATCGTTAGACAGTAATGCTACTATGCATTACTGTCATATTTTACAGCCAATAATATCATTTAGTCTTCACGTTTTTAGTTTTATTCCATATTGCAAGAAAAATATCATGGAGAAAGACGAAATAGTCCTGGTCTTTGGATGGAGGAGGCAGAGTCAGCCTGTATTCATAGCCAACAGCCGCAGATCTTATGATCTCCGGGGTCCATGGATCGAGCAGTATTAGCCAGTTGCGTCTGGCGGCTTCATCAAGTGCGGCTTTCATTGCTTTAGTGTCGCCTGCCTTCCACCCCTCCCATACTGCTGCAGGGGGCCTGACAGCACCTGAGATCGAGGAACGGATCCATGTCCCTTCGGCTCCGGTAACATCAAGCATTTTTGTATCTCCTAAAAGGTGCCTTCCGATGTCTATCGTACTTTCTATCTTTGACTGGAACTCAGCAAGCCTCCTCTGAAAATATGTGTACCTGCCTTTGTCCTCTTCCGACATTATTTTCATTGCGCTCTGCGCGAGAAAAGGAAGCATTGCAGGATCAAAGAAAGCGCTCTGCAGCTGCTCTTTTGTCATAGGCATATCATCGTAGAGAAGCCTGAGGTACTTGTTGTTTTTCTTTATCCTGAAGTTTTCTGCATCTTTTAAATCTATGGCGATAATTATCTCGCCAGACCTTGGGGAAGATGTTTTTATCACGTTTCCGGAGGAGTCCCAATTGGAAAGGTAGCGGACATTTTTAGTATCACCCGCAATAAAAGAGGCGATGAAACCGATCCAGGGTGAAGTCACAGCAAAATTTCCCGCACTCACAGCTGCCGGATGGAAAAGCAACATCAGCAGCGCAAAAGCAGTTAATAAGACTTTATTCAGACTTCTCCGCAAAGTGCGGGCAGGCATCAGCCCGGACGGCTCCCCGGCTTTACAAGTGGCAGGCCCTCTTTGCACAGAGGACAGCTCTGCTCTTCATAAAGAGGAAAACTTAGTTTCCAGAGGGAAACAAGGTCCCAGTCCTTATAAGTATCATTTGCACGCCTGTCGATTATTGAAGCGGAAGAGACCCATTCCGCTCCTCCTTCGGCAAGTATCTGCGCTGTTTCCCGTGATGACTTGCCTGTGGTAACCACATCTTCGATGAGCGCGAAACGCACTTTGCCCGGGTGGGGAAACCTTCTGAGCCTCATCACCCCCTCCTGCCTTTCGCAGAAGATAAAGGGCACTCCAAGCGCACTGGCAACTTCGTGGCCTATGATGAGTCCGCCCAACGCAGGAGAAAGGATGATATCGGGTTTTTTGTGCGCTATCCGCTCTGCGATCATTTCTCCCGCGTATGCTGCAAACTCAGGGAAACGGAGCATAAGGGCACACTGTATGTAATGACCGCTGTGAAGTCCGGAGGTCAGTTTGAAATGTCCTTCGAGGTGGGCCCCGCTCTCTTTCATCATTTCCATGATCCTGGCGGCCACTTCCTTGTCATCTGTTTTTACAAAGTCTTTCCTCATCACTGCACCTCCGATATTTCCTTAAGTATACTTCTGACTTCACTGATAGGATCAGCTGCTTCAAGTATCGGCCTTCCAACAACGACATATGAAGCCCCTGCTGCAGCTGCTTCCTTTGCAGTTGCCACCCTTGTCTGATCCTCTGTCGATGCTCTTATTCTCCTGATACCAGGGACAACTCTTGCAAGTTTTTCAGCTTTTCCGCTTAGAAGCGAAAGATCCAGCGGCGAACAGACTATGCCGTCAAGTCCTGCACTTGCGGCTGCAAGCGCTCTTGCTTCAAGTGATCGGTCAAGGTCAGATCCCGGGTGCACTTCGCTCCAAAGGTCTCCTCCGAGGCTTGTCAGAACCGTGATCCCAAAGATGTTCATCCTGCTTCCTGTCTTATCCCTCATTGCGACGGACCGAGACATCATTTCACGTCCGCCTGACGTGTGGATGGTCAAAGCCCACAGTCCCATCTCAGAAAGAGGTTCAACTGCTGATGCTACAGTGTTGGGTATGTCATGCAGTTTAAGGTCAAGAAAAAGGCTGTATCCTTTTTTAACTATTTCACCGATGAACGGAGCTCCCCCCATTGCGTAAAGTCTGGGTCCTATCTTTACATAAGGGGTCGCTTTATCGAGCTTCTCAAGAAACTCCCTGGCTGCGTCCAGAGTCGGCAGATCCACCGCTGCGATCAATTCACATTTTTTATTATTCAAACCTACACCTCCAGATTATATCTACTGCTTTATGCACATACATCCGCAAAAGAGCCCTATTGCGCCCGGCATTAAGGATACACCAAAACAGGGGCCGCACTAAAGATGTCAAGACCTGATCCTCTGATTACCTGACAAACTTTAACACGCCCCTGCGATTGTCCTGCAAGATGCTCTTTGGTAGGGTCAGTTTCTAAAGATCTTCGTTATCCTGCCAAATCTTCCTGCCTTCTAGAAAAGTAATTACAGGCCAGCCGGTCAGGGCAATTCCTTCCCATGGGCAGCATCTTGCCTTGCTGAACCATTCAGAGCAGTCAACGATCCTGGTCCTTTCCATATCTATGACCGTTATGTCCGCGATGGCCCCTTCTTCTATCCTGCCCAATGACTGCCACTTTTCAGGAAGGAGGGATGCCGGGGAGCTCGTCATTTGTTTCAGGATCAGCTCAAGCGGTACATCAGGGTAGTTCTTGTTCTTAAAGTCTATCAGTACAGCGGCAGCGCATTCAAGTGACGCTATCCCAAACGGTGCATCCTGGAATGGCTCATCTTTCTCATCCATGTGCCATGGAGCGTGGTCTGTCACTATGGCATCTATCGTTCCGTCTAGCATCCCCTCCCACAGAGCAGCCTGGTCTCCTATGCTCCTAAGCGGAGGATTCACTTTGTATCTTGAGTTATAACCGCTGTTGATAACTGCGTTTTCATTAAGGGTCAAATGGTGGAAGGTGGTATCACATGTGACATCCAACCCTTCCTTCTTGGCCTGCCTTATAAGTCCCAAGGCTCCCGCACTGCTCAGGTGTGTAAAGTGGACTCTTCCCCCGGTCTCCCTGGCAAGAGCTATTCCCCTTGCCACATCTATCTCCTCTGATGCTGCGGGGATACCCTTGAGGCCGCTCAGCGCACTGACCTTTCCCTCATGCACCTGACCGCCCTTGAAAAGGCTGATCTCTTCCGGATGCTCCATTATTCTAGGCTGATCTTTTCCTGTGTACATCAATGCGAGGCGGAAAAGGGAACTTGTGGCTATAGGGGCTCCGTCATCTGTGAAAAAGACAGCTCCTGCCTCAGCCATCTTGAGAAGTTCTGCCATCTCCTTGCCTTCCCTGTTTTTACTGACACATCCGGATGGAAGTATCCTTGACGCACCGGCTGCTTTCCCGTGGCTCAGCACATATTCTACAAGAGAAGGCTCTGAAATTGCAGGTTTGGTATTGGGCATGGCAATAAGTGTCGTAAATCCACCGGCTGCTCCCGCCCTGGCTCCGGAACCAATATCCTCGTTCCACTCACCGCCCGGATCCCTGAAATGGGCATGAAGGTCAACAAAGCCAGGTGAGAGGATCTTTCCGTAACCATCGATAACCTCTGCGTCACTGCTGTCAAGATCTTTGCCAACTTTCGAGATCTTTCCGTCCTCGACCAGCACTTTCCTGCCCTCAATAAATTCTGTGCCGTTAAATATTTTAAAGTCCGTGAACAATATCTTTCCCATTATCTTGCGCCTCCTCCACAGAGATAGAGAAGAGCCATGCGTATCGCGACTCCTGAACGCACCTGCTCCAGTATTACGCTCTGATGTCCGTCTGCAACTTCGGAGGCAATTTCCACGCCCCTGTTGATCGGTCCCGGATGCATCGCAAGAGCTCCGGGTTTCGCATACTTCATCAAATCATCGTCGGCGCCCCACCAGCGGTGGTATTCGTCTACAGACGGGAAGAGTCCATCCTGCTGTCTCTCTTTCTGTATCCTGAGAAGGTATACCATGTCAGCATTCTCAACAGCTTTTTTGGGATCTTTCTCATACCGGCAGCCCAGTGAGTTTATCTCTCTCGGCATCATTGTAGGGGGCCCTGAGAGGACCACATCGCACCCTATAGTTTTAAACGCTATTATGTCGCTTCTTGCTACACGGCTGTGGAGGACGTCACCTACAAGGGCGATTTTTTTGCCTTCCAGATTACCCAGGTGTTTCCATGCAGTGTAAAGGTCAAGCAGGGCCTGTGTGGGATGGGCGTGGGTCCCGTCTCCCGCGTTCAGAACTATTGCCCTTTTCAGCTTTGAAGCCAGATACTGTGCAGATCCTACAGCTCCGTGCCGCATTACTACTATATCCGCTCCCATTGCTTCAAGGGTCCAGGCTGTGTCCCTCATTGTCTCGCCCTTAGCGTGGCTTGAGCCTGAAACAGACCAGTTGACCACATCTGCAGAAAGCATCTTCTCTGCAAGCTCAAATGAGACCCTTGTCCTTGTTGAATTTTCAAAGAAAAGATTGACAGCCATCTTACCGCGCAGGACCGGGACCTTTTTGATCGGTCTGTCCATTACGTTCTCCATATGGCGCGCCTGATCGAGCAGGAAGTATAGTTCCTCCCTTGTAAAACAGTCTACATCTATCACATTTCTGTGACGCCAAACTATCTGTCCGACCTCACTGGGCATCGCGTTCACAGATCACCACCTCATCCTTTCCGTCAAGCTCTGTGACTTTCACTTCGATAACTTCATTTTTGGATGTCGGCACATTCTTGCCGCACATATCCGCGTGTATTGGAAGTTCCCTGTGGCCTCTGTCGATTATTACAGCCAGCTTCACTGATGAGGGACGCCCGAGGTCTACAAGGGCCTCAAGGGCAGCACGCACAGTTCTTCCTGTGTAAAGAACGTCATCTACAAGATAAATATTCTTACCGGAGATGTCCTGGGGCATCCTCGTGCTGTGGACCATCGGCTGTTCGAAAAGCATGGTCAGATCATCTCTGTACAAGGTGATATCAAGCTCACCGCATGGGACCTTAGTACCCTCGACCTCTTCGATGATCTTCTGCAGGCGGCGTGCAAGGTAGACGCCCCTTCTGTGAATGCCTACAAGGATCATGTTTTCGGTACCCTTGTTCTGCTCGACCATTTCATGTGCGATCCTCTTGATCACCCTGTTGAGGTCATCGGAACTCATAAGCTTTGCCTTTTCTCTTAAAACTGTCAATTTATACCCCTCCTTTTTATAATAAAAAAAGGACCGCCCATTCAGGCGATCTTAAAAATGACCCTTTGAAACGGAGGATCAATATCTCCGAGGTAAGAACGAAGTGACATGAGTGACTCTCTCTTTGATATCATCTGTTTCCCCCCGTAAGTTGAACTTCGGGTATTATATATCACTTTTAAAATTTATGCAATCGGTTGCAAGGAATTTTATGTCGTTGAAATTTGTGCTCAATGTATTTAACGAACTTATTAATGTGATAATTTTATTGGTCCTGATGCCGAAGGATCAGAAATTTTTGTCAACCTCAATACTTTTGTCAGAACTGTTGATCAAGGGGATGTTTATAAATGGATCAAGAAAAGATAAGAGTGCTCCAAAGATACTGAACGGTAAATCTATAGACAAGTTTGTTTCAACGGGTTTCAAAAGCTAGATGCCTTATGACTTCTCAACAATCCTCAGGTTTGCATTGAAGATAAAGTTTTTAAAACATAAAAGCAGGAGTGATCTCTATCGCAACCGGCGATAACTGTCGGAGCTTTCCGTCTTTTCCAGTGCTGTCTTCGCGGCGTTGAATTCTGCTTCTTTAATGGATTTGCCCCATGCTTCGGCAAGTATTTTTTCGTCTATCGTCACCTGTACTTTAAATAGCAAAGAATGATCAGGGCCTGATCGTTCAATGGTCTTGTAGTAAGGAACTCCCATTCCCATCGCCTGCAAAGTTTCCTGTAGCATGGTCTTTGTGTCAAGCCTGTCAGGTGAAAGCTCCGCCTGATGGAATTCGACATAACTCTTCGCCAGCGACAGGACATGAGTATATCCTCCATCGAGGAATACGGCTCCAAAGAGCGATTCAGCAGCGTCAGCCGTTACTGCTACTGTCGGGCCTTTCTTAATTAGGCTCTTTCCGAGCTTTATTGATTCCTGAAGCCCGAGCATGAGGCCCCACTTGTATAGTTTTTTTTCACATACGATCTGCGAACGTATTCTGGTAAGCTGTCCTTCATCGAGATCTTTGTATTTATTGTAAAGATGCTCCGAAACGGTGAGTTCAAGTACAGCATCACCGAGAAACTCCAGTCTCTCATTATGTGAAGATGACCCTGACTCATTTGCGTACGATGAATGGGTCAGGGCTTGTTTGAGAAGATCTTTGTTCTTAAATCTGTAGCCTATCTTTTTCTGAAGATCTTCTGCCAGCCTCTCACTATCAGCTGTGCTCTTCATATCAGTCTTTGAAGCGTTCGATCGCAAGAACTCCGTTGTGGCCTCCAAAGCCAAAATTGTTTATCAGGACTTTGTTTACTTCAGCACTGACAGCTTTGTTTGGAACAGTATTGAGGTCACACTCGGGATCCGGATCAAACTGGTTTATAGTCGGATGAACTATGCCTTCCTCTATCGCCAAAAGCGCTGCTATAGTTTCAACAGCTCCTGCGGCACCGAGAAGGTGTCCAACCATGGATTTTGTTGACTGGACCATAACTGTACAGCCATGGTCACCAAGGAGCCTCTTTATTGCAGCGGTCTCCATCTTGTCGTTCAAAGGAGTCGAAGTCCCGTGGGCATTTATAAGGTCAACATCTTCAGGAGTCCATCCTGCATTTTTCATTGCCATGGCCATAGAGCGGTAAGCACCGTCGCCAGTAGGATCAGGCGCTGTTATGTGGTATGCGTCACATGTATTGCCGTAACCTGTTATCTCTGCGTAGATGTGAGCACCTCGTTTTTTTGCGTGTTCGAGCTCCTCAAGGATAAGTATCCCGGAACCTTCGCCCATTACGAAACCGTCGCGGCCTAAGTCGAAGGGACGTGAGGCATGTTCGGGGTCATCGTTCCTCGTAGAGAGGGCTTTGAGGGATGTAAAACCTGCGGTGGCTATCGATGTGATAGCAGCCTCTGCTCCTCCGGAGATCATTATGTCTGCATCTCCGCGCTGTATACAGTAATAAGCTTCTCCTATACTGTTTATAGAAGAAGCGCAGGCAGTTACTACTGCCATATTGGGGCCTATTGCTCCATACCTTATTGCGGCATAGGCTGCAGGCATATTTGCTATCATCATCGGCACCATGAAGGGGCTCACCCTGCTTGGTCCTTTCTCAAAAAGAGCGGTAAAGTTGTCATCTATGGTTCCGATCCCTCCGACACCGCTTCCTATATAGACGCCGAACTTTTCCTTATCCAAAGATCCAAGATCAAGACCGGCGTCTTTTACAGCCAGGTCAGTCGCAGCTGTAGAGAGGTGCAGTATTCTGTCTGTACGCCGTGCCTCTTTTTTGTCAAGCCACTGTTCAGGATCAAAATCTTTTACCTCTGCGCCTATTTTTACGCTGTGCTTAGAAGTATCAAAAAGGGTAATAAGGCCAACACCGCTTTTGCCTTCTTCAAGAGACTTCCAGAATTCCTCTTTGCCGATCCCTATGGGCGTTACTGCACCCGCTCCTGTGATCACTACTCTTCTCATAGACTTTCCTCCGTGAAGATAGGAGGGACCGGTTTAATGCAGCCCCTCCTAAAAAGTTTCATTTCGTGATTTAGCCTTCTACTCCCAATTTGGCCTTTACGTAACTCATTGCCTCGCCAACTGTGGTGAGTTTCTCTGCATCTTCATCCGGGATCTCAATGTCAAATTCCTCTTCGATTCCCATGATAAGCTCAACGATGTCAAGGGAGTCAGCGCCAAGATCTTCAACAAATGATGCTTCGGGCTTGATCTGCTCCTCTTCCGCGTTAAGGCGATCCATTACGATCTCCTTAAGTTTTGCCTGTACTTCTTCCAATTTCATACAGTTCACCTCCTTCCAATTTTACTCTTCTTATCCGGATATGCTTTTGTTTTACAGGTTTTTGCTCTACATAGTCATGCCGCCGTCAACGGCTATTACCTGACCCTGTATGTATTCTGAATCGTCTGAAGCCAGAAATGCAACGGCTTTCGCAACGTCTGAAGGAGTTCCTGTCCTTCCTGACGGAATGTTCTTCAGCATCGCTTCCTTGATTTCCGCAGGCAGTTCCGAGGTCATGTCTGTTTCTATGTAACCCGGAGCTACTGCATTGGCAGTGATACCCCTTGAACCTACTTCCCTTGCAAGACTTTTTATGAACCCTGTCATCCCTGCTTTAGCAGCAGCATAGTTGCACTGTCCGGGATTTCCTATTAGGCCTGTGATTGAGCTTATGGCTATTATTCTTCCCCATCTTGCCTTCAGCATAGGTCTCAAGGCTTCTTTGGCGCAATAAAAAAGCGATGAAAGGTCTGCCGAGATAACATCGTTCCACTCCTCGGCCTTCATCCTCATAAGAAGATTGTCTCTGGTGATGCCTGCATTGCACACAAGTATTTCTACAGTTCCAAGCTTTGACGCAACAAATGCGAACATCTCTTTCACTTCAGCTGCGGATGATACGTCCGCCTTGACAGTCAGGGCCTTACGGCCCATTGCTTCTATCTCAGCAGCGGCCTCCTCAGCCGCTTTTTCCGACCTGCTGTAGTTAAGGGCAACCGAACACCCTCTGCGGGCCAGTTCAAGTGCTATCTCTCTCCCTATGCCTCTGCCGCCGCCTGTTACAAGAGCTATCCTTTCCTTCTGCATCAAATTCCCCCTCTCAAAAACTCAAGGGCTGCTTCCAGCTCTTCTGGTCCTGAGACCGGATATGGTCTCTTACTCTTTGATATCTTTCTGATCAGGCCTGAAAGGACGCTCCCGGGACCAAGCTCTATATACCCTTCCGTGCCTTTCCTCTCCATTTCAAGCACACTCTGCATCCAGAGCACAGGTGAAAATGTCTGCATGTAAAGTGCTTCTTTGAGAGTTCCTACATCCTGCACCGCTTTTGCTGCGGCATTGGTCACGATAGGACAGGAGGGCTCGTTCCAGCTGATATTCTCAAATTCATCCCTCAGCTTAACGCCTACGGGGCGCATGAGTTCGCAATGGAAAGGAGCGCTTACTCTCAGTGGGAGTACTTTCGCCCTTCCGGTCGCTTCTATTGCTGCCGAAGCCCTGTCGACTGCTCCCTTATGCCCTGATATGACTATCTGTTCCTGTGAATTGATGTTGGCCGCTTCACAAACCTCACCATGGGCCTCTTCTTTACAGAATTCGACTACTTCCTCCATGTTCATTCCTACTATCGCAGACATAGCGCCTATTCCGACAGGGACAGCCTCCTGCATCAGTGTGCCTCTCAGATGAACGAGTCTGACTCCGTCAGCAAGGCTTACCGCACCCGCAGCAACAAGTGAAGTGTATTCTCCAAGGCTATGGCCTGCAGCCAGAAATGGTTCAAGCTTTTTTCCGTAAGCGCTCTCAAGGCCTCTTAAAGCAGCTATGCTTACAGTCAGGATCGCAGGCTGCGTTATGGCCGTCTTCATAAGATCTTCTTTTGTTCCGTTAAAGATAATGTCACTTAACTTAAATCCAAGGGCATCGTCTGCCTCTTCAAAGACACTTTTAGAGACATCGAACTTATCATAAAGGTCCTTGCCCATGCCGGGCCTTTGAGCGCCCTGTCCGGGGAAAATAAGAGAATATTTCATCAGTCAGCAAACCTCTTCAGTCTTTCGATCTCCGCTGCAGCGCCATTGACAATGTCCATGATTATCGCTGACGCGGGCTCAATTCTTTTAACAAGTCCGGCAGACTGCCCTGCCATTAGCGAACCCCACATTGTGTCTCCGTCAACAACTGCCAGTCTCAGCTTGCCCGTTCCAAGTTTCTCAAGTTCTTCTGTTGAAGCACCTTTTTTTTCAAGTTCCTCAAACTCCCTGGAGAGCTTGTTCTTAATGCCTCTTACAGGATGTCCTGTAGACCTTCCTGTGACAACAGTGGCCCTGTCGTTTGCCTCAATTATTTTTTCTTTGTAGTTGAAATGCACGTTTGATTCTGCAGCACAAACAAAGCGTGTACCTACCTGTACTCCTTCAGCTCCCAGAGCAAAAGCAGCTGCCATGCCTCTTCCGTCTGCCACTCCGCCTGCCGCTATTACAGGTATTGAGACTACATCTACGACCTGTGGAACAAGATTCATGGTAGTTATCTCGCCTATGTGTCCGCCTGCCTCATTGCCCTCGGCGACGACAGCGTCAGCACCCTGCTTTGACACTCTCTCTGCATGTGCCGTTGAAGCTATGACGGGAATAACTATCGTTCCCAGCGGTTTGAGCCTCTCAAGGACTTTGCCCGGCATTCCTGCCCCGGTCGTCACTACAGGGACTTTGTACTGAGCTGCTATTTCCAGCGCATCATCAGATGTTGGGGAAAGGAGCATTATATTCATCCCGAAAGGCTTGTCAGTCAATTTCCTGATTTTTACTATCTGCTCTTCCAGAAGTTCAGGGGGCATACTTGCAGCTGCTATTACACCCAGACCGCCGGCGTTGCTTACTGCGGCTGCCAGGTCAGCGTCTGCTACCCATGCCATACCTCCCTGAATTACAGGATATTTTATCTTCAGAAGTTTGGTAACTCGATTGTTTTCGAACATATTGATTTTCTCCCTAAGCCTCGTAGAGGAGGACTCCCAGTGTCATTCCCGCTCCGAATGCCACAAAGCATACCTTGTCTCCGCTTTTGATCCTGCCGGCCTCCATCGCCTCGTGGAGTGTTATCATAAGCGATGCCGCCGATGTATTGCCATACTCGGGAAGGTTGATCAGCGTTTTTTCCTGCGAAATGTGCAGTCTTTTGAATACCCCGTCTATTATTCTCGTATTAGCCTGATGGAATATCCAAAAATCTATGTCTTCCGGAGTCACTCCTGATTCTTCGCAGAATCCCTTTATGAATTTCGGCATTACTGTATTTACAAACTTGAAGACCTCATTGCCCTTCATCTTCACGATCGGCATGATGTGATCCTCACCGCTCTCAAGTCTTATCATTTCGTGGCCTGTGCCATCTGCAAGGAGACGGGTCGAAGTAAATCCTCCCTCTGAATCGGAGACTCCTATTACGCAGGCCCCTGCGCCATCACCGAAGAGGATGCAGGTACCCCTGTCAGTCCAGTCGATAATGTCCCTGAAAACTTCAGCTCCTATTACAAGGACCTTGTCCCAGATCCCGCTGGATATTCCGGAGGCTGCAACTGTGAGTGCAGTCAAACTTCCTGTACATCCTGCCTGGATATCTATCGCTCCCGCGTTGACAGCGCCAAGCCTTCCCTGGACTTTGCATGAAACGCTTGGAAAGACTGTATCCGGTGAATTGGTCCCCACCAGGATCATGTCGATCTGATCAGCATTCAGCCCTGAATCTTCGAGGGCCAGAAGCGCTGCCCTGTAAGCAAGATCGCTGCATTTCTCACCATCAAGGGCAAAATGTCTCTTGCGTATACCAGTCCTCTCAACGATCCATTGGTCGTTGGTCTCTACGATTTTTTCAAAATCCTTATTTGTCATTATCTTTTCCGGGATATATTTACTGGTTCCCAGAATTTTTGCCGACCTGCCAATGTATTTGATCATTGCGCACCACCTCTGGCTATTTCTTCTCTGATCCTTCCGACTCCGTTGTGCTCTACAAAATTTGCTGCTCCAAGTATCGCGTATGATATTGCCTTACTTTTTGAGCGCCCATGTACTTTGATCACAGTCCCGTTTACTCCAAGGACCGGAGATCCTCCTGCTTTTTCCCAGTCAAACCTTCCAAGTACCCTCTTCATTGCAGGCCACATAAATAAAAGTCCCACCTTGGGCAGCAAATGGTTGGCATATTCTTCCTTAAACTGGTCTTTCAGCAGTTCTCCCAGGCCTTCTCCGAATTTGATAACGACATTCCCGGTAAAACCGTCGCAGATTATTACGTCTGATATGCCGTTTGGTATGTCGTTCGCTTCAGCATATCCCTGATAATTCAGATCGCTGTTTTCTATCAGCTGTCTTGCGGCAGATATAACTTCGTCCCCCTTTGTCAGTTCCTCGCCCATATTCAGAAGACGAACCGAGGGGTTTTCAACATTCCTGAAGAGCTTCATGTATATGGATCCCATCTGGGCAAACTGGAAAAGGTTTATAGGTTTGCACCTGACTGTGCCCCCTACATCCATCAACAGGGTAGGCCTGTTCAGGACCGGAAGCATTGCTCCCAGACCCGGTCTGTCTATTCCCGGGATACGCCCCAGGAGGATAACTCCTCCTGCTGCGATCGCCCCTGTGTTGCCGGATGATACGATACCCGCGGCTTCACCTGAGCGAACCATTTCGAAACCTATGACCAGGCTCGAATTCTTTTTTCTCCTTATGGAGATCGAAGGAGAGTCTCCTCCGTTTATCACTTCGTTCGCGGGAACTATATTCAGCCTCGAACGGACATTTTTTTCTGCTTTTTCAATTATCGGTTTAATTTTTTCGCTGTCACCGATCAGCGCAACGGAAAGATGCGGCTGCTCGCGACAGGCAAGAATGGCAGCGTTGCACGGCTCCAGCGGAGCGTGGTCCCCTCCCATTGCATCAAGTGCTATCAGCATATTTTCGCCTCCATTTAAGCTAGCTCCTCTGAATTCTTGGCGACTACAACAAATCTTCCGACAAATACTTCCCTGTCGCCGACCCGTGTATGCACACTGACGACATATTTGTCTCCCTTGTAAGTCCCCACTTTGGATCTTGCAAGTATCCTTTCTCCGACGAAAGCCGCTCGGCGATACCTCAGCCTTGCGGATCCTACTACTACCATTTCCCTGTCGATCGTCGCTATTGCCAGAGTAGCAGCCTGGGCGTATATATAATAATCACCAACAAGATTCGTATGTCTGAATGCCATGTCCCTGGTCGTGTTCAACACAGAAAGAGCCCATCCGTCAGGCTCGAGTTCAAGAAGTTCGCCGACCACTTCTTCTGCCCTTAAAGACTTGAGCCTGCTGGTCGCCTGCTCGGCCATTGTCCGCATTCTTTCCCTCAGCTCAGGTATAGAGAGAAGACCACGATCAAGACGCACCGTACTCATGCTCACTCCAAGGGAAGCGGCTATCTCTTCGTCCGTCATGAGAGGGTTAGTGGATATCAGCTCTATAAGCTGTCTGTGCCTTTGCTTTTTCAGCTCTGAACGCAAAATGGCATCTCCCGTAAAAAGTAATTGTTAGCAGGTCATAACACCAGACAAGATATTACAGAATTTAAAAGTTGTCAATGGCATATTACAGGCCGTCTAAAATTTTTATGAAGGCTCGATAAATCTGTTCCATTGAGCTGCTCCGAATTATGTCTACGTGCCCATAATATAAGATCCGGAGCAAGGGGATAACCCTTTGCTCCGGATCTTCGTAAGGCATATCACTAGTCTTTAGCAGCTGTAGAGGCTTCTGAAACCTTTATTACCTGACGTCCTTTGTAGTAACCGCATGCAGGGCAGGCTTTGTATGTCTCTATCATCTCACCGCAGTGGGTGCAGGCCGTAAGACTGGGTCCTGAAAGAGCACCAAGCCACTGTGCTTTACGGTTGTGTGTACGGGAGTGGGATACTCGCCTTTTTGGAGTTGCCATAATTTGTTCCCCCCTTAAATCTTCGGCGAAAATGTCGCCTGTGCAATTCTATCACTTTTTTGCTTTTTATGCAGTCAGCTATTTTCCTGTTCTTTCTGCACTAAAGATTTCAGGACTTCAAAACGCGGATCTCCCTCTTCATCAGTACATGTACATGATGAAGTGTTCAGATCAGCGCCGCATTTTGGACAAAGTCCCCTGCACTCTTCAGAACAGAGAGGCGCAGTTGGAAGAAGTGTTATCATTACCTCCCACACCAATGGCCCTAGGTCGATCTCATCCTCCCATGAATCAAGGATCATGAGTTCTTCGTCTCCATCTGTTTCATAATCAGGTTCGGCTTTTTTATCCTCTTCTTTGTCCAGAGAGAAAAGATACCTTAATTCTCCCTCAATTGCAACCCCTGCCGGTCCAAGACATCTTGAGCATGACACAGTGACGCTTCCGGATACTGATATTGCGGCAATTATCCTGCCCTCTGCCCTGTAAGCCTCTACTTCAACCTGAAGCGGAGCTGCAAGAGAATAAAGCTGTCCCCAATAGTTGATCTTCCGGTCAGCTGTCAGTGAAAAGCTTTCGGTATATGGCGTACCATCCTTTGGTATTGCCGGAATAATAAGCCTGTGATGCCAACTTTTGGGCGCAGCTTTGATAAATTCAGACATTATTCTCCTATTTTTTTGCCTCGCAGCAGCGCTTTGTGTCCCTGGCAATGACCATTTCTTCATCTGTCGGAACAACCATTACAGCAACTCTTGAATCGGGTGTGCTGAAAATGACCTCTTTGCCGCGGACCTTGTTCTTCTCCGGATCGATCTTTATACCCATGAATTCCAGCCCTTTACAGACTTCTTCACGGAAGGATACTCCGTTCTCCCCTATACCTGCTGTGAAGACCAGGACGTCGATGCCGCCCATTGCCGCAGCGTAAGAGCCAATATATTTTTTTACGTGGTAAATAAGCATTTCCTGCGCCAGCTTGGCACGGGCATTTCCTTTTTCCGCAGCCTCTTCGACGTCGCGAAGATCGCTGGAAATTCCTGAAATACCCTGAAGACCGCTCTTTTTCTGAACTTCTTCATTAACCGATTTTGGATCTTTCAGTTTTTCCATAAGGAATACCATTACTGAAGGGTCAAGATTTCCGCTGCGCGTACCCATAATAATACCTTCTGCCGTACCATAACCAAGGCTAGTATCAACTGATTTTCCATCGTCTACAGCCGTGATTGAGCTTCCGTTACCAAGATGGCAGGTAACTATTTTAAGAGATTCGATCGGCTTGCCCAGAATCTCAGCCGCTCTGTTTGCGACATAGAAATGGCTTGTACCATGGAAACCATAACGGCGGACCCTGTCTTCTTCATAGTATTTATACGGAATGCCGTACATGTATGCTTTCGGTGGCATTGTCTGATGGAATGCCGTATCGAATACAACTACATTCGGCGTGTTAGGGAGAACCTCCATAAGAGCACGGACGCCCTGGAGGTTAGCCGGATTGTGGAGGGGTGCCAGAGGTATAACTTCTTCTATTGCACTGATAACTTCAGGAGTTACAAGAACTGAAGATGTAAACTTCTCTCCGCCGTGGACTATTCTGTGTCCCGCTGCGGAAAGTTCACTGAGATCCTTTAGGACTCCGTATTCAGAGTCAACAAGCATGTCAAGAACATACTTGATGGCGACTGTGTGGTTCGGGAAATCAACTACACGCGAGACCGGATCTTTTCCTGTCTTGGTATGCTTGATCTTTGAGCCGTCTATACCAATGCGCTCAACAAGTCCCTTGGCGAGGACTACTTCCCCGTCCATGTCGATAAGCTGATACTTAAAAGAAGAACTTCCGCAGTTAAGAACTAGAATTTTCATTAGAATCAGATTGCCTCCCTTATTCTGATTATCTCCGTGTCTTTGTGGTATTCTTACCATAAGAGGACGGTGATCGAATTTATGCATACTCCCATCACAGGGATAGTTGCCGAGTATAACCCGCTTCATCTTGGACACCGCCACCACATGAAAGAAGCCCGTTCACTCTCAGGTGCTGAGGGCATCATAGTAGTGCTCTCCTCAAACTTTGTCCAAAGAGGAGAACCTGCCTTAATATCAAAGTGGGAGAGGACAAAGGCCGCGCTAAAATGCGGTGCCGATCTGGTCCTTGAACTTCCTCTCGTCTTTTCATCTCATAATGCAGGGGTATTCGCAAATGCCGCTGTTGATATCCTAGCTATGACAGGAATCGTAACACACATTTCCTTCGGGCTGGAATCCCCTGACTGGCAAATGGACAAAATCTTAGATATTTTAATCGAAGAACCCGAACCTTTCAAGTTTTGTTTAAAAGAAGAGCTTGACAAAGGCTGTTCTTTCGTCGAATCGAGGGCTGCTGCCCTTGACCGTATGGTACCCGGAACAGCTGAGAAGCTGAAAGGTTCGAACAATTCTCTTGCACTGTCATATATGCTCAGGATAAAGAAAAAAAACTGGAAGATAGATGCTGTGCCGGTCAAGAGGCTTGGATCCGGATATCATGAAAACGAGCTTGCCGAATTTTCGAGCGCGACCGCTGTAAGAAAAGCTCTTTCAAAAGGAAAAGTCTCAGAAGCGCTCTCCCGGCTCCCTGATTTTTCAGCCGAGATATTAAAAGAGGCCATAGAAAAGGGGCGTGCCTGCACTGATGAAGGAAGGCTCTGGAATATCCTCCGGTCCAGGCTCATCTCAATGGATCCCGGCGATATCTCAAAGTACGCAGAGATCGGGGAGGGGATAGAGTACCTGCTGAGGGAAAAAGCGATCAGAAGCTCTTCATTCACCGAATGGGGAAAGGCGTGCACAAGCAGGAGATACCCGCTTGGAAGAGTACAGAGGCACGGGATACACATTCTGATAGGACTTGAACACTGGACAAACAGAGCATTCCAAAGGATAGGACCTCCGTACATAAGAGTACTCGGAATGAACGAAAACGGAAGAAAAATGCTGCGGCGCATGAGAAAAACAGCATCTTTGCCCGTTATTACAAGGTGCGGCGCAGCTTCTTCAATATCTGAAATTGCGGAAAAAGCCATGAGATATGAACTCATAGGATCAGAGATATGGCAACAGCTCTTACCTGAGGGAGAATTCGGAAGGGAACATTCCAGAAAGATCATAATAAGCGGGGAATAAATTATGGACATCGTCTACAATTGCGGAATTGGATCAATGGATTTTGAAAGGGTAACAGAAATGCTCTCACAGTCATATTGGAGCCCCGGAATAAAGATAGATGAAATGAAAAAAGCGGCTGTCAATTCCGCCCTGGTCATCGGAGCTTTTTCTGATGATGGCAGGCAGATAGCTTATGGCCGTGTGATCTCAGACAAGACAAGATTTGCCTATCTGACGGACTTTTATGTTGACATGGAATTTAGGAAAAAAGGCATCTGCCATAAAATGGTAGAACTTGTGCTGGCCCATCCTGACCTTGTCGACGTCTACCAATGGCTTCTTGTAACAGGAGACGCACACGGACTTTACGAAAAATGCGGATTTAAAGTCATTGCCCGTCCGCTGGACTTTATGGAGATCCGAAGACCCAGGCCGAAGGACAGATGACGTGCTTCCGCCGTATGACAGGAAAAGCACGTCAACGAAGAATGATCGATTTTATTTGAGATAAAGGCTATACGTTGCGTGGGGGGATACGTTCCCTAAGGCGCCTGAACACCCCGGGCGGGACCATGTCTTTTATTGCGCCTCCGAACTGGAAGGCATCCTTGATGCCCCTGCTTGAAAGATATGAGTACTTCGCGTCTGTAACTATAAAAAAAGTCTCTATCTCCGGAGCCAGCTGCCTGTTCATCTGCGCAAGCTGGAATTCATATTCGAAGTCAGAAAGTGCGCGAAGGCCTCTTATTATTATCCTGCTCTGTTCCTGTCTCATAAAGTCTACCAGCAGGCCTTCAAAAAATTTGACCTTTACGTTGGGAAGGTGGACAAGAGCCTCCCTGGCCATTATCTGCCTCTCCTCCTCGCTGAAGGTCGATCTCTTTTCAGGGTTTACGAGGACTGCTACGACCAGCTCGTCAAATAGGGCAGCGCCTCTTTCTGCTATATAAATATGCCCGTTGGTTATCGGGTCGAAAGATCCGGGATATACGGCCCTTATCATTGATCAACACTCCTTTTGTAGAATGTGAGAACTGTTCCTCCGTAAGTTCTCTCTTCCCTCTCCCATCCCGGAATATCATCTGCATCTTCTTTTTCAGAGTGTTCGAAGATCAGCGTTCCGTTCGGGGAAAGGACTTCGCTGTGTTTAAAAATCAGCTGCGGGAGTTCGGCTCCCCAACTCAGTCCATATGGCGGGTCGGCAAAAATAACATCAAATGACTCTCCGTCTTTTGCAAATCTTGACAAAGCCCTCCTGACATCCATGCAAAGACATTTTACATCCTCAGGCATGGTTTTAACTATATCCCCAAAACGCTTTCTCTCTGATTCAACAAGAGAAACCCGATCAGCACCTCTTTTGTACGCATTGAGGGCTATCTGGCCGCTGCCAGAAAAAAGGTCAAGAAAGCTTTTGCCCTCCAGCGATCCCAAAATATTGAAAAGTGCCTGCATTACCTTGCCCATGGTGGGACGCATTTCTTTCATACAAATTTCACCCTGTTTCAACTAAATGAGATGTAAAAAGAGTATAATATCGCACATCTAAAGTGTATACAATACAGGAGGCCCCAAATGCCGCAAACACCAGAAAAACAGACAAAAACACATGAGGAACAAAGCGACAGAAGGAGTCTTTTCGGATTTTCCTTTCTGCATTTCATGAACGACATGCACTCAACAGCCTTACCTACAATTATACCAATGCTTGTTAATTCCATATCGATATCTTTGAGTCAGGCCGGACTTTTGAATGCTATTTTCGGACTGACGAACCTGTTGGGCCAGCCGGTAGCAGGATATTTTGCAGACAGACAGAAAAGGCCCTGGCTTGCCGTCTGGGCACCGATGCTGAGCATTGCAGGTGCATGCCTGCTGCCACTGGCTCCTAATTACTCTCTGGCCTTTCTGCTAGTAGGATTGATGAGCATGGGCACAGCATCATTCCACCCACAGGGACTCGGGCGTACAGGATCTTCAGCAGGAAGCAAAGACCTGGCCTTTTTCATCTCTCTTTTTGCTGCATGCGGAAGTTTTGGAAGTGCGGTGGGTCCCGTATATGTAGTATTTATAATCTCGCTTATCGGAAAAGAGATGTTTCCGATAGTTCTGATACCAGGCTTCATCATATGTCTTTACATCTGGAAAAAAATAGTCTCGGATCAGAAAGCTGAGAACATAACAAAGGAAAAAGCTGAATTCAGGGGATTTTTTACAAATATTAAAGATATTATGAAAAAGATCCTCTCGCTCGTGGTGGTTGCAACAGTAAGAGACGCGACCCTTCAGGGGATAAGAATATTCCTTCCGATGCTGGTAGTCCTAAAGGGGGGTAGCATCGTCAAAGGCGGGGTGATCCTCTTCGCTATAACCCTGGCATGCACTATCGGTGGAATAATCGGAGGTAAGCTGGCTGATTCCAAAGGCGATGAAAAAGTACTGCTCTGGACGCTTGGAATCTCTCCGATATTTATTATCGCCGGCCTTAACACGACCGGCTTTTTATCGATAGCCAGCCTCATTATAGGGTTCGCCTTCCTTCAGGCAAGCAATCCAGTGACCACAGCGATTGCACAAAAAAAGTGCCCTATGTCCAGGAGTACTGTAAGTTCGCTGGCAATGGGCGTCTCATGGGGGATCGCAAATCTCCTGACTACACCTGTAGGTTTTTCGGCAGATATCTTTGGTCTTGAAAAAACACTGAGGGTAGTAGCCTTTCTCCCTTGGACAGTTACTGTATGGTACGCCGCAACAATGATCTTTTCTGCCAAAGTAAAAAGATAAAGAACCATGTTCAGATCATGCTTTCTTCCTTTGCACCAGATGCAGCAAGCGCGTAGTGCAGTGCAGCACGCATAGCAGGAGTCCTGTATGGATGCCCCACAGAATCAACCTTTATCTTAAATCCATTCCGGCCGGGGATCACCTTAAGGTAGAAGTGCTGTTCAAACCCGTCATCAGTTGTTATGACAAGGACAAGACCAACTCCCGAATCCGAAACGAATGTCTCCCTGAAGACCCAGTGCCCTCTACCGCCGACACCTTTGCCCTCCGCGTCTTTGATCTTTGAAAGGACATCCTCAAGTTTCATTAAGCTTTCACACTCCATTTCCATCTGCCAGTCATTGTCTTCCATGATAGGATCATTATATTTGCCCGTTTTATGCAGGACCAGGTGCCATGTGCTTTTTCCCATGGCTCTCCACTTTCTTTCGTACTTTGTGATATATGGCCTCTTTGGGTCGACCTCTATCGGATCTGCCTGAAAAACACCCGGAACTGATATGGTTTCAGCTGCTTCCTCTGCGTACCAGTCTACATCTGTGGCAAGTTCAAATGATCCTCCGCGAACGATGAGGTATGACAGAAGGTCAGCAAAGTGCGGTACTGTAACGCGCCTTGAAGCGTGCCTTGTCTTTGGCCAGGGACATGGGAAGTTCATGTAGACCCTCTCGACCGACTCGGGAGAGAAACAATGACGAAGCAGGAAACGGGCATCACCGTGCATTATTCGCACGTTGCCGAGTCCGGCGGCAAGCGCTCTCCTTGCTCCCTTGGCAACGCACCACTGTGAGACCTCAATGCCCACGATCAGGACTTCGGGAAATGTTTGTGCAAGGTATTCCAGAAACTCGCCGTTCCCGAACCCGATTTCAACAAAGACCCTTCCTGACGGAGAAAGCGAGCCCCAGTCAAGGGGCAGATCGACATTCTCATCTACTATTATCCTGCGTAGATCCCAGGTCATATTTCTGACTCCTTCTCGTCTTTTGGTTTGAGGTAAAATTCGGGCTCCTGAGAAAGCCGGCGCCAGGTATCTAGGCTAAGTTCTTCTGCCCTGGCAGTGGGTTTCAGTTCGTTTATTTCAAGTATTTCCAGTGCTTTATCGCGATCAATGTCAGCGTAACCTGATATCCAGTTGTTTATAAGTGTCTTCCTCCGTTGGGCGAAAGATCTAGCCAGCAGACCCCTCCATGTCCTGTCACATGCAAGTGTCCTGTTATTCTCGATCTTTACCTCGATAATGCATGAATTGACCCTTGGCTGAGGCCTGAAGGCAGACGGAGGAACGTTCCTAAGAATTGCTGATGTTCCCATTGCTTCAACTGTTATGCCAAGCGGGGAGCGTTCACGATGTCCGCAGGGTGATGTGATCCTCTGAGCGGATTCAAGCTGCACCATCAGAAGCATGTATTCAAGTCCATGCGGAGCAAGCTTTTCAAGGAAGGTCCAAAGAAGAGGCGTGGTGATATGGTATGGCAGGTTGGCAATTATCCTGTTGGGCATCCATGGAAGTTTGCTTTCGTAATCGAACTGCACTGCATCTCCCCATAAAGGGTGAAGCCTGCTGTCTTTTATGGCCAGCATATCTATCGTGTGCTTGAGTCTCGTATCGAGTTCCACAGTACATACTCCCGAGCATTCGGTCGAAAGGAGCCCCTCTGTGAGTATACCCTCACCGGGCCCTATCTCAAGGACTTTGTCCTCAGCCGTCAGCTTTGCCCTCCCGATCATAAAGTCCACGATAGAATGATCGATGAGGAAATTCTGCCCTATATCTGTGTTGTGAATAAAATTCGGTATTCTGGCCATATCATTTTCCCTTTTTTATTAGATTTTTCTTTCAGTTACAGCATTTATCAGATATCAGCAAAGAATTTGACAAGTATTCAGTTAACTGGCGATCGTCACCATATGAGGAAAGCTTTTACCGACTAGGCGCAAATATCCTCTACGCTGCATATCAAATGAAACTGCGATTATACTGTATCATGCCGATAGCAGTCTACTATATTTTTGTTATTGCACTACTCATGAGATCATAGCCTTATTGGGATTTGAAATAAAGTATTGAATAAACACATTGAGAGATGGCGGTTGGCTTAAAACGGACATTTTTCCTTTTATAACCTTTTATAGGATAACACCGTAAATCATCTGATTTCCTAGCTTTCAGCGTTTCGCCTTATACTTTCGTAACCGCTATACTGTGTTTTTTAAAGGGTTGTTGTGTATCACAGACGCCATGCTTTTACCCTCTCCATTTCAAAATCCTCAAACCCGTTCACCTGCCAGTATCAAGAAAAGCGTTACCAAGTAAACGAACTTTCAGGTATATTCTTAACAACGATTTCATTGCCTTGGACACTACCCCCAATGTTATGTTGAATGCAGGACTCAACCATTCATCTTATGTGTAGTAAAAAACGTTACATTGATACACACTTTTTCATTATTGAACTTTAGTCCACTATAGAGTAACTTCAAAATGCGTTAAAAACGTGCTGCATATTTGATATTCATATTCAGATTCTAAACACGCAAATTGAATACGTTTTCAGCACGTACAACTAAAATGAAGGAGGAATAGACAGAATGAGACTCGAAATCGGCTGTTTCAAAGTCAAAGACATCGTCTTTGCTGACAAGACACAACTCTTAAACGGCGTGCTCTATGTCAACAAGGAAGAAGCTTTGAATGTTGTCCGCGAAGACAGCCACATCACAGATGCGGATCTCGTAATCGTCCATCCAGGCGATATGGTGCGTCTCTGCCCTGTAAAGGAATCTGTAGAATTCAGATGCAAGGTCAGCGGCGGTCAGGGAGCATTTCCGGGAGTCACTTCTCCGCTAGGACAGGCAGGAATGGGACGGACTCATGTACTTGAAGACGTAACGCTTCTTGCTGTCGGCAAGCATTGGGGTGGTTTTCAGGACGGACTCATTGACATCGGAGGCCCCTTCCAGCACCATACCATCTGGGGAAACATGGTCAACCTTGTTCTTGTCGCTGACACGGACGAACTGTTCGAACAGAGAGAACAGCAGAAAAAGAATCACGCTATCCGCTGGGGCGCAATGCGTCTCGCTGAGCATATAGCAGAGTGTGTGCGCAGTCTTGAACCAGACAGGATAGACGTTTACGATCTCCCCCCAATTGCAGAACGCGATGAAAAAACGAAGGCCCTTCCCAGTGTTGTGTATGTGCTTCAGCCTCAGACACAGATGGAAGCACTTGGCTACAATACTATGATCTACGGCTGGGACGGCAACAGAATGCTGCCCACGCTTATGCATCCCAATGAGCTCCTTGACGGCTGCATGGTTTCAGGTAGCTTCATGCCATCTTCGTCAAAGATCTCAACATATGAGTTCTCAACAAACCCGATGATCAAGCGTCTCTACGCCGCTCACGGCAAAACTATCAACTTCCTTGGTGTTATAATATCAACCCTCAATCCAAAGATGGAAGAAAAAGTACGCTGTGTACAGATTGCAGGGCAGATAGCAGTAAACATCGGTGCGCAGGCCGCGGTTATCGCAGAGGAAGGATACGGCAATCCTGACGTTGACTACACAGCTATGCTGGTTGAATTTGAGCGCCTCGGTATTAAAACGATAGGGCTTTCCGACGAATCAACAGGACGCGACGGAGCATCTCAGCCACTGGTCTCCATGAATCCCGCATCAGATGCGCTTGTCAGTACAGGCAACGTTTCACAGTATTATGAGATGCCTCCGATGAAGATCATCGGAGAGCTTGAAGCTCTTGCCCGTGACGGAAATTCCGGCGGATGGGAAGGCTGCATCAATCCCGACGGTTCATGCGTAATGGAAAACAACGGGATGTTCTGTGCTAACCACATCAGTGGGTATTCGAAGAGAACCTGTGCAGATTTTTAAAAATCAGGAGCTGAAAAATATGAAAGCTATTCATTACATCAACCAATTCTTCGGACAGGTCGGCGGTGAAGACGCAGCAGACTGCAAGCCAATTTTTCACGATAAACTGATTGGCTGTTCCATGATGCTGAACAATATTATGCCGAATATAGAAGTTACCAATACATTTGTTGTCGGAGACAACTACGTTACCAATCATACAGAGGATGCGCTGAAAGAGATATTTGCATGGCTTGACGGCAAGAAATTCGATATTTTCTTTGCTGGTCCGGCTTTTATGGCAGGACGCTATGGAGTCGGATGCGGACTTGTCTGCAAGGCTGTCGCAGAACGCTACAACGTTCCCGTCATTACATCAATGAACGAAGAAAACCCTGGTGTTGAAGAGTATAAGAGTTTTTGTTACATCTTCAGAGGCGGCAGGAAAGCAACGTTTATGAAGGATAACCTGACCGCAATGGCCATTTTTGCCGAAAAGATCGCAAAAGGCGAACAGCTTCTTCCCGCATCTGAGGAAGGCTATTTCCCGCGCGGTATCCGCAGTGAAATCCCGGCACCAAATGCTACCATGGCAGCAGACCGCGTTATGGATATGCTCCTCAAAAAGATAGCAGGAGAGCCATTCCAGACAGAGCTCGTAATACCTAAAACAGACAGGATTCCACCGGCACCAGCAGTCAAGGACCTCAGCAAATGCACAATAGCAATTGTAACATCAAGCGGAGTCGTTCCATTTGACAACCCCGACAGGATACAGAGTGCATCGGCACAGAAATGGGGCAAATACAATATCACAGGCAAAGATTGTCTCCCGGAAGGCGAATATAAGACGATACACGCCGGATTTGATCCTGAAGCAATGTGTAAGGTACCCGACAGAGGAGTTCCTCTTGACGCGATGCGCGCCTATGAAAAAGAAGGCAAATTCGCTAAGCTGCATGACTACTTCTATACCACAGTCGGAACTGGTACAACACAGAACTTCGCTGCAAAGTTTGGACGCGAGATCGCCGCAGAGCTGAAACAAGCAAAAGTTGATGCCGTGGTTCTAACCTCCACCTGAGGAACTTGTACACGTTGCGGTGCAACGATGGCAAAAGAAATTGAACGTGCAGGATTCCCGGTTGTTGTTATGTGCAACCTTATCGATGTAGCAAAAACAGTCGGATCAAACAGAATGGTCCCGACAGTTTCAGTACCATACCCTCTTGGCGATCCACAGCTTTCAAAAGAAGCAGAATGGGCTCTCCGTTACCATCGTGTAGGAGTTGCTTTGGATTCGCTGGCCACTGAGATCACAGAACCAACAGTGTTCAAGGTTAAGATCTAAGGACCGTTTTACTGTACTGGACGGAACTGCATCACACACAGTTCCGTCCTCTGTGTAATTTTATCAGAGGGGGCATTTGAGATATGATCGAAACAAAGAAAAAAAAAGCCAATTCCGTTTACCTCACCTCCATTGCTATAACAATAATGATTGTCCTTTGGGGGCTTATCTCGCCTGATACTTTCGGCAGCTTTGCAAAAACAGTAAATGGTGTGCTCACAAAGTATTTCGGATGGGGCTATATGCTTACAATGAACATATTTGTGGCATTTGTCATATTTGTCGGACTGAGCCGCTTTGGAAAGGTCCGTTTAGGAGCACCGGATTCCAGACCTGAATACAGTAATTTGTCCTGGTTTGCAATGCTCTTTTCAGCAGGCATGGGAGTAGGGCTTGTATTTTACGGTGCTGCCGAGCCTCTGTATCACTTCGGTTCGGTCCCGTTCGGTGCCGAACCGGGTTCCGTGCAGGCAGCCCGCGACGCTATGCAGATTTCTTTCATGCACTGGGGACTGCATCCATGGGCAGGCTACGCTGTTATTGCGATGCCGCTTGCATATTACCAGTTCAGACATAACACACCCGGGCTTATCAGTTCCATATTCATTCCGCTAGTCGGAGAAAAGGCAGTCCGAGGAAAATTCGGTAAAACTGTTGACATATTTGCCGTATTCGCAACTCTTGGCGGGATAACAACCTCGCTCGGTCTCGGGACTCTGCAGATCAACAGCGGCCTCAGCGTGTTATTCGGCATACCTAAGACCACATTGATACAGATTTTAATTATCGCTGGACTTGCCATTCTTTACACAGGCTCAGCGGTACTTGGTATAGAAAAGGGCATAAAAAAGGTTGCTGACTTTAATCTATATATATGCCTATTTCTGATGTCGGCACTCTTTCTTGTCGGACCAAGCATATCAATACTAGGATCCTTCATGACCGGCATAGGAGATTATCTCAGTGGCGTAATAAAAGAAAGCTTCATGATGGCACCTTATGGCGGGGAGTATGAGGCATTCCTCCATGGATGGACGATATATTACTGGGCCTGGTGGATTTCATGGGCACCCTTTGTAGGTTCGTTTATAGCAAGGATCTCACGGGGACGCACGATACGCGAATTTGTCTGCGGCGTACTGATTGTACCTGCACTCGGCAGTTTCATGTGGTTTGCTATTTTCGGCACATCGGCCCTTTACCTTGAAGTTGTGAAGCAAATCAATATCTCGTCTGAAGTTCTTAAAGATATCTCAGTGGGTATATTTGAGATGTACAAGCATTATCCGATGGGCATGATAATGTCAGTCGTTATGCTGGTGCTTATCACGACATTCTTTGTTACATCCGCAAATTCAGGAACCTTTGTTCTGTCGATGTTTTCTGAAGAAGGGAATCTTAACCCAACTAAGGGCAAAATGGGGATATGGGGCATACTCATGGCAGCCCTTGCTGTAGTGCTTCTCCTGACTGGCGGACTTCAGAATCTGCAGACAATATCTATTGCTGCAGCAGCTCCTTTCAGTATCATCATGCTTTTCTCATGCGTCTCATTCTGGAAGGCTCTGACGACAGACGAACAGAAAACAAAGGAAGAATAAAAACATGACAAATGCAGATTTAAGAAGGGGCCTTCTGCTTTTTGAACCTGATTTTCCATGTTGGGATGAAGAGACTGTCAGCCTTGCCGGCGAAAACAAGTATACACTCCGAAATCTTTGCGACAGCGGCTATGCCTCCGCTTTTGGAGGAGGGATCATCCTCACAGACCTCGGCATAAAAACGCGCACGGAGATTGCAGCCGAATACGGAATAAAAACAGAGCCTCTTAAAAGCTTTGATCCCGAATTATCGCTGTGGAACAACCGTCTCTATCTGCTTATGGAAAAGGCATTTCGCGGACAGTACAGTGTAAAGGAATATTCATTGAACGAGCAACTGCCCGTAGTGCCCGATCTCGCAGCAAACGAACTCTATAGGAGAGAGAATGGACATGTCATATATACATGGCAGAAACATCCTCTGATCCTCTCTTTTATGGAGGCCTTCCCGAACTGGGGAGTACGGACCAGGGGACAGATCCCTCCGGGAGAAGCCGCACTTGACAAATGGATCAGTAAGTACGGTGCAGCTTGCGGTTCTATCAGAACAAACCTCCTGCTCAGGAGCAGGTACGATTTTGAGCTTTACAGAAAAGAACCTCCGTATGAATGGGATATTTGCAGACTCAAAGACACAGACAGATACTTCTTTTTCAGAGTGAATGAGAATAATTTATCTAAATTCTATGAGGACCTTGGAAAACTGCATATTTTTCTGCTGGGGCAGAAAAGAGTGCATATCCCTGGATATGCGGACTTTGACAGTCAGGATCAAGAGGCTTGGACAATATGTGTAACTGTGACAGAGACAGAGCGTGAACTCAGAACAGTTGCAAAAGAACTCTCTATGGATGCAGACGCACTTATTGAACCGTCAAAACCTCTTTTTATCATCGGCACAAGCATTGAGCGCCTTAGAAACCAGAAAGTATCGGAAGATACTGCATATGACTGGTTTTGTGACAGAACACTCCATATAGCGAGGCCCGATGCATAAATATATGATCAAAAATTTTTTATATTAGCGGAGGTGAAAAACAATGATCGATCTTACAAAAGAAAATTGTGACACAGAGGTACGTGAAGAGAAGGAACTTCCAGTGGTTGTGGATTTCTGGGGGCCGCAGTGTGTTCCCTGCATGACGCTGAAGCCGCTCTACCATGACATGGAAAAGAATTTCGAAGGCAAAGTCAAATTCACAGCTGTAGACTGCTCAACCAACAAGAGGGTCGCAATGGGCTTCCGCGTGATGGGACTTCCGACATTCCTATTCTGGAAAGACGGCGTTGAAGTTAAGCGCCTTTCAAAAGATGAGTGCACCATCGAAGCAATAAGGGCAGAGATAGAGAATCTCACAAAGTAAGGCAGTATCGTCCGGTAAGGAGTTACAGCAAAAATAAATTATCTAGGGAGGTGTTCAGTCATGGGCAAACTGGCAGGTAAGAAGCTTCTCCTTATGGGAGAAAGGGACGGCGTCCCTGGACCAGCCATGGAGGCATGTCTGAAAGAAAGCGGGGCCGAGATAGTATTCTCTGCCACCGAGTGCTTTGTCTGAACCGCGGCAGGAGCAATGGACCTGCAGAACCAGCAGCGCATCGTTGATGCGGCTGAAAAGCATGGAGCCGAGAACTGTGTAGTGATACTGGGTTCTTCCGATGCGGAAGGCGCAGAGATCTACGCCGAAACCGTAACAAACGGCGATCCTACTTTTGCAGGACCACTTGCAGGAGTCCCGTTGGGACTCGCGGTATACCACGTGTTTGATGAAGAGATCCGTTCTGAATGCAATGAA
>PGXO01000003.1 GCA_002839185.1 Synergistetes bacterium HGW-Synergistetes-1 | reverse complement strand
TTGCCACTTATATTTACTTGTCATGATACCTATTGCTTTTTAATTATTTTCTAATTACCTATTGACTTTTGATAGCTGGTCTCGGTTCGGAACATCACAAGTTGCGTCGTCATCACTCGCGATCTGCCCCAATTGCGATGTTGGTACTATCGTAAAACCCTAAAAGCGCGGCGCTGACTTAGCAAGGTTTGCGTGTCCTCGCTTCGACGTATGATGATACTTTGGCGAAGTGCGGCATGAAGATGCCGCGGGAAGCTGCGACAGTACCTGTCGCGGGAAGCGGTTGCGAAGCAATTGTTAAGAACTAAGGACCAACTGATTTGCAATCGATTCCCTACTGACTCCCGTCGGATGTTTTTCCGACAGATATTGCGTCATCATCATCCACGCTCTGCCCCAATTGCCACCTCCCGTATGCCACTGAGCTGGATCTGAATTTGCTTTATGAGCTATTTTTTGCACCACCCAACTGATTTGCCATCGATTTGCAATTGATTCCCAATAGACTCCCGGCGGGTGCTTTTCCCGCCTGCTTCCCCTTCTTGACAAAGTTGACATTATGTGACAAACTACACGAAATTTCAGTGAAAGGGGCGCAATGAATGCCTAAACTTCGTGAGTTTAATTTTGCAGGCTTTTATTACTTTTATTGCTTTACACGCAATAAAAGCGATTCGTGTTGCATAAACTCACATACTGAAGGCATATAAAAACGCCGGACTGAAATAATAAGTCAACAGTAAGAGGCCGCACGGGATCGAAATCCTGCGGCCTCTTTTTAATTTTGCAGAAGGGGTGATTTCAATGATCGCAATATTGAAAGAGGGAACTACGGTACAACAGAGGGAAAGCCTTTGCGACTGGTTCAGGTCGATGGGGCTTGAGGTGCATATTTCGCAGGGAGAGTATAAGACGATCATTGGACTGATCGGGGACACTACCAAAGTTGACATCAACCTTGTCGAAAGCCTCAACATGATCGAGTCGGTGAAAAGGATCACCGAACCCTTCAAAAACGCCAACAGGAAATTCCACACGGATGATTCAGTTGTGGACATCAATGGTGTCAAGATCGGCGGCGGCAGCTTCCAGATCATAGCAGGACCGTGTTCAGTAGAGTCGCGTGAGCAGATAATAGCTGTTGCGGAATCCGTGAAGGCTTCAGGCGCGACCCTTCTGCGCGGCGGAGCATTCAAGCCCCGCACCTCCCCCTATGATTTTCAGGGGCTCAAAGGAGACGGCCTTGATCTTCTTTTTGAAGCCAGGAAGCGTACAGGACTGCCGATAGTTACTGAGATCATGAACGTAAGGGATATAGATCTCTTCGAAGATATCGACGTGATCCAGGTTGGAGCCCGAAACATGCAGAACTTTGACCTTCTCAAGGAGCTGGGAATGACAAAGAAGCCGATCCTTCTGAAGAGAGGGCTTGCCAATACTCTCAAGGAACTTCTTATGAGTGCCGAATATGTCATGTCCGGGGGCAACGAGAACATTATCCTGTGTGAGCGAGGTATCAGGACATACGAGACGTTCACGAGAAACACGCTTGATCTCTCCGCAGTTCCTGCTTTGCACGAGTTGACACATCTGCCTGTAGTGGTGGATCCGAGCCATGCGACAGGACTTGCAAGGCTTGTCGAACCTATGGCTATGGCAGCTGTTGCCGCAGGTGCGGACGGCCTGATGATCGAAGTCCACAACGATCCGCAGCATGCCTTGTGTGATGGTGCTCAATCCCTGACGCCGGAACAGTTCAAAGCTCTTGTTATCAAAATAAACAAAATAAGGGAGGCGATCACATCATGAAAATTGGAATAGTCGGACTCGGCCTTATAGGCGGTTCTCTTGCCAAAGCCTACAAAAAAAATTCGAATCACCGGATCCTCGGATATGACAAGGATCTCTCTGTTGTAGAATTTGCGCAAATATACGGAGCAGTCGACGAGGCTATGGATAGAAACAACATCGGTGAGTGCGATGCTCTGCTTATAGCCATCAACCCCAAGGACACAGTGGAGTTTCTTAATGAACACGCCCCATTGGTATGCCCAAAGACCCTAGTGATAGACTGTTGCGGTACAAAGCGCATAGTCTGCGGCGAGGGATTCAGGCTTGCGAAGGAACATGGATTCACCTTCATAGGCGGACATCCCATGGCTGGCACCCACAAGTCAGGTTTTGCCAACAGCAGCGAGGACCTCTTCACGGGAGCGCCAATGGTACTGGTCCCTCATGTATTCGATGACATACAGCTTCTGGATAGGGCGAAAAAGGTGCTGGAGCCGATAGGGTTCGGCTTTCTCCACGTAACGACCGCTGAAAAGCATGACAACATAGTCTCCTTTACCTCACAGCTTGCTCATGTTGTCTCAAACGCTTACATCAAAAGCCCTACTGCCAGGGAGCACAAGGGAGTCTCCGCAGGAAGCTACAAAGACCTCACACGTGTTGCGTGGCTAGACCCGGGCATGTGGGCGGATCTCTTCATCAACAACAAAGACAACCTGCTCCGCGAGCTCGATTTCCTTATCTCCTCCCTTTCCAAATACAGGGATGCGCTTGATGCTGAGGACTTCCCGGCCCTGCGCGATCTTCTGAGAGAGGGCAAGAAAGCCAAGGAAGAGGTCGATGGACAGTGAGGAATGTATTAGTCGATACAGGCAGAAAGAGATACTCCATACATATCGGAGCCGGGCTTTCCCATAAGACCGGCAAACTTGCAGCGAAGTTGACCGGACCGACCAAGGCCGCACTCATAACCGATGACAACGTAGACCGCCTTTGGTCAGAACAGATAACGAAATCTCTCGAAAGCGCCGGCTTCAAGGTATCCGTGCATGTTATCCCAAACGGAGAGTGCTCCAAGAACATTGAAAATTACATAAAGATACTCGCTTTTCTGTCTGACAACAAATTTTCAAGGAGCGACACGGTCTTTGCTCTTGGCGGTGGCATGGTGGGAGACATAGCGGGATTCGCCGCGTCCACATACCTAAGGGGGATACGCTTTGTCCAGATACCGACGACACTCCTTGCCATGGTGGACTCTTCTGCAGGAGGAAAAACTGCCGTAAACCTGGATTCCGGTAAGAACCAGGTCGGGACCTTCTACCAGCCTGACCTTGTGGTATGCGATCCGGGACTCCTCTCATCCCTGCCCGACGATATTTTCAGGGACGGGTGTGCCGAGGTCATCAAGTACGGAGCAATAGCAGACAGGCAGCTGTTTGCCATGCTCAAAGAACCGGTCAGGGAACAGATGGAAGAGATCATTGAGCGCTGCCTCGCGATAAAAAGCAGGCTGGTATACGAGGATGAGTTCGACACAGGGGCAAGGCAGCTTCTCAACTTCGGCCACACCTTCGGCCATGCTGTAGAAAAGTGCAGCGGCTATGCCATATCGCACGGAAAAGCGGTCGCCATCGGAATGGTAATGGCCACCTCCGCCGCGGAAGAGATGGGTATATGCAATGCGGACTGCAGGATAGAGATCAAAGATATGGTCATATCATTCGGGCTTACGCACAAAACAGACCTGAGCGGGACAGAGCTTCTGGATGCAATGATATCGGACAAAAAAAGGTCACTTGAAGAAATGACCCTTGTCCTGCCGAAAAAGATCGGACACTGTGTACTTAAAAAAATACCGGTCAATGACCTGGATCCGGTAATAAAAGCCGCTATGAAGGCTGGATAGGCATAATGAAAATCACGGTCCTGCCTTCTCTCATAAAGGGAAATATACGGGCGATACCGTCAAAATCCTTCGCTCACAGGCAGCTCATCTGCGCTGCTCTTGCGGATAAAGAGACGAAGATATCATGCAGCAGCCTTTCAGAAGACATCAGCGCGACAATAAGATGTCTTGCTGCTCTTGGATCGGGGATAGAATTTACAAACGGCATCATTTCTGTCACCCCAATAAAATCTCCGGTATCGGGGGCCGTGCTAGACTGCGGCGAAAGTGGGTCGACGTACAGGTTCCTTGCTCCGGTTGCAGCGGCGCTTGGAACAGAGCCGACATTCATTCTTCGCGGAAGACTGGCGGAGAGGCCTATGGGTCCGTTGTGGGAGACGCTTGAAAGATGCGGGATTTGTATAGAGGGCAAGGGGATGGAAAAAGTCTCCTTTTCCGGCAGACTCTCGGCCGGGGAGTTCACAATACCCGGCGATGTAAGCTCACAGTTCATTAGTGGGCTTCTCATGGCGCTGCCGCTTCTCGGGAAAAAGAGCAGGATAAAAATTACGGATACGGTAGAGTCCGGAGGATATATAGACATGACTATGGATGTGCTTGGTACCTTCGGTGTAAAGACGGAGCTTAAGGAATGTTCCATGGAAGTTTCCGGGGAGAAGGGGTTTGTATCGCCCGGAAGCATTGTTACAGAGGGAGACTGGTCAAACTCGGCTTTCTGGCTTTGCGGGGCAGCTGCCACCGGCGGAAGCCTCACATGCGGGGGGCTGAATATAAATTCCTCTCAGGGTGACAGGACAATAGTAAGTGTGCTTCAAGAAATGGGAGTTGAGGCTGTTTACGGGGAAAAATCTGTAAGTGTAAAATCCGGCACCTTAAGGCCTGCACGCATAGACGCAATGGACATCCCGGACCTGGTCCCGCCTATGGCGCTCCTGGCATGCGCTGCCAACGGGGAGACGGAAATATACAATGCGGGGCGCCTGCGACTCAAGGAGAGCGACAGACTCTTCACAGTTGCCGACACGCTCAGGAAGCTTGGCGCGGACATCTCTGAAGAAGCTTCTTCGCTTCGGATCAGGGGGGGAAGGCCCCTTACAGGGGGAGAGGTACATTCACACGGCGACCATAGGATAGTTATGATGGCGGCTCTTGCTTCACTAATATCAGAGGATAACATAGTGATAAAAAGTGCAGAAGCCGTTGGAAAATCATACCCCGGATTCTTTGAAGATTTTAAATCTCTGGGCGGATCAGTCAGAAAGGAGAACTAATATGAGCTCAACATTTGGAAAAAACATCCATATATCCATATTTGGTCAGTCTCATTCCGACTCGATCGGAGTAGTTATAGACGGACTCCCTGCAGGGCACGTAATAGATCTGGAAAAGCTCGGCCAATTTATGGCAAGGCGTGTGCCGGGCAGGGACGAATTTTCGACCCAACGTTCCGAGCCTGACATACCGGAGATACTTTCAGGCATCCGGGATGGAGTCCTCTGCGGAGCTCCCCTTGCCGCAGTGATAAAAAACACTGACGCAAGATCCCGTGATTACTCTGAAATTGCGGACAAACCACGCCCGGGGCATGCCGATTTCACTGCTCAGATGAAATTCCATGGAGTACAGGACTATTCCGGGGGCGGGCATTTTTCAGGCAGGCTTACAGCTCCTCTATGTATAGCAGGCGGGATAATGCTCCAGCTTCTGGAAGAGAAGGGGATCACAGTAGGAGCGCACATCTGTGAGATAGCCGGTGTGAGTGACACCCCCTTTGATCCTGTCAGTGTATCTGAGGATGACATCGTCCGTGTTAGAATAAGCGCTTTTCCGGTAAATGATGCTGAGGCCGGAGAGTTAATGAAGAGCGCGATAAGCGCAGCAAAAATTGCGGGGGATTCTGTGGGCGGAATAGTAGAATGCGCTGCCATCGGTCTTCCTGCGGGAGCAGGCAGTCCTATGTTCGGAGGAATGGAGAACGTGATCGCCAGTGCCCTTTTTTCAGTTCCGGCTGTCAAAGGCGTTGAGTTTGGAAGCGGCTTCGCCGGGAGCAGGTCAATGGGTAGTGCCAACAACGATCCGTTCACTTACAAGGAAGGCCGGATAATGACGCTTACAAACAACCACGGCGGTATCCTCGGCGGCATAACATCCGGTATGCCCCTGATATTCAGGGCGGCGGTAAAGCCTACCCCTTCGATAAGCATTGAACAGGATACTGTCAGCTATTCAAAAAAAGAGAACGCAAAGATAAGCACAAAGGGCAGGCATGACCCTTGTATAGTTCCAAGGGCTGTCCCATGCGTGGAATCAGTTGCGGCTATAGCCATATATGATGTGCTGCTTGGCTCGGGAATATAGAGATAGGGGTGAAATTTGATGAGTCTGGAAAAACACAGAAAGAGGATAGATGAAATAGACGAGAAGCTTACGCAGTTGTTTCTTGAACGCATGGAGGTATCGGCGGACATTGCGGCATTCAAAAAGGAAAATGGCCTGCCGATAAGGGATCCGGGGCGTGAAAGGGAAAAACTTGCCTCGATAATGGAAAAGGCATCCGATGAGATGCAGCCATATCTCAGATCACTTTACCTTACGCTCTTTGAGGTCGGCCGTGCACACCAGCACAGGCTTAGCGGAACAAGCTCCAACCTTTATGAGAGGGTCGAGGCGGCTATAGCGGAAACTCCAAAGATACTGCCTGATGCTCCTTTGGTGGCATGCCAGGGAGTAGAGGGAGCCTATTCGCAGATTGCCTGCGAGAAGATGTTCACTGCACCAAGCATAATGTACTTTTCCAACTTTGAGAGTGTCTTCTCAGCTATAGACCAGGGGCTCTGCCGTTACGGCGTGCTTCCTCTCGAAAACAGCACTGCCGGTTCTGTAAACGCCATATACGACCTCATGATGAAATACGATTTCAGCATAGTCAGGAGCGCAAGGATAAAAGTCGATCATTGTCTTCTCGTAAACAGAGGATCCTCGATAAACGACATAAAGGAGATTTTTTCGCACGAGCAGGCGTTTGCTCAGTGCGCCGGTTTTATCAAGTCACTTGGAAAGGTCAAGATAACGCCTTGTGAAAACACTGCTGGTGCTGCAAAGATGCTCTATGAGTCGGGCAGAAAGGATGCTGCTGCACTATCTTCATCCTCATGCGCAGAACTCTACGGATTGGAATGCCTTCGCAGCTCTGTCCAGGATCACGGCGGCAACTTTACCAGGTTCATATGCATCTCAAAGAAGCTTGAGATATATCCGGGAGCGGACAAAACCAGCGTCATGCTCATACTTCCGCACAAGCCGGGATCCCTTTATCATGCACTTTCGAGTCTCTACGCACTGGGCGTCAACATAAACAAGCTTGAGAGCAGGCCCCTTCCTGAGAGCGACTTTGAGTTCATGTTCTATTTCGACCTCTCGACCTCAGTCTACTCAGAGTCCTTCAAACAGATGCTGGTCCGGCTTGAGGAGAGCAGCAAAATGCTCAGGTATCTTGGGAGCTACATGGAGGTAGTTTAGGTTGAAAAGCTTTGGTCTCCTTGGGGAAAAGCTTGGACACAGCTTTTCGCCCAGCATCCACTGGATGCTGGGAAGCTATTCCTATGAGCTCTGTGAGATATGCCCCAAAGATCTTGAAAATTTTTTGAAGGATAACAGCCTTGACGGTTTCAACGTGACGATACCCTACAAACAGGATGTCATCCCATACTGCAGTGAGCTGTCAGAGAGAGCGAGCGCGATTGGAAGCGTAAACACCATGCTAAAAAAAACTGATGGCTCATACCTTGGGGAAAACACCGATTATGACGGTTTTCTATTGATGATGGAGCCGGTAAAGGAAAATATCCGCGGGAAAAAAGCCCTGATACTTGGTTCCGGCGGAGCCTCAAAGACAGTGAGGACAGTTCTAAGTGACCTAGGTGCAGATCCTCTGATCACAGTATCAAGAAGCGGCTCCGTGAACTACGAAAACATTTCTGGTCAGAGCGATGCGGCCATCATAGTAAACACAACGCCGGTGGGGATGTATCCGGACAACGGAATATCGCCGATCGATCTGAGCCTCTTCAAGGAATGCAAATTCCTTGCCGACCTAATATACAACCCGGCAAAAACAGCGCTCATGCTGCAGGCAGAAAGGCTCGGCATCCCATTCCTTGGAGGTATCCTAATGCTTGTTGAGCAGGCAAGAAGAGCATCTGAGCTTTTTACTGGGATTTCCATCCCGCGCGAGAACTCGAACGTGATAGCCGAAAAGATAGAGAGGCAGACCAAAAACATAGTCATGATCGGAATGCCGGGCTCCGGCAAGACCGCGATTGGAAGACACCTTCACGACCTGACGAAAAGAAAATTAGTCGATATCGACCAAGAGATAGAAAGCAGGGAAGGAAGAACTATCCCTGCCATATTCGCCGATGCAGGCGAGGCTTATTTCAGGAAGGTAGAGAGCGAAGTCCTTGCTCAATTTTGCAAAGAAAGCGGTCTTGTAATATCCGCAGGCGGGGGAGCTGTCACATCTCCGGAAAACAAAGATATAATGAGACAGAACAGTACGGTCGTCTTTATTAAGAGGGAACTAAAATATCTCGCGACATCTGGCAGACCTGTTACAAAAGCAAAGGGGACAGAACAGATATACAGCGAACGGGCAGGACTATACGAAAGCTGGAGTGACATTTCCGTAAACAATCGGGATCCGCTTCAAGCCGCTAAGAAGATAACGGAGGTGCTCAAATTATGAAGATCCTTGTTATAAACGGACCTAACCTAAATATGCTTGGCATAAGGGAGCCGGAGATATACGGCGATGAGACCCTTGAGGATCTCATTGACTATGTTATCGATTACTGTAAGCCGAGGAATGTCGAGGTCGAATTTTACCAGTCAAACCACGAGGGCGATATCATTGACGCGATCCAGGGGGCACTTGATAAGTTCGACGGCATAATCATCAATCCTGCCGCCTACACTCACACAAGCATCGCCATCCCCGATGCAATAAAGGCAGTAAACCTGCCTGCTGTGGAGGTCCACCTTTCGGACATCAACAACAGGGAGGATTTCAGAAAGATCTCATATACAGCTCCTGCCTGCATTGCAACGGTAGCGGGCAAAGGGTTTGATTCCTACATCGATGCCATTGAGATCCTTCTGGCCTGGATGGTCGGCGCATAGCCGCAGCCACCTTACTAATTTTTGATGCCTGTTTGATTTTATGCCTTTTTCATCCTCACATTAATTAAGATTAGGCCAGGCACCAAGTTATTAGGATAATTTATATCCGCATTCTGAGCAGAACCGCAGTCCGGGCTCGATCTCGGCTCCGCATTCGGGACAGGATTTATTCTGCTTCTTTAAGACAATTTTTGCTCCGCAATGACTACAGAATTTTGCGCCCTGTGCATTTTCCCCTCCGCAATCAGGACATTTATTCAGTGCAAGAGAGGCTCCGCAATGGCCGCAGAACTTTCCGTTGCCTGCCGGTTTACCACAGGCCGGACATACTGTGGTTTTGCTTTCGATCATTTCACTCCACACAGTCGCAGACTCCGCGGCATCGTCGATATTGCGCCGCATTGCTTCTGCCCTGGCTTTTGCTACATATATTTCCTGACGGGGGGCACATTCTGTACATAGTCCTTCGTTCTCGTTGAAGCAGGCGTCACAGACCCAGCTGTTGCATGAATGACAGCGGTGAAAATGTTCTTTTGCCTCGGTCTGGGCTTTTTCAAAAGCAGCCTGATGTTCTTTATGCCAATCGGGCGACATGCCCTCGAATCGTTCTGATAGTACATTGATGCTGCGCTCAAGTGTATAACCAATATCTCCTGCACTGCCGCCGATCAGTCCGCCTATCATGTTTACACCTTGTACCAATCCTCGCAGGCCTCTGCCCTTCCTGTATGTGGTGGATTGAACAAACTCACTCTTATAGCCGTCACCGCATATATCACAATCAAAGGTAAACTGAAAACCCGCATCTGTGGAATTATCTTCGTAATTGTCATTGAAAGATTTCATCTTCCGGATCCCTCATCTCTTTTGTTGTTAATATCTGCTTGTAAAAGTCATGAGCTAAAAGGCTGCTGTAACTCTATTCAGGATGGCCGTGATGATTTTATCACTTCAGAATGGTGTACGCTAGATGAGTAGTCAGCCTGCCTAAAACGCCTTTGGAAATTTAGGATCGCTGTTGCAGTAATTTTCTGCATTTAAGAATACCTTCCATAAACAGATTCGAAGTCATTGAGGATAGTCAGCAGGCGCTTGTCGAGAAATGTTAACGCACTTTCGCGGATGTCAACAGGAATGCCATAAAAGGCTTCTGCGATGCCGCCGGTTATAGCTGCCAGTGTATCGCTGTCGCCGCCAATGGAGATCGCGTTGCGTATCGCGTCTTCAAACCCTTCAGATTCGAGAAAGGCCATGATAGCTTGGGGCACCGTCTCCTGACATGTCTCATTGAACCTGTATGTTGGCCGTATCTCTTCCAGTGTGAAATCCATGGGGTAGTAGTGATCGTTGATGTGATCTCTTATCTCTCGGATCCTTTTGCCTTCGCGTGCCAGATAAACAGCTGATGTTGTTGCTTCCGCGCCTTTGAGTCCTTCAGGGTGGTCGTGTGATATCTCGGTCACTATTTTTGATAATTTTATCGCCTCTTCAAATGAGGAAGCTGCAAATCCACAGGGGCTCACCCGCATCGCAGCACCGTTCCCGAAACTGTTGTATGGCTTCGGGTCGTCTGTGTACATCCATCTGTGGAACATCCCCCCATAACCGCAGTTCGGATATGGCCTCCCTACTTCCTGGAGGTGTCCTGCTACTGTTTTTCTGAGGATATCCTGATCTTTATTGCTTTCAAGTATCGCCTTTGCAACGGCGAGGGTCATTATGCTGTCGTCTGTTGCAAAGCAGTTCCGCGTAAACAATTCAAACTCTTTTGTTTTTATGTTGTCCCATTCAAAGCGTGAACCAACGATGTCGCCTATTATTGCGCCCAGCATCTTATAAGCACCTCTTTCCGCTATTTTATCTAGTATAGCACTGTGATCTTACAACGCTGCTTTGTGTTAATATCTTCAAGGCAGCAGTTCGGATATTTGAACAACGGGCGGGGAAAATTGATGCGGTCTTATTTCACCTACAGCTTATTGCTTGGCTCCTATTTCCTTGCATGTCTTCTCAGAAGCGCAAGTGGGGTCATTTTCCCTGCTGTCGCGGCAGAGATAAGTATGTCTCCAACTGTTGTCGGACTGATATCCGGCATGTTTTTCTACGGCTACACTATAGCTCAGCCTTATTGCGGCAAACTCTGCGACAGCAAAAGCCCTGTTTTGACGGTAAGCGTTGGACTGATCCTCTTCAGCCTTGGGCTTATGTTGTTTTCGTTTACTGATAAGCCTTATATGCTTGGAATATCCAGGTTTCTTGCAGGAATGGGGGCAGCTCCTACCTTTTGTGCGCTGCTGGCCTATCAGGCAAATGCCTTTTCATCACATATATTTGCGAGATTGACTGGCATGACTTTTGTCTTTGGCCATTTTGGCGGAGTGGTGGGCATCACACCCATAGGAACAGCGATAGACATCTTCGGTTACAGGAAAATACACTTTTCTCTGGCCCTTATCTCAATTTTTATCGCACTGATGCTTCTAATTATGATGAAGGGCGGCAATTTTCGAAAAGCTGATACTTCTGCAGGCGAGGAGAGCTCTTTGCTTACAGGATTCAGGACCCTCCTGCGATCAAGGCGCCTCTCCTCACTGCTTCTGGTTTGGAGTATGTCAATGATCCTGCAGCTGACGCTCATAGGTTTATGGGGAGTTATATGGCTGACAAATACCCACACAGATATCTCGGTATCCCAGGCAAGGATATGTATGACTCTTGGCGGGATCGGGGTTATGACCGGTGCTTTTTTTGCCGGTATATATGGCAATAGATTGGTATCCGTGCCCAAAATACCCCAAAAATTATGTATTTTGCTGGTATTGTCTTTAGTCTCTCTAACAGTGGGGATAGATCAAAGTTTTAGATGGCAGCTGATATCATTAAGTTCGTTTTTTCTGGGAGTGATGATAGGTTCGACTAATGTCATCTCAAATGTGATCCTTTTCAGGGAGATCGGTTCTGATTTGATAGGCACAGTTACTGGAGCTAATAATGTTGTCATATTTATATCGGTATTGTTAAGCCAATGGTTTTCCGGCCTCTTCATAGATTATTTTGGCAAATTTTCTTTTTCAGACGGCATATCTCCCTACTCTGCATTTTTCTCGATCTTGATTATTGCCGGAGCTGCAATAGCGGTTTATCTTGGCAGAGTAAGTTTTTCTGATGAACTATCGTAGATATAATGAATTCTACTCATATTCCAAACGGAGGATACACAATGAAAAAAGCGATCATCAACTGCCTCAGGGTAAATATTAAGGACAACGTAGTCACACTGATCAAAGAGATCACTGTAGATGAGGAACTTATTGGCCAAGACGTTCCTTCAGGTCTCCGTTCATGCTCTTCTCTGAAGTTGGGGCACAAGATAGCGATAGGGGATATAGGCGAGGGCGACAGGATAATAAAGTACGGCGAGACTATCGGTTATGCAAGCAGGATGATCGAGCCGGGCGAACATGTCCACGTCCATAACATGGTCGGCGGAAGAGGAAGGGGAGATCTGGAATGAAGTTCATGGGATATAAAAGGGCTGACGGAACTGTAGGTGTCCGCAATTATGTTTTGGTCCTTTCCTCAGTTGTCTGTGCAAACCATGTCTCCCGTAAGATTTCGGAAGCGGTTCCCGGAACTGCGCTCTTTGTGCACGGCAACGGATGTGGCCAGCTTGGCGCCGACGGAGAGCAGACCCAGAGGACTTTAGACGGCATAGCTAAGAACCCAAATATAGCAGCTGTACTTGTAGTAAGCCTGGGATGCGAGGGTTCTTCAGCGGAGCGGATCGTGGAGAATGTCAAAACAACAGGCCGTCCTGCCGCGCATGTGAGGATACAGGAATGCGGCGGGACTACAGCTACGATAAATGCAGGGATAGAGATAATAAAAGGAATGGCTGAGAAATGCCTGTCTCAGAAAAGGGAAGAAGCAGACATCAAGGATCTGGTGGTCGCACTTGAGTGCGGAGGATCTGATGCTACTTCGGGGATCAGCGCCAACCCCCTGGTAGGCTGGGTCTCTGACAGGCTGATAAGCCTTGGGGCGACTGCAATGCTCTCCGAGACCCCTGAAATGATAGGGGCCGAGCATATCCTCTCCGGCCGGGCAGTCGATCCCGAGGTCGGGAAAAAAGTAAGAGAAATAGTAAATGATGTTGAAAAGAGCGCCAATGCGATGCATGTGGACCTTCGAGGGACTAATCCCACACCGGGAAACATCGAGGGAGGACTTTCTTCGATAGAGGAAAAGTCGATGGGCTGCCTTACAAAGGCGGGTTCATCGAAAGTGATGGAGGTCGTCCGTTATGGCGAGATCCCGAAATCAAACGGCTTGGTGATAATGGATACTCCGGGCTTTGATGTCGAGTCCGTGACGGGTATGCTTGCGGGAGGATCTCAGGTCATTCTCTTTACAACTGGGAGGGGCACCCCTGTTGGGGCCCCGATCGCGCCTGTGATAAAGATCACGGGTAACCCGAACGTAGCTGAGTGGATGAAGGAGAATATTGACTTTGACGCAAGTCCGATAACACTGGGGAAGGAGTCGCTTGAGAGCGCAGGGGAAAAGCTTTTTAAAAAGCTTTTGTCAGTCATCTCCGGCGAGCAGACCTCTTCGGAGATTCTTGGCCATACAGAGACCGGGATAACCCGCATCGGCCCAAGCGTTTAAATTAAGGTGTCATCATCCCCAAAAGGGTACAAACCTGTCCCCGGATCTTTTTCTAAAAACAAAATAAAAAGCTGCCTCCCTCTTTACGGAGAGAGGCAGCAACAATTGAGCAGCTTGTTTTTTGCTCTGTTTTAGATGGTCCTTCCGACCTCAAAGCCTTCCATTATGGCTTCACCGCCAAGACCTACCTTTGAAGCATCTCCGATGACGCGGACGTCGTAACCCTCTTTTTTCAGTGTATCTGCAAGGCCCAGCACCGGTTTTGCCCCAACAGCAAGGACAACTGTGTCGCAGGGGATCACTTCATTTACGGCACCGGAAACCTTGACACCTGCATCTGTGATCTCGTCAACAGTGGTCTTTGTGCAGATCCTTACTTTGTTCTTTTCAAGGTCTTCCAGAAGATCCCAGCGCGGGACCACTATTTCATCACCTGCGATCGCGTCCAGCATTTCGATGATGGTGACGCCTTTTAAGTAGTTTGCAAGCTGGTTTGCCGTTTCAGCTCCTACGCAGCCTCCGCCCACAACAACTATGCTGTTGCCTGTGTTAACATTGCCTGCAAGCACATCATGTGCAGATACTACGTTGGGCCTGTCGATCCCGGGTATGTTTGGAATGATGGGCACTGCTCCAGTGGCTGCGAAAATGACATCCGGCTTTTCCTTTTTCACAAGTTCCGGTGTGACTTCCGTCTCCATCAGGACAGGTACGTTCAGTTTTTTGAGCTCGTTGAGCTGCCAGTTGATGTAGTTGATCATTTCACCTTTTCCGGGTGGTACGGCACCAATGCGGAACTGGCCGCCGGCCCAGCGGTTCTTCTCGAAAACCTTTACCCTGTGTCCCCGCGAGGCCGCTGTGATCGCTGCTTCAAGTCCGGCAGGACCTGAACCTATGACCATTATATTTTTGGGTGCCTCTGTCTTTTCAAGAGCTACTTTGCTCTCCCTGCCCAGGGTCGGGTTCAGGATACACTGGATCGGGACGTTGTTAAGAAGGTTTTTTACACATCCGTGATGGCATGCGATACAGTTGCGGATCTCGTCAAAACGGCCCTCTTTTGCCTTGTTGGGCGTCTCCGGATCGGTAAGTGACTGACGCCCCATCGCAACAATGTCTGCCTTGCCGGAAGCAATGATAGTTTCTGCCAGCCTGGGGTCGTTGATCCTACCGACTGATATGACAGGAAGTTTAGTTATCTTTTTTACTTCTCCTGCTGCGTCGGTGTTCCATGAATGGCCGCGGTACTGCGATGGGATGATATCATCAAAGGAGCGGTAAACGCCTGCGGAAACATGGATATAGTCAATACCAGCCTCTTCAAGGAATGGGACTATGGTCAGGGTGTCTCCGATATTCCTTCCGCCGGTAACATGTTCATCTGCAGAGATACGGTAACCGACGATAAAATCCTTGCTGACCTTTGAGCGGATATCTTTTACTATCTCTACTGCGAAACGGATGCGGTTCTGGAGCGAACCACCGTATTCGTCAGTGCGTTTGTTTGTATAGGAGGACATGAACTGTGAGATCAGGTATCCATGGGCTCCATGTACCTCTATGCCGTCAAAACCCGCATCTTCAGCTCTTCGCGCACAATCTCCGAATTCTGTAATAATTTTCTTAATTTCCTCGACACTCAACTCTTCCGGCATGTCCGGGCTGAATGGGCAGGGAATTGCAGAAGGTGCCTCAGGTGCCTCGCCAAGCACCATTTTGCTGGACTGCCTGCCGGCGTGGTATATCTGCGCGATCAAAACAGTATCATGCTTGTGGATCCTTTTCGTAAATTCTTTGAAGCCGGGGATTTGCTCATCGTTCCACAGTCCGGGCAAGTGTTTGAACCCTTTTCCGCGAGGCCGGACGGTAAAATCTTCCGTAATTATCATTCCGAAGCCGCCCTTGGCTTTTGTTTCGTGATATGCCGAAAACATTTCGGTACATGTTCCGTCTTCGTTGCAATAGTTCGTTACCATTGGAGCTACCGCCAGGCGGTTCTTCATGGTTTTCCCCTTGATGGTGATAGGACTGAATACATTTTTCAACATTTTTTCATTCCTCCTGTTGTGTTATTGTCTTAGTAAAATGAATTGTCGGTCGATGATGAACGTTTAGCAAACAATGGCTTTTGTTGATTTTAGTGCGCTGATTGTTAAGCTAAAAGGACGGACAATATCAAAAAATCGTAAGTGTAATAACTCTTTAATAATTATCTGATATATTGCATTTTTTTATATCAGTACTTTGGACGTATAATTTTAGTGTGATTGGCCTAATTTCAAAATCCGGTGATAAAAATTGAAAGTTTCAAGATAACAGTGGCGCAGGCCGCGCCTGGTGCGTTGAATAACAAATATCTTTGAAGCTATTTTATTAAGGTTTAAGAATTAATATTAAGGATGCTGCAACTTTTCTTATAAGCGCCAATCTCGATTTTCGATACGAATATCACAGGTGCTACCATTTACGCATTCCACTCCAGTTAATATTTATCTTTCCTTATCATTCGGCTATGCAAAAAATTAATTTAAATGGGCAAAATAGATAACTAATATTGACTATCAAATAACTGAAGGTAAAATGCAAATGAGTTGCATTCGATCTCTTGGAAGGAGGATGTCTGTGCTTGATATTCTTGTAAAAAAGAAAATCGGTACTCTTGATATGGATATAGGCTTTTCCGTAGAAAGGCCTCTGATAACTGTGGTTTTTGGTCGCTCCGGATCAGGCAAGACCACACTGGCAAACATGCTTGCTGGTTTGGTGTGTCCTGACAAAGGTCGTATCAGATTCGAAAATTCTGTTTATACCGATACTGAAGCAGGTGTAAACTTGTCGCCTGAAAAACGGGGAATAGGGTATGTTTTCCAGGAGCATAGGCTTTTTCCTCACTTGAATGTAAAGGATAACCTGACATTCGGGAAATTCCCCGGCGGTAGAAGAAGCAAGGCCGATTTTTCAAAAATTGTTGATCTTCTTCATATAGGTCACCTAATGAAAAGATCCCCGGATACTTTGTCTGGGGGGGAGGCACAGCGTGTTGCAATAGGCCGCGCCCTGTTTGCCTGCACTTCGTTTCTTATTATGGATGAGCCTCTTTCGTCTTTGGACAGCAGACTTAAGGATGGGCTTATGTGTTATATCGAATTGATACCTGAGAACTTTTCTTTTCCTATGATCTACATTACGCACAGCATAGATGAAGTAAAAAGACTTGCGGATATGGTGGCACTGATAAATAACGGGAAATTGGTGTCTTATGGTGTCCCTGATCAGGTTTATGATCAGAGTGGCATAAGACCATTTGCAGCATAAAAATAATGGAGGCATTGAGAATGAAAAAAATTGCGTTGTCTGTGTTTTTCTTGATCATAATGGTTTCGGCTTCGTTTGCAGGAGACGTATCAATTACTACCGGAGCTGGATATATGCAGATGGCGAAGGAACTGTGCGCGGTGTACAAGGAAATATCCGGCAGGAACGTTCAGGAAATGTATGGCGGGAACGTTGGACAGCAGCTTGCACAAATTGAAGCCGGGAGTGGGGTCAATATCATAATTTCTGATAAAGGCACACTTGAATCCGTCAAAACAAATGTCAAATTTGATTCGTATGTACCTCTCGGAAAAACAGTTCTCGTGCTTGCATGGCGCAAAGGAATTTCTCTTTCATCACCATATGACCTGCTTTATGAGGATGTAAAGTCGGTCTGTTATCCGGACCCGAAAGCTGCGATTTATGGGCGTGCTGCTGTGAGTTTTCTTGAGTCATCTGGAATCAAAAATAAAATTCCATGCAAAATATCTCAGTTGTCCACGGTGCCACAGGTATTTTCATACCTGGTGTCCGGGGAAATGGATGCCGGTTTTGTCAACCGTGTTGTAGTGAGGTCAGGCAAGGGAAAAATAGGGGGATTTCTTGAGATAGAAAGCGGTTATCCTCCATTAAATATGGTGGCTGCTGTTGTTAAGGGGCAACAGGCGAAACCGGAGGTCAATTCTTTCATTGATTTTCTTAAGACAGAAAAAGGTAAAGAAATATTGAAAAAACACGGAGTCTGGTAAGCAGGAGGAAATTACAATAGATTATCTGCTGGATCCATCGCTTGTTTATCCTATTTGCCTGACAATAAAGACCTGCTTAGTAAGCATAGTAATGTTCCTTTTGCTTGGTGTTCCTCTTGCTTTTTGGATCAGCAGATCTGAAGGATTCATTTCAAAGCTGGTATCTTTTTTAGTGACTTTGCCACTGGTATTTCCGCCGGTCGCGCTTGGCTACATCTTGCTTATGACCTTTGGCCGTTCAGGAATAGGAGGGGTACTGGAAGAACATACCGGATTTCGTTTAGTGTTTTCGCATACGGGGGTTTTTCTTGCAGCCTTTATCGCCGGACTTCCTATGTTAGTAAGGCCTCTTCAGGCTGCAATGAGAGGCGAAATGGTACTTAAACTTGAAGAGGCGGCGCGTGTGTCCGGATGCGATCCGTTCAGAACCTTTATTTTTGTTACCGTCCCGCTTGTCCGCAGTACTATAGCTTCCGGGCTTTTGCTTGGATCTGCGCGGGCATCGGGTGAAGTTGGCATAACCATGATGGTAGGCGGCAATATTTCAGGGCGCACAAATACAATATCTCTCGAGATATTCAATCGTGTGTCGCGCGGAGAATTTGATGAGGCAGGAACTCTGTGCCTCTTACTTGCAGTTTTTGGATTGCTGTTATTTGTAGCTCTTGAAAAATTACAAAAGAAAAAGGAGTCCTGACATGTTCCACATATCTGATAACTATCTTAGCTCGCTTATGGAAGAAGACCTCCAGCTTATGGACCTGACAGTAATGTCGATGAACATAGAATCTGTTCCCGCCATGCTTGAATGCCATCCTAAAAAGAATTGCATTTTGGCTGGTGTTGAGGAAGCTTCGCGATTGTTTGAAAAAACAGGTTCCAGTGTCGAAATATTATGTCCACAGCGGAAGTTTGACAGAAGGTGGGCAAATATTTCTGCGTGTGCGTGGAACCGCTGGAGCCATTCATTCATGTTGGAAACAGGCACAGAATATCATGGAATATTCGTCAGGTATTGCCACAAGAACTGCCGCTATGCTTAAAAACGCCAGAACGGCCAATCCGTCAGTTCATGTATCTGTAACAAGAAAACACTTTCCGGGAGGAAAGGCTTTGTCAATAAAGGCAGCTCTTGCAGGAGGCGCGTCTATCCACAGATTGGGATTATCGGATTCTATACTTGTATTTGAACAGCATCGGGTTTTTGTGAACAATTTTATAGGACTTATCCCTGTTATGGCGGAGAGGTTCCCTGAGAAAAAAATTGCTGTTGAAGCTAATTCTTTTGAAGAAGCTATCGCATATGTTAAAGCGGGAACGGATGTTGTGCAATGTGAAAGGTTTGAGTATGACGAACTGGAAAAATTTGTAAAAATTGCCCGTGGAATCAATCAAAGTGTCAAAATTGCTGCCGCGGGAGGAATAAATGCTTCAAATGCGGCAGAATACGCAGCTACCGGCGTTGATATACTTGTTACATCCTGGGTATATTTTGGAAAGCCCGAAGACATCAAGATTGTAATATCGCGCGAAAAATAACAACAACTTCTGCTGCAACTCTCTCCATAAAACCCGGGGACGCAAATGCGCCGCGTCCCCGGCATTAGTGCCCTCTGGTTGGGCTGTGAAATACTAAAAAAGTTCAAAACCCTTACTGTTCATCTGCAGCGCTGCTGGCTATACCGCGGAGATAGCAGCCCAGTACTGATGTAGTGTGCGTTCTCATGTCATCAGGTGAACTCTCGATTGCCCAATCAGTTAAGCAACCCCTACTTATAATAGTGATATCAGTTACAAGCTGTTTAACAGGTATATCCTTCCTAATTTCTCCTTTTTTCTGACCTTCTTTCATCAAATTGGTCATTATTTTGAAATAAGTGCGCCTGCGGTCAGTCATTATCTTAGCAAAATCAGGGTTTGAAAGCATATAAGAATATACAACTCCAATATATTCTGCTCCATAATATATACATGTTTCATTCATGTAGAGCATCATTTCTTTAATTATTTCAAGGGTGTTTTTATCTTTAGAATCAGGAGATGTTGTTAGTTTATCAAAATAATTACAGTAAAGTTCATCAAGACGAGCGTGCCAGGCAATAAGCAATTCGTATTTGTTTTTGAAATGATGATACAGAGAACCAACTGATATTTCCGCTGACTCAGCAATTTCTTCGATAGTGACGTTGTTGAAGCCTTTTTCTCTGAATTTCTGATGTGCTACATCGAAAATTTTCTTTTTTGTTCCCTGTGCCTGAAGTTTTCTTTTATTGCTCTTGATATACACGACGAGTACACTCCTAAAATAGACAATAATAATTTATTATACATCCAGATAGTACAATCCAAATTATTTCATGTAAATCAAGCCTAAAAGAAAAAAGACCACAGACAAAGAAATTTTTTTCCACGTCTGTGGTCTTAAGTAGCCTTGATTCAACTAATTTTTAATGTCTGTCAGTCATTGATCCTGCTTTCGGGAGGATAGACCTTACCTTCTTTCATAACAAATGAGCAGTCACGGAGAGCATCGGGGTCTCTTATAAGGTCTCTTTTCCATCCTGCGATGTCTGCCAGCTTGCCTGGTTCTATCGTCCCGACTTTGTCCGATATCTCGCATATTTCAGCGTTGATTCTTGTGGCGGCTTCCAATGCTCTGAAAGGATCCATTCCATTATTGAGCCACGCGTTATATTCCCAGCCACTTTCGTAATTATTGTGGACTGCGACCATATCTGTACCATATCCAAGCTTGATCTTGCTGTTTATGATTATCTCTCTGCCTTTTATGAGTTGATCTTGGTATATTCCAAGTTTTCTCCTGTATTCGGGGCTCTTTTTAGCCAGGCTTTCCTGATCGGGATGTATTGCATCTTCATACGGCATGAAAGTTGGTACGAGATAAGTTCCGGTCTCTTCGAACATTTTTGCTGTCTCGCTATCCATAAGCGAGCCGTGTTCAACTCCTGTAATTCCGTATCCAATCAATTTTTTCATCAGTTTTGGTCCATATGCATGAGCTGTTACAGAAATTTTAACTTCTTTGGCAGTGTCAAAAATTGCTTTGAATTCTTCATCATTTAACTGTATGTCTTCTGGGTCGTCATTTGGTGTGGCAAATCCACCTGTGGCCATTATTTTAAGAAAGTCTGCACCCATTTTTTTCTCTCTACGTACTGCAGATGTAAAGAAATCTGGACCATCTCCACATGTTGGATACTGAGTCATCATGTAATCAGACAAATAGGGGTTATTTCTTACAACTTGTGTCATGTCTCCATGACTTCCGGTCGTACATAAAAAATGAGAAGAGACAATCATACGTGATCCACTAATATATCCCTCATCTATTGCTCGTTTAACATCCAGCTCGTATGCCTCTCTAAACCAGCCGAGTGAACGAATAGTGGTAAATCCTGCCATCAGAGTTTTTCTAACGCATTCTGCTGTTGCAAGGGCACGGTATCCGTCTGAATTAAAAACTGTATCTGCGTAAACGTCTTTCCAGTGGAAATACTGAGGATGCATATGGGCATCTATCATTCCAGGTGTAACGGTTGAATCGAGTAGATCTATTAAGGTCGTATTTTCAGGACATGCGAGATTGTGCCCTACTTCTATTATCCTTTCCCCTTCTATGAGAACCTCCATATTTTCCTGGAGCATTGCATTCAACCCATCGTATAATTTTCCGCATTTGATTTTTGTAAATTTTTTCATTTGTTATATTGCCCCTCCCTTAATTATTTGTTAGTGAGGAAAGAAGCATGGAAGTCATAATAATTTATATTAAATCACGACTTCCATGCTAAAAAACTTTATATTCTATTCGGCTTGGGTTGTGTCAATAGTGATACTACAATGATGATAACGAAAGACAGAGGAAGTGCGACTAATATTGTCTGAAGTCCAAACGGGAATTTTAATATTTCCCAGATGATAGTGAACAAACTTCCTCCTATCATTGATGCAAGTCCGCCAATCTTAGTAACCTTTGGCCATACTAACGCGCAAAGTACAGCTGGTGTTATTGCTGCTGCGTAAATAGTGTAAGACATGTACTGGATCGCAAGTATACTTGGATAAAACTGCAGAATTATATAAGCCACTATGCCGGCAACCAGAATAAACGCCCTTGTAACAAAAACCTGCTGTTTTTCAGTCGCCTTAGGGTTAATAATTTCGGAGTATATATCTACAGTTATATTCGATGATGCAGAAAGAAGATAAGAATCTCCGGTAGTAATAATGAACGCTGATGCGGCAGACAAGAGCATGCCACCCCAGAAAACAGGCAAAAGTGTCGCTGTGGAAATAAGAGATTGTCCTGCAGATATGTTTGTCCCGAAGTAAAGCCTGCCAATAAGAGATATTGTTGCTATGATCGGCATTACAAGGATACATGCGATCATGCATCCCAGAAGACCAATTCGTGCTGTTTTTAAATCTTTTGCAGCGTTTATCCTCTGGTAGAAGTTCTGGTCTCCAACTGTCAGAAAAGCGAGAGGAAGATATGCGCTTAACCATCCAATAAAAGTCTGTCCACCCAAAAAGCTTAGTTGTTCAGGGGTTGCGGTCTCTTTTATCCATGAAAAACCTCCAACGATGTTAAGAAGTGTCGGAAGAGCAATAATGAGGCCAATGAGCATTACAAAAGCACTCATTGCATCTGTTGCAGCTACAGTCTTGAGCCCGCCTGAGAATGCTAGAGCTATTACTATTACGGCGCAAATAAGGGTACATGTTTCAACGGGCAAACCGGTAGTTACGTTAAGGACAAACCCAAGACCCCTATACTGATATGAAACAATGGAGACAAATGCGATTGCTATAATTCCTGCAGCAAGAGTTCTGGCGCCTTTTCCGTAAGAATTTTCAAGAAGCTGAGCTGTAGTATAACAATTGCTTTCACGTATTTTTCTGCTCAACAGCAAGAGTATTATCAGACCGAAAATTGCAGGAAGCATAAAACAAATACCTGGCCAGAGACCAAAATTGTAAGCTAAAGAGTTTCCTCCGCCTGTTACAGTGCCGCCGCCAAGATAGGTGGCAAAAATAGTTCCTATAGCAACGATTTTTCCAAGCCCCCTCCCAGCAAGGAGGAAATCATCTCTTGTTTCAGGACCGCTTTTTTTCGCTTTTCTGTAAAAATAAGCGCCAACGATAATCATTGAGGCTAAATAAGCAGCAACTATCCAAAGCATTTCTGAAACATGTTCAAGTGTGTGCATGAATATTCACCATCCCCTGAAATTTTTATGTTTTATGTATATACGCATTTGCTTGGAACAAATAATAAATTAGGGCCTTGCCTCCTCTCAGTAGAATCAAAGAACGGATACAACAAAACTAGAATGCATTCACCGAATGCAGTATATCATGTACTTTAGTAATTATTCAATATGTATTTTTTGTGAAATGTCCTTGCGTTGAAAAATAATCTACTTTTGATAATTTAAAAATAATAATGCAGTAAAAATTATCAGTGCAACAGAAGAAACAGAATTTTTCTGTAGGCGCAAAATCAAGGCTATAGAGTATGCTGAGATGAGCACGTATAATTTCAACATTTATTCAATTATCAAATCAGGTTATATAAAAGGTGAGTTTCAAGATAACAGTGGCACAGGTCGCGTCTGTGGTATCCGATGTAGAAAAATAGCATGAAGAGGGGTTTGTTCCTGCTCAATGATTGAACAAAAAACGGGAGTTTGCTTCTGGTATTTACCGAACCTTATCTTTCCGGATACGAGATCAAAGAGACGATATCCACTAAGGTACTTTCTCTCTTTGCAGAGAAGACTCGAAACAGCGGGTGCGATGTTCTGATGAGCTATCCTCTTATAGAGCAACCCGTAAAGTAATCCTGTATTGTACTTGAATACTTCTTAGAGGAAAGAGCCCTGCTTTACACAGGAAAATCAACCTAAGCAACTATGCACACTATTCCTAACACCTTACATTCAGCGAAGGTGATAAAGTTACAGTTGCAGAAGCTCTCTACTGCAGGGCTGGGATGTTCGTCTGCAAAGATCTGTGGTACATAATGGACGTTATTTTTTGCGGTTAAGCTGGGAACTGAAGTGATTTTTTACATCTTGGCAGCCGCGGTGCCGGAAAGAGTAGACGGGGAAAGTGTTTATCGAACTGGAAAAAACTGACCCAAATGGCAGTGTTTTCTCTGACGGGCTGTGCCGTATACCGTAAACGGTCCGCCTCCTCCGCTTCGATATACTTTGGAGGATCATATGCCGTAGATTCGAACTGGGATATAATAGTAGAGTTTCCTATCCACGAAAAAGCAGTTGCGGATGTGGAGACAGACCTGAATTATCTTCGTGAGATTCGTGAAAAGAGGCCGCTTTTGCAAAACGAGCTATAAAAAGCACATTTTGCATGACTGTTAACTCCAGGAAAGGATTTCCTGAGATTAATTGGATCCCGGATTTACAATCTACTTATTATTTCCACCACGGAGGCGGATAAAATTTTAACTTCTAAGAGAGGTACGCACAAGGGCTTCACATTGCCTGAACTGCTTGTTGTCCTGTCGCTGATTGCGGTCCTTGCGGCAGTATTTTTGCTGCAATTGTCCCCAATGTTGAATAAGACCGATAAAGCTGCGGATGCAGCATCGTTAAAGACATTGAATTCTGCAACGAATCTTTACAAAACTTTGAACAACGGCACGTCAGGTGGGGATGTTTTTGAGGGTCTTACAACGGACCATGAACGATTGACAGCTCTTTTTGAAGAGGGATATATTGACAGGATTCCTGTCCCCAATGTTGAAAACAACTCTTTTTCATGGAATATCGCTGATCAAAAATGGACCATGACTTATACATCTGCACCGGGACCTGCTACAGACAGCCATGTTGTGACCGCGTCGGAAATCATCATAGAGGAAAGCGGAGGACGTGCGGGTGTTATCACAGGCACATACAGTGGAGATGAAAAGGATATAGTAATTCCTGCGGAAATAAATGGGATCCCTGTTACATCTATTTACCAGGATGTATTTAAAGATAAAGCTCTGACGTCAGTAGTTATAGAAGAGGGCATCACGCGCATACACGCGAGGGCTTTCAAGGATAACGAACTAACAGAGATAATCTTGCCTAACAGTTTGACAAGAATAGATTGGGGAGCGTTTTCCGGGAACGATCTGACGAAAATCACTATCGGCCAGGGTGTTTATCTTGAAGGCAGTGTTTTCCCTTATCATTCTTCTTTTACGGCAGCATACAGTGCAGGAGGAGCAGGCACGTATGTATTAACCAACGGAATCTGGAGCAAACAATAAAATTCTTGCCGCAGTGCATTAAGTTTTCGTTTTCAAACGTGACCATAAAAAGCGGCCTGTCTTTTGGCAAGCCGCTTGATTTTTATGTTTGATTTAAGAAAATTCGCTTAGATATCTTTGTGTAATCCATTGTCCAATATATGACGGAATACGATCAGGGAATTTCTTATGACATCTTCAATATTAGTTGTATCACCTGAGCAAAATATCTCCATCATTTTTTCGTGATTATCCATTACTGTTTTGTCCAGAACATCATTGCCCTTTTTGGAATATGGTCTGCATAATTCCATGACAAGTGTTCCCATTTTGATAACAAATTGATTTCTGGTCGCATTAAGTATTATCTTGTGAAATTCCTGATCTGCCTGGTCTGCCGCCGGTATATGGGCTTCAGAAAGAGTTTTATATTCATGAAATTTTTGACGGATGATATGTTTCTCATCTTCAGTTGCTTTAGTTATGGCAAGTTTTAAAGCAGCGATGTCAAAAATCACCCTGAATTCATATAATTCCTCTGCGTTTGAACGTTGAAGCATCATATCCAGCAAGAGTGGTCTTAAAATCTGAGTGCCCAGAGTTTCCCTCAAATAAGTGCCTTTTCCCTGTGAAGATTCAGCTACACCCAACACCTGCAGCATCTTGATCGCTTCACGTATGCTTGATTTACCGACACCATATCTTTCAGCCAACTCGCGCTCAGAAGGCAAGCATTCCCCTGGTTTGAACTCACCATCCCGGATAGAGTTTTGAATGTTCTCAAGAACTAACTGAGACAGTGTGTTTTCCCTTTTTAAGTTCATCTCCAAGACCTCTCCTGATCATTTATTTTACATTGTAAATTGAAGGGCGCAGCAAGAATTATAAAGTTTCAGCTGTATATATTCTACTATAAACAAATTCTAAAAAACTTATTTTTATTAAAAAATTAGAATGCGGACCTTAATATTATTTAACCAATAATCATTTCAAACAATATTTTCCTTAATTGCATAATTTTAACTGCTTGACAAAATGTTTATAAAATATAAAATCTACTTATCTGATATCTGCTAATCAGACATCAGAAGTATACCACAACCGAGGTGCTATTTTTATGATGCAATTTATCAGATCTATTAATGTAGTTGATGCTCATACCGCTGGAGAACCGATAAGAGTTGTGGTTTCGGGGCTCCCTAAAATTCCCGGTTCAACAATGCTCGATAAAATGGAATGGTTTGATGAGAATTTGAACGGAGTCAGAAACTTCCTGATGCGTGAACCAAGAGGGCACAAGGACATGTTCGGCGCGATCCTTACGCCTCCTGTAACTGACGATGGCCACGTCGGAGTTTTATACACTCACACTACAGGACAGGCTACCATGTGTGGTCATGGAACCATAGGGGTAGTAAAAGTACTTGTTGAGACAGGTGTAATTCCTGTCACAGAAGGAGAAAACACAGTCAGGATAGATGCTCCTGCCGGACGTGTAACAGCAAGAGCCATTGTGGAAAACGGAAGAGTTAAAGAAGTTTCTTTTCAAAATGTTCCTTCTTTTCTTTACAAGGACAACATTGAGGTCGATATTCCAACTATAGGCAAGGTTAAAGTCGCGGTCTCCTTTGGCGGAGGTTTCTACATTTTTGTCGAAGCAAAAGATTTGGGACTTGAAGTAATACCTGAACATGGTTCTTTGATAGCAAAGCATTCGATGTGGCTGAAGGATTGGGGCAACAGGGAATTAAATGTAGTGCATCCTGAAAATCCAGGCATAAAAGGTATCTACGGAGTCATAGTTACCGGACCTTCAGAAAAGATAAGCACTGGCTGGAAATCCAAAGAGACATGTGTATTTGCAGATTCTGCAATTGACCGTTCTCCGTGCGGAACAGGGACGTCAGCAAGAATGGCACTTCTTTACGGACGTGGACAGATGGCTCCTGAAGAGACATTAGTGAATAGCAGCATACTTGATACCACATTTTATGGATCGATAGACGGACTGACAGAAATTGGAAGCATCAAGGGAATCGTTCCCAGAATAGCTGGCCCTGCCTGGATCACAGGTTTCAACCAACTGGTACTTGATCCTGAGGATCCGCTAAGTGAGGGTTTTCTGATTTAAATAATAAATTCAGCTATGAGAGGGGGATACCACCGGCAATAAAAGATTATGGTTTGTACTGAGAAAGTAAGAAATCTTAGAAACATACACTGAAAAGCAAAGGGGATCGTTAAAATGAAAGTTAAAGGTATTCATTCAGCACTTATAATCATGTTTGCCATTGTAACAGCAAGTTTTTCCTGCTTGGTTGCCCCAGCGGCATCAGATGCCGCAGTAGCGGCCCGCACGATAAAACTTGCTCACGTTCTTCCTCCTGACAGCAACTTTGATATAGGTGCCCAAAAGTTTAAGGAACTTGTCGATAAGGCCAGTAAAGGAAAAATTAAAGTTGAAATATATGCTGGTGACATGACGACAGACGAAGTAGAAGCTGCTGAGATGGTCCGTTCCGGCAACCTGGATATGGCCTGGACATCAACGGGAAGCCTTTCTGCTTTTGTTAAAGACGTCATGCTTCTTGACATGCCTTTTCTTTTCCGCGATACAAATCATGTAAATAAAGTTCTCATGGGACCAATAGGTGAAAAGTTGCTTAAACAGTTCGATTCTTCGCATATCAAAGCGCTTGCATTTGCTGAAGACGGATGGCGTGAAATTACAAACAACAAGCGCCCGATCAAAACTCTTGCAGATATGAAGGGACTTAAACTGCGCATTATGATGAACGACATGAACGCTGATATGTACAAGGCACTCGGAGCTGTTCCTACTCCTATTCCTTCAGGTGAAATCTACAGCAGTATCCAGACAGGTCTTGTAAGCGGCCAGGATAACGGTGTCTATGTTGCCAACAGCGTAGGATACCTTGCGATCCAGCCTTATGTCTGCATGATCCAGCATTTTTATTCTTCAGGAGTTGTGCTTGCAAGCGAGAAGCTATGGAACGGACTTAACGAAGAGGAACGCAAGATCGTAAAGAATGCAGCGGTGGCAGCCGGTAAGTATCAGAGAGAGTGGTTCTGGAATACCGAGATGGAACTGACCAAGAAACTTGAAAAAGAAAAGAAGATTACTGCTACATATCCTAAAGACCGTAATGAATGGGTGAAAGCTGTTCAGCCTGTATATGCCAACTACTTCAAAAAATATCCTCATTGGAAACCTATTGTAGATCAGATCAACAAGACAAAATAGTTACAAACAAGCTTGTTCCTTGTTTGCGGGCGGTCCTGCGTCGCTAGGACCGTCCACGACTATACAGATTATAGGATCTTTGATCGAAAGGCTGTGTTTCAACATGGAACTTATCTTAAAGAAGCTGCATTACATTGAAGATAAACTTGACAGGCTTGCCTCTGTGATAGCTATTCTGACATTTGCGGTTATGTCAGTTCTTGTGTGTATGCAGGTCATATCAAGGTTTTTTTTCTCACATTCTTTTCAATGGGCAGAAGAAATGGGCAGATATCTATTCATATGGAGCACTATGCTCGCTTCTGCCTGTGCTGTCCATTCTCATTTGAACATTGGTGTAGACATACTTGTAAACAACATAAAGGGCAAAGCCCAGTTTATAGTTAAATTGATGGCCCAGATTTTTATGATACTGGCAGTGTATATCCTTACAGTTTACGGAGCTGAGCAAACCATGGATGTTTATAGTGCCGGACAGACTGCAACGTCTTTTCCCGTGTCAGCAGCAGTGCTTTATCTTTCTGTGCCTGTAAGCGGTGCTATGATGCTTTTCTATAGTACTGTCCAGTTGTTGGAACTTATATTACACGGTAAATTCACGGAAAATCGAATTCGTGATTTTTTTGGGAGGGCTGCGTAAATGAGCTGGATTTTATTTGCCACATTTTTCCCTCTTCTGTTTTTAAGTGTCCCAATATCTTTTGTTTTGATCCTCTCAACAATAGCGTATATTCTCGCAATGGGCGGTGATGTTTCCTGGCTGCTGGTTCCGTCTCGAGTTGTACGCGGAATGGATTCATTTCTTTTAATGTGCCTGCCTTTTTTTGTTCTTGCAGGCAACCTAATGAACAATGGTGGCATTACAGAGAGGCTGATCAAGCTTGCACAGGCTTTTGTAGGTCACATAAGGGGCGGACTGGCGATGGTCGATGTAATGGTTTGTGCCTTTTTCGGTGCAGTCTCCGGTTCGGCAGTAGCAGCAACTTCAGCTGTTGGATCTGTAATGATCCCCTCACTAAAAAAGGAAGGTTACCCGGCAGACTTCAGCGCAGGATTGACAGCTGTTGCATCAACAATGGCGCCGGTAATTCCTCCGAGCCTTGCGTTTGTTCTTTATGGAGCTGTTAGCCGTGTTCCCATTGGGGATCTTTTTGTGGCGGGTATTTTGCCTGGAATATTGATGGCTATTGCATTGATGTCAGTTGTTTATGTATACGCAAAGCGTGATAATTATCCTCGCCTCCCGCGGACTTCATGGAAAGGAAGGCTTAAAGCAATCAAAGAATCGATACTTTGCTTGATACTGCCTGTTTTCATTCTCGGAGGGATAACCTCAGGGATTTTCACGCCGACTGAAGCTGCTGCAATGGCCGCTCTGTATGCTTTTGTCCTCTCAATGTTCATATATAAGACGATAGCATGGAGACAGTTGCCGAAGATCCTTTTGGAAAGTGCTATAGACAGCGGATCAGTTATGCTGCTGGTAGGTACCTGTTATGCCTTCGGATGGGTCCTTACAAACGAAAGGGTTGCTTTAAGACTCACTGAAGCACTTCTAGCGATGAATGTCTCCCTATGGCTAAAGCTCTTGATGATAAATTTAGCTCTTCTTGTCGTAGGCATGTTCATGGACAGCGCTCCTGCAATTATGCTTGTAGGCCCGATATTGGCTCCTGCTCTTGCTAAAATGGGCGTAGATCCGATAGTGGCCGGAATGATAGTCTGTATCAACCTTACTATCGGACTTGCGACCCCGCCTGTTGGCGTCTGTCTTTTCTCAGCTACCAACATATCTAAGGTGCCTTTTGAAAAGGTATCAAAGGCTGCGTTGCCGTTTTTGGGAACTATGATTTTAGTGCTGATGTTGGTTACGTATGTTCCGTGGGTCTCTTTGGTTTTGGTCAACCTGATTCGATAATTAGCCTGCAGGCATTGTAAGTTATATAAAATGCAGATAGCGAATGTTAATATAAAACTCCCAAACCTGTTTCAACTATCAGGAGAGGGAGTTTTTTTATTTTTTATGACAAATTAAAAATTAATGGGGTGTTTCAATATGTTGGTTTTAAACGCTGAAGATATAAGAAAAGTATTCACAATGGAGGATGCAATAAATTCAAATGAAGATGCTTTTGTTATTCAAAGCAACGGTGGTACGGAAGTTCCGGTACGTATAAATTTCGAAGTTAAAAAAAATGGCATCACATCTTTCATGCCTGCTCTTATCAAAGATTTCCCCGTTGCCGGTATAAAAATCGTATCAACATACCCCGATAACGCGAAGAAAGGTATGCCCGCGGTAACAGCAACAACACTGCTGACAGACCCTGAAACAGGAGTGGTCAACGCAATGCTTGACGGTACTGAACTTACTCGTATGCGAACGGGAGCAGTGTCAGGACTGGCAACAAAATTCCTTGCAAATAAAGACGCGAAAACTGCCGCGCTCTTCGGGACCGGAGGACAGGCAATGTCACAGCTTGAAGCTTTATTGACAGTAAGGAAATTATCAGAGGTACGCATTTACGACTCCAACCATGAATGGACAGCGTCATTTATCGACAGAGCATCTGCTCTTGCTGAGAAGTTCAATGCTAAGCTGGTTGGTGCGGTTTCTTCAGATGAGGCGGTCGATTGCGCCGACATAATCACTACTGTTACTACAAGTGCTGATCCTGTATTTGACGGACGAAAAATCAAAAGGGGGACTCATATTAATGCTGTTGGAGTCTTTATGCCGCATAAGCGTGAGCTTGATGAATATACGGTGACGCACGCCGACAAAATTTTTATAGACAATACAGAAGCCATAATGTCTGAGGCAGGAGAGTTTCTTATACCTATATCGGAGGGTAAGTTTAAGAAGGAATCTATAACCGGTGAACTTGGAGATCTGATCCTTGGCAAAGTTATAGGGCGCACGGACAGTAAACAGATCACGCTTATGAAGACGGTTGGTTTTGCAACTCTCGACATAGTTATTGCTTACAATGTTTATAAAAAAGCTGTCAAAGCAGGTGTAGGAAGGGTATTTTGATATACAACGATTATGAAAGACAGAGAGGATATATCAATGCGTAATACTCAATCGATATTTGCAGTAGATGCACATACTACAGGTACTCCGATAAGAGTCATCACTTCGGGTATCCCGCCTCTGAAAGGTGATTCCATCGAAGATAAAATGAAATATATGAAGACTCATTATGACTGGATAAGAACATGTCTGATGCAGCAGCCCAGGGGCTTTCTTTCTTTGGTTGGAGCAGTACTGACGGAGCCTTGCTCTCCGGATGCTGATTACGGACTGTTTTATATTGATGCACTCACATATCAGCCAATGTGCGGTGCCGGTACTTTTTCCGTTGCAAAAGCACTTGTGGAAACAGGCATGGTACGAAGGACAGAACCTGAAACAATAATTAAACTTGAAACACCCAGCGGTATAGTTACAGTATTTGTTGAAATAAAAAACGGAGACGTTCAACGCATTTCGTTTGAAAACGTTCCTGCCTTTTTATATCGCAAAGACCTGAAAATTGAAGTTCCTAAAGTTGGAAATATCAGTGTTGATATAGGATTTGGAGGAAATTTCTTTACTATCGTAGACATCGATACGTTAGATATGGAGATTTCCAGAGACAATATGGATGAATTGCGTAAGTTAAGCAAAATAATCCTTGTTTCCGCTAATGAAGTGATCAAAGTACAGCACCCTGTTAATAAGTCAATAAATTACATGGATCAATTGCTTTTTGCGAAGAATACTCCAGATGAAAATGGAGATTATTTGTGTCAGTGTATTTTTGGAGATGCCCAGGCAGATATTTCTCCCTGTGGTACAGGTACATCAACCCGTATCGCACAGCGGTATTTTAGGGGTAAGATAGGTCTTAATGAAACGTTTTGTCAGAAAAGTATTTATGGAGGAAAATTCACAGCTTCAGTTCTGCGCGAGATCGATTTAAACGGGATAAATGCGGTTATCCCGAGGATTTCGTGCAGGGATGTCCATATCACAGGATTCAACCACCTGATCGTTGAAGAAGATGACAAGCTAAAAAATGGATTTATCAGCTGGTAGAAGGAGAGATCATGATGGAAAAACTTCCCTCAAGCATATTTAATGACGTTATCGGGCCGGTAATGAGAGGTCCGTCCAGTTCTCATGTCGCAGGGGCTTCGCGAATCGCTGATATTGTGCGGCAGTCTCTTAACAACAATGTAAAAGAAGTTGTTGTTGATTTTGATGTAAACGGATCGCTTGCCGAGTCTCACGACGGTCACGGAACAGACATGGGATTTGTGAGCGGTATTCTCGGCATGCCTGTTACTGATCCTAATGTTTCAAATTATGCAGAGTTTGCGCATAATGCAGGAATAAACATAGAATTTAGGATTCTTGATTACGGTGCGGTCCACCCCAACAACTACAGGATATCCGCAAGAAGTGAGGATGGATATTCACATGACTGGGAAGCTGTATCTGTTGGCGGTGGCATGATCGAGATGCAGAAATATGATGGATTTCAATTAAACATAGCGGGAGATTTTTACGAAATATTGATCACGGCAGACTGCTCTGAAAAAAGTTCCGATGATATTTTGGAGATGATCAGATCTTATCTCCCCGGCTTTGATTTTGTGCTGACCGACAAAAAAGAGCAGCATGCCCTCTTTGAATTGAAGTTTGCAGAAAAACCCTCTTTGGATGCGTTGGATCCACTTAAAAAAGATGATTTCATAATTGACATCGTTTATATTGAACCGATACTTCCTACTCACTCCAGTGCAGGATGTAAGGTTCCGTTTCTGACCTCTGAGGAATTGATCGAACTTGCAAAGACCGATCCCGGGGAACTGTGGGAATTTGCTGTCCGGTATGAAAGCTGCAGAGGAAATACCAGTGAAGAAGATGTATTTCAAAAGATGTCAGATCTGGTCTCGATCATGGAGAACGCTATTGAAGCGGGGCTTAGCGGTACTGAATATAAAGACAGAATACTGGGATATCAGTCGTATAAAATTGACGAAGGAACAAGGAAGAAGAAACTGGTTCCGTGTGACCTGCTTAATACAGTAATTAAGTACATAACTGCGATAATGGAAGTCAAAAGTTCGATGGGCGTTATAGTTGCTGCTCCTACAGCAGGATCATGCGGGTGCCTTCCCGGGACTCTGATTGGCGTTGGCAGATCTATCGGAGCCTCAAAAGATGAAATAACCAAAGGAATGCTGGCGGCAGGGTTGATCGGGATATTTATAGCTGAGTCAGCAACTTTTGCTGCAGAAGTTGCCGGTTGTCAGGTCGAGTGCGGTGCAGGCTCATCAATGGCTGCTGCAGGAGTTGCCCAAATGCTGGGAGGAACAGTGGAAGAATGTATAAATGCAGCTTCTATTGCGCTGCAGAATGTAACAGGTCTTGCATGTGATCCTGTAGCCAATCGGGTTGAAGTTCCCTGTCTCGGCAAGAATATCATGGGAGGTTCCAATGCCATATCCAGTGCAAACATGGCATTGGCGGGGTACGATAAGGTCATTCCATTGGATCAGACGATAAAAGCGATGTACGATATAGGCCTGAAACTGCCGCTGGAACTTCGCTGCACATTCGGGGGGCTCGGCAAAACAGAAGCCTCTCTGGAGATCAGAAAAAAACTGGAAGAACAGAATCGCTCATAATACAAAAATTACGGATGATATATTAAAAAGTTGGGTCGGCTTTATTTGCCTTCCCAACTTTATTTTTTTACTGGATAATTTCATGTGTCAGAAAACAGGTTCTGGTAAAAATATGGCGGAGAGGGTGGGATTTGAACCCACGTGACAGTTCAGCACCGCCAAGACGATTTCGAGTCGCCCGCCTTCGACCACTCGGCCACCCCTCCGTTGAATATAAAAAAACAGCTTGTCTGGATCGATACAAAATGGCGGAGAGGAAGGGATTTGAACCCTTGGAACGGGGATAAGCCGTTCACTCACTTTCCAGGCGAGCGCCTTCGACCACTCAGCCACCTCTCCGCATGTGTCGCATCAACTACCTATAACAAACTGACGGAGCGCATTATAGCTTATTCCATAGTGAATGTCAAAATGGATCAAACCACTTAAGTTCGCCTTTTTTGGAAAAAAATCCGGAGCAATTCTGCACACTCATCTTTCAATATTCCTGACCTCACAACGCACCTGTGGTACATTCTCGGATCTCTGAGAATATTATAAAGCGAACCTACCGCACCGGCCTTAGGGTCACTTGCGCCGTAAACGAGAGTCCCGAGCCTCGACTGTACCATCGCGCCGGCACACATAACGCATGGCTCCAGAGTCACGTAGAGAACGCAGTCGTCAAATCTCCAGTTATCAAGAACTTTTGAAGCGTGCTGCATTGCAACGATCTCCGCATGCCCAAGAGGAGAGTCTTCAAGCGACCTGTTGTTCGATCCCCGTCCTATGATCTCACCGCTTCTGACCATTACAGCGCCGACAGGGATCTCGCCCTTTTGAAAGGCTTTCTCTGCTTCTTTTAAGGCTTCTTTCATGTAAAGAGTGTCGTCCATCGGTGACAGCTCCATTCTTAATGTGCTATACTTCCTCTGTTCCGGGTCTTGTGCCTGTAGCTCAGCTGGATAGAGTGTCAGCCTCCGGAGCTGAAGGTCTCGGGTTCGAATCCCGACAGGCACGCCATTTGAATAATGTTATGCTATCATATATCGATGAAAAGCGAGTGTTTTTTGCAGGGTGTCCAGTCCTATGCGGCGAAAGCCCGTGAACCCCGTCAGGTCCGGAAGGAAGCAGCGGTAAGCGGAGTCTTTTGGGTGCCATGGGGTCACTGGACTCCCTGCAGAAAGCACTCTTTTCGTAAATACGATCCTTAAATAAGCCGGAGGATAATAATATGGATGCCCAACCTTCAGGATATCTGCCGATGAAGGAAAGACCGGAGCCCGGAGACAAACTTATCTTTATCCCTGTCTACATCGCGCCTGTTGAGATCCTTGAAAGAAGCCTGATGCACGGTCCCAGGTATATCTATCAGGTGGTCATCGTCGACGGGTATAACGGGAAGACGACGCTTGTAGATAGGAAGGCAGTAACGCCCGAGATGGACTATATGCCGGAAGCCGAAGAAATAGAGCGTCTGGATATCAAAATATCTCCGATGCTTGCAAAGGAGATCGCTGAGTATGGAGCGGTGCCTGATGATTTCAAGAGCTGGAAAAAAATCATCAGAAACAGATATGTCTCAGTATCAGAAGGATCGATAAACGTTGCGTGGCGCGTCTATGCAGTCAGGGGAAAAGAGATACTGGATACCTTCTCAGGGCAACGGATACAGTCTGCAGGCCTCGCAGGAATGCTTTTCAGCTGAAACACTGAATTTTGTGACTTTCTTTTCTTGAGCTTGCAAAAATAAATATCTCCATGTTATACTGGGGAGCGGTACATAACACACAGGTGCGGATCGCAAGAATGTTGCCCGAGAGGGTTTTTTTGCGGGATGAAGTGCCTGGAGGAAAAAACAGGAGGGATACACATGGGAGTAGTAAGTATGAAACAGCTGCTTGAGTGCGGTGTTCATTTCGGACATCAGACCAGGCGCTGGAACCCGAAGATGAAGCCATATATCTTCACGGAACGCAACGGCATCTACATCATCGATCTTCAGAAGACAGTCAAAGGACTTGAGAAAGCCTATGACTTCGTCCGCGAAGTATCAAAGTCAGGCGGCACGCTTCTTTTTGTCGGAACAAAGCGCCAGGCGCAGGATCCGATCAGGGAAGAGGCACTCAAGGCCGGACAGTATTACATCAACCAGCGCTGGCTGGGCGGTCTTCTTACCAACTTTGCGACGATCCGCCGCAGGGTGACCCGCATGGTCGAACTTCAGGGAATGGAAACTGACGGATCGATCAACAAGTATCCCAAAAAAGAAATCATCCAGCTTCGGAAGGAAAAAGACAAGCTTGAGAAGTATCTTTCCGGCATCAAGGATATGAAGGACATCCCCGATGCACTCTTCATCATCGACCCGCGCCGTGAAACGATCGCAGTCCTCGAGGCCCATAAGCTTGGTATCCCAGTAATCTCGATCGTCGACACGAACTGCGACCCCGATGTGATCGATTATCCGATCCCCGGAAATGACGACGCTATCCGCGCAATAGAGCTGGTAGTCGGACTCATGGCCAACGCCTTCATCGAAGGACGTCAGGGACAGGATTCGAGGGTCGAAAGCGCAAGCGAAGCAACAGAGGTAGAGGAAGTAAAAGAAGCCACTGTTGTCCCTGAAGAGCTTGATGCAGTAGTAGAGGAGATCGACAAGGAAGCAGTAAAGGCAATAGAGGAGCAGAAAGGCTGGAAGGAGACTAACTAACGATGGCTGATATCACAGCAGGACTTGTGTCCGAACTTCGCGCCCGTACCTCAGTAGGTATGATGGACTGCAAAAAAGCGCTCGTAGAGTGCTGCGGCGACATAGACAAGGCAGTTGACTTCCTTCGCGAGAAGGGACTTGCCAAAGCGGCAAAGAAGGCAGAACGCAACGCAGCTCAGGGTATGATCTTCAGTTATATCCACAGCAACGCAAAACTTGGCGTTCTTGTAGAACTCAACTGCGAGACAGACTTTGTTGCCCGTACAGAAGAGTTCCAGCAACTCGGCCACGAGATCGCAATGCAGATCGCTGCGGCGAACCCCGGTTTTATCGTGCCGGAAGATGTGCCCGAGTGCGTAGTGAACCACGAGATCGAAGTCATCAAGGCACAGGCTCTCGAAGAGGGCAAGCCTGAAAAGATGCTTGACAAGATCGCAGAAGGCCGTATTAATAAGTTCTACGAAGAGAACTGCCTGATGGAGCAGAAGTACATCCGTGATCCCGATAAAAAGATCAAGGATCTCGTTGTCGAGAACATAGCTAAAATCGGAGAAAACATTAAAGTAGGTCGCTTCTCCCGTTTTATCATCGAAGGATAAAATAATTCATAAAAAGAGCGAGGGAGAATCCCTCGCTCTTTTTTATAACCTTTTACAGGAAACGGACGTTAATAACTGCACAAGTCGCGGGCTTATGCGGGATAATTATTTGAGCAGCATCATTATTTACCCGGCTTTATTACATTAGATCAATATATTTAAAAAAATATAAACAAGGAGTGTGCCCTGATGGATCGAAAATATAATCGTGTTTTGTTAAAACTCTCGGGAGAGATACTTGCAGGTGATGCGCATTTTGGACTGGACTACGAAGCTATCAGAGGGATATGCGAAGAGATAGTAGAGGTTGCAAGAGAAGGTGTTGCTATCTCTATGGTAGTCGGTGGCGGAAACATCATTCGCGGTGCGCAGACAGTGAGTGTTGAGAGGGCGCAGGCCGATTATATGGGAATGTTGGGTACCGTCATAAACGCACTTGCCCTGCAGGATGCTCTTGAGCGTCTCGGTCAGCCGACAAGGGTACAGTCTGCCATTGAAATGAAGCAGGTCGCTGAAACTGTGATCCGCAGGAGGGCGATACGCCATCTGGAAAAGGGAAGGATCGTCATCTTTGCCGCAGGAACAGGTTCCCCTTATTTCTCTACAGACACAACAGCAGCTTTAAGGGCTTCTGAGATAGGGGCCGAATGTCTAATAAAGGCGACCAAGGTAGACGGTATTTACGACAAAGATCCGGAGAAGTATCCCGATGCTAAGCGTCTTAAAAAGCTTACCTACATGGATGCGCTGAGGATGCAGCTCAAGGTCATGGACGCTGCGGCCTTCTCGCTTTGCCAGGAAAATAAGATACCGATAATCGTTTTCGACGTTCATAAAAAAGGCAACCTAAGAAAGCTTCTTATCGAAGGACAGGACATAGGATCGACAGTAAGTGATTAGCTCAAGAAGTATATAAAAGAAGCCCTGATTATTTGCCTGAAATCTTAAAAACAATTGCAGTGCCCAATAAAATCGCCCATTTTGTGTGAAATTTGGTATATACTATTGTTCAGGTCGGATGACTTGGAGTGGAGTAGGCTGATGATCCGCTGAGGTTTTCAAGACTGATCGAATGCCTGCAGGAACGGTATATTAATCTTATAAGGAGTGATCTGCGTGCCTCAAAATTTGATGAAAGACTTAATGACCCGCAGTGAAAAGACGCTGGAGTTCCTTAAGGGGACGCTTCAGGGCATAAGGACGGGAAGGGCTCATCCTGCCCTTGTAGAAGACATAAGGGTCGACTACTTCGGAACCGCCACACCTATTAAGAATATGGGCACAGTAAGTGTTCCGGAAGCGCGTCAGATCATGATTAACCCCTGGGACAAGACTGCTATGAAAGCAATTGAAAAAGCCATTCAGGCTTCCCCACTTGGGATAAATCCACAAAACGACGGAGAAACAATACGTCTCAACCTGCCCGAACTTACTCAGGCCCGCCGTGTTGAACTGTCCAAGATAGTCAACAAGTCGGCTGAAGAAGCAAGGATAGCTATCCGCAACGTTCGCAGGGATGCCATAGACTCTCTTAAGAAGATGGAGAAAGATAGTATCATCACTGAGGATGACCTGAAGAAGTATCAGAAGGAAGCCCAGGATCATACAGACGCATTTATCAAGAAGGTAGACGCGATGCTGGCTGATAAAGAAAAGGAAATAATGGAAAAATAGCTTCATAAAAATAAGACATATTCAGGGAGGCATTGCTTAGGCAGTGCCTCCCTGTGTTATATTATTCAAATGATGACAGAGATAGAGTTCCTCAGGAAAGTCACAGAGATCGGTGGAACAGCTTATGTCGCGGGAGGCTGGGTTCGGGACAGGCTAATGGGGCGCTGCCCCCACGACAAGGATTACGTGGTTTGCGGGATTAACGAAAACAACTTTACCTCAGGCTTTCCTGATGCTCAGAAAACAGGAAACTCCTTTCCGGTCTTTATTTTATACATTGACGGCCGCCCCTGCGATGTTGCCATGGCACGGACCGAGAAGAAAAAAGGTATTGGCTATAAGGGATTTGTGGTCGAATACGGACCTGACGTAAAGATAGAAGAAGATCTTTTCAGGCGGGATACTACGATAAACAGCATAGCATGGTCGCCTGAAGAGGATAAGCTGATAGACCCATTTGGCGGACAGACTGACATCGAAGGAAAGAAAATAAGGGCGACCTCTGATCACTTCTGTGAGGATCCCGTAAGGGCTCTTCGTGCTGCCAGGCAGGCAGCCGAATTCGATTTCACTATTGAAATGCGGACCCTTGAGATGATGGAATGCTGCGGCCCAGAACTTCTGTACGAGCCGAAAGAAAGGATCTTTGGCGAATTGAAGAGGGCGATGATGTCTGACAGACCCTCCATATTCTTCTCGATGCTGGCGGAGGCGGGTGTCATTGCTGCTGTTATCCTTCCCCTTGGTGAGATTTGGAAAAGGCAGTCTGAAGATGGCGGGGAAGATTTCAGCTATGCGATGAGTCTGTTGGATAAGACTGCGAAGCTATGCCAACGGCCAGATGTCAGGTTTGCCTCGCTTGTAAGATCGATTGGACTCTCACTTGAAGGTCGTGAAGATCTGTTGGATGAGATCGATCGAACGCTGAGGCTGCCGGGTGTATGGCGAAGGTGCGCTGAGTTCGCATCCCTGCATCTGCCTGAACCCGCAACAGGGAAAGCCCCCGCTGTCGCCGTGGATACTCTTACTAAACTTCAAAATCACCCCATAGGAATTGACGGATGCATAGCCATAACAAAAGCGGAGGGTACTATAGACTCTTATCCCTTCCTTGAGAACAGCGAGATGTATCTTGATGTAATGAAAAAAGCCCGTGCGGAACTCCCGGCAGGAATAGAAGGAAGGGCCAGAGGAGAGTGGATCCGCGCACGGCAAATAGAGGCAGTTTCAAAGTTAATATTGTGAAACTGCGACAAATACGGTCGCGTGAAACTGTAGTGAAGCAATGGTGAAACGATTGAAAAACCTAATGGACTTAGCTCCTGATAGTCTTCCCGGTATGCAGTTGTCAGGAGAGCACTGTTTTCCGATTAGGAAAACTTGTAAAATTTACCTTAGTGCTCGAACTATTTCGAATGCGTTTTGAGATGCCGGGATCAAGTGATTTGGGTCTTAGTAATAATAAAAGCAACAATAACTTGAAGCCAGAGACACTGGGCTCCCGTTTGGAGGCTTCCGGGAGAGACGATGAAAAGATAACGCCAAAGTTTGAATTGAAAACTTTTCAAGTAATTTTAGGTAATAATATTTGATAATAAAGAAGGGAGCAGAATACTCCCGCTCCCTGAAAACATTATCTTCACCGTAATCAAGCTGTTTTGACAGTGGTTTTTTGCCCTTACGATCGCTTCGCAACTGCTTCCCGCGACATTTTTAAGGTCGCAGCTTCGCGCGGCATCTTCATGCCGCACTTCGCCAAAGCACTAAACATACGTCGAAGCGAGGGTCCGCAAATGTTGCTAAGCTAGCGCTCCGAGAAGCCCCAATTGCGCCTACAAAGCTTGTAGGAATTCCTTTAGGCGCTGCATCCCCTCGCGTATATTTTCCATTGAGCACGCATAGGAGAATCTCACAAACCCGGGGGCGAAGAACGCAGCGCCGGGAACTGCGGCAACAAATTTTTCCTCCAGGAGTTTTTCGCAGAACTTAATATCGTCGGGGATCGGGCTCTCCCTTACATCGATGAAGATGTAGAAGGCGCCCTCCGGGTCCCTGACCTTTACATAGGGCATGCTCCTGACGAGCTCAAGGATGACCTTGCGGCGTTCCTCGAAAGCTTCGCGCATCTTTTCAACATCCGGGTCGGCGTCTTTTACTGCTCCCCAGGCTGCCCACTGGGCTATCGAGGATGCATTTGAGGTAAGGTGTGTCTGCAGCGTGTTCATCTTGGCAATGAGAGGTTTCGGTGCAAGTGCGTAGCCGATACGCCAGCCGGTCATCGCATAGGCCTTGCTTGCGCCGTTTATGATGATGACCTTGTCTCTGAGATCCGGGGCTACGTTGAGGATATTGACATGTTTTGCCGGTGCGTAGACCAATCTCTCGTATATCTCGTCGAAGATGATCCAGAGGTCCTTCTCCCTTGCCACATCGGCGATCATTTTCAGTGTCTCTTCGTTATAGATGGCCCCTGAAGGGTTTGATGGCGAGTTTATTATCATACCCACCGTCTTATCGCTCAGGACGGCCTCAATGGCTTCCTTTGTGGGTATAAGGTCTGTCTTGAGGGTATCGACTATGACATCTTTGCCTCCGGCGAGATGTACCTGTTCAACATAGCTGACCCATGCCGGTGAGAAAAGGAGCACCTCATCGCCGGGGTCAACAAGCATCTGGAGCGCCTCGTAGAGGAGCGGTTTTGCTCCGGGAGCTACGAGCACTTCGTCAGGAGTGTATTCGAGGCCAAAACGTCTCTTGTAGTAGTTGCAGATCTCCTTGCGGAGTTCAATTATTCCGGAGTTAAGTGTGTAGTGCGATTCACCGCGGTTGATAGCGTCTATTGCGGCTTTTGATGCGCATTCAGGAGAATTGAAATCAGGTTCTCCTAGGCTGAATGATATTATGGGTTTGCCTTCCGCTTTCATTGTTTTTGCCTTGGCTGAGATACTTAAAGTAGCTGAAGGTTTGATCTCAAGTATTCTCTTTGACATTTTCATGACATTTTCCCCTCTTTCATTTTTCTGCTCTTTTGAGATTATACCTTAGGCTTTTTTTGCGTCAATCGAGCACTTTTTCGAATAGGTAATTATACATATTATATAGGTTTGAGAGTAGCCTGATATGATGATACAATTGATACAGCAGCAATTAATATATCCACATCAGTACGAATGGAGGAGTTGCTATGGAGGTACGTTTTCTTACGCGCAATGTGGAACTGCCGGCAGAGGTCAGAGAATATATGGAGAAGAAGGTCGGTAAGATCGAAAAATTCTTTGACAAGATCATTGACACGCAGGTTGCGTTGAACTTCAAGCGCGGGATGAATGTAGTTGAGATAACCTCCAACGTTAATGGGGTAGTAATGAGGGGCGAAGACTACGCGCCTGACCTCAGGAAGGCTTTTGACAAGGCACTGAAGAATATTGAGCGCCAGGTCAAGAGGCATAAGGGATATCTTACAGACAAGGCAAGGATGAAAGTACAGGATTTCTCATTTGACATAGATCCCGAACTTTTGCCCGCATATCCTGATAAGGAAGAGATGTCGCGCGAGATAGTCAAGACGAAGAAGTTTAACGTTGATGTCATGACTCCTATTGAGGCGACGATGCAGATGGACCTCCTCGGACACAGTTTCTTTATTTTCAAGAACGACCAGTCCGGAGGTATAAATGTAGTCTACCGCAGGGAGGAAGGCGGATACGGCCTGTTGGAGCCCAAGTGATCTCCGGCTGACTGCAGAGCGGACCCTGTTGCAGCATTTAAAGTTTTATTTGTAGCAGGAGTGATTAGTTGTAATATAGAGGGGCCGAAAGGCCCCTTTTTTTATAAACCGTAAATAGAGACTAAAGGTGATAATAGACATATGTCAGATAAAATCATTGATTCTTTAAACCCCAAACAAAAAGAAGCCGTTGTATACTGCGACGGTCATGAACTTGTGCTCGCCGGTGCGGGCAGCGGCAAGACACGCGTCCTTACTTCAAAGATAGCTTATCTGATCGGGACTAAGAAGGTCGCCCCCTGGAGGATACTTGCTCTTACTTTTACAAACAAGGCTGCAAAAGAGATGAAGACAAGGGTGGAAAGTCTCCTTGGCTCAGACCTCAGAGGGATGGAGGTCTCGACCTTCCACGCATACGGGCTCCGCTTTCTTCACAGGTATTCCGATTCCTTAATGAGGCTTGGGTATCCAAAGAGCTTTGTCATCTTTGACCGGGGAGACACAAGGAACGTTATAAAAAAAGTTCTGAACCAGCTTGACATCGATCCGCGGATAATGGACGCCGGAGGAGCAATAGAACTTATATCTAGGGTCAAAACGGAGTCGAATCCGGTCACTAGGGAGCCTGCAATACAAACCAGATGGCTCCCCCTCTATGAAAAATACCAGCAGTATCTGATTTCACAGGGAGCACTGGATTTTGACGATCTTATGGTGCTTCCCCTGCATATTCTTGCCACTGACAAGGAAGTTCGCGAGCGTGAACGCTCCCGTCTTGACTGGCTCCTCGTCGATGAATACCAGGATGTCAACAGGCCCCAGTACCTGCTTTTGCGCTGTCTCGTAGATTCAGGAAGAAAGATAATGGTGGTCGGCGATCCGGACCAGTCAATATATGGATGGCGCGGAGCAGACATGGGTATGATCATGAACTTCGCCAATGACTTCAAAGGCGCGAAGATAGTGGTCCTTGACCAGAATTACCGCTCTACCGGAAAGATACTTGAGGGTGCGAACGGAGTCATACAAAAGAACTCCGACAGGCATCCCAAGGATCTGTGGACAGCTGCGCCAAGGGGCGAGTTTATAAGCATTTACAGGTCTCGCACCGATCAGGATGAAGCAGTTTGGATTGCCGATCAGATAGAGAGCCTGAGGGACGACGGGTACAGGTACTGTGAGATGGCGGTACTTTACAGGATGAACGCGCTCAGCCGCGGCATCGAACAGACGCTTCTGGAAAAAGGGATCCCGTACAGGGTCATCAGGGGACTTGCCTTCTATGAAAGGCTGGAAGTCAAGGATGTCCTTTCGATGCTGCGCCTTGCAGTAAATCCAAGGGACAGCATATCTCTTTCCAGGGTCGCTAACGTTCCCGTGCGCGGAGTAGGAAAAAAGAGCGTCGAGATACTTTCGGAACAGCTCCAAATGACGACCGGTTTGGATCCCGCAACTGTCTGGAGTGAGATGGCAAAGACAGGCGGGGGACTGAAGGGCAAATCTGGAAATGGTGCGAAGGAACTGGCAAAGAACATGCTGGAGATACTGGGGTTCTCTTCGGATGTCCATGAGGCAGTGAGGACTGTCCTCTACTCTCAGGGTTACGAAGAATATTTAAAGGCCAATTATCCCGAAGACTGGGAAGAGAGGGTGGAGAACGTTCTTGAGATACTTTCACTTGTTCCTGAGGACGGAGACATTGCACAGGTGCTGACAGAAATTCCACTCTTTACGGATCAGGATACGCAGGATGACATGGAGGACAGGGTCAATCTGCTTACACTCCACGCGGCAAAAGGACTGGAATTCCCTGTCGTCTTCATAACGGGCATGGAAGAGGGCATCTTCCCGAGTGCGCGCGCTGTCGAGGGAGAGAGCGACCTCTCCGAGGAACGCAGGCTCTGCTACGTTGGCATGACGAGGGCCAAGGAAAGACTATACATGAGCGGTTCGTCATCGAGGCTGCTCTTCGGAGGAGTACAGAGGAACAGAACTTCAAGGTTCATCGGAGAGATCCCAAAGAGCTCAACTGAGATAAAAGACGATACAGCCGGAGGCGGTTATTTTGCTGACAGTAGGACTGACAGGAGACGTTGGCGCTGGTAAGAGTACCCTGTCGAGGGTGTGGGAAGAGATGGGCGCAACAATCATCGATGCCGACAGGGTCGCCCGTGATATGTGGATATTTCCCGATGTGCAGAAGAAGGCCGCTGAAAGATGGGGCAGTGATTTTTTCGAGGGCGATCAGAAGTCCGTTTTTGCAAAAATAGCTGCAAAGATATTTTCTGAAGAGGAAGAGTATGAGTTTGTATCAGATCTTCTGCATCCTGCAACTATCGCGGCTATAGAAGACATCGTAAGGAATGCCGAAGGCTGGGTCGTTGTCGAGATACCGCTGCTTTTTGAATGTGGGCGTCCCGAATGGATGGATTTTGTGGTATTCGTTTCGGCGTCCGCAGAAAAGCGTGTTGAACGCAACGCATTAAGGGGATGGGATGCCGCTGAGATAAAAAGGCGCGAGAGCAGGCTTATGCCGAGGGATGAAAAGATCAGGAAGTCAGACTGGGTCCTGGAGAACTCCGGCTCGAAAGAAGAGTGGGAAACCAAGGCCAGGGAGCTCGGAAAGATCTTCTTAGAGAAGGAAAGATCTTCTAGATCATAATATCCTCGAACCGGCCTATCACAGATCTCTTTTCAAGGGAATAAAGCACAGCCGCACCGATAGCGGCACCGGGCACACTGCTTACGAGGAAAGAGAAGGCAAAGAAAGCAAAGCTTACAGAAGCTCCTGTCAGAGGAGCAACGATGGCTGCGCTGACCCATGCACCGATGATACCTGTCCCGAAAGGTTCAGCCATAGCTGAAAAAAGTTTATGCCTCCCGTGCAGCGATCGCCCCGCCATTCCGACAAGGAGTGCCCCGAACATGCTTCCAGGAAATGCGAAAAGGCTGCCTGTGCCGATCAGGTTTCTTATCAGACTTGTAGTGAACGCTGCTCCTACAGCCCAGAATGGACCAAGTAAAACACCCGCGATCACGTTTATGGAATGCTGGAAAGGAAAGCATCTGGTTGGTCCCACAGGAATGGAGACAAAGGAGAGAGCTACTCCCACACCTGCCAGAATCCCCGCAGCGAGTGCCTTTTTGAAGATAATTTTTTTTAATGTTTCATTTTTATTCATTCTGTACACCTCTATAAATGTAACTTTGCATTTTACTGTCTGGCTTATTGTTCTGGCTAAGCTTCAGGGAACCGGAGCAGGCCTATGCCGGCCAGCATATTCTATCAGAGAGAGGGTAATAATGAAAGTAATTTTCAGCCGCCTACCCTTCCCTTAATGTATAATTGCCCAATAGTCAGCCTTTTCACGGGAGTTGTTTTTATTGAAAACGATTGTTCTGCCTGATCTGACCATTGAGACAGAGTGTGATCTCGATATAACTATGATGGTGCTTGGCGGCAGGAAGCCCTCTGCCGACTGGATGAGATCCCTTGGTTTTTATAAGAACCTGTGGGCAGTGGACAGCGGCGTAGATCCCTGCTTTGAAGCTGGGATCCTGCCGGATAAACTTGTGGGAGACGGAGACAGTGCCTCTCCTGAAGCATGGCAGTGGGCCGTGGATAACGGCGTAGACGTTTCAAAATTCAACAGGGACAAGGATCTTACAGACTTTCAGATCGCCCTTGATCTTTTGTCCGGAAAAGGCGGGGAAAAACAGAAGGCTCTATTTATTACAGGAGGGTTGGCAGGCAGGTTTGACCATCTCTGGGCTACTGTCATTTCTTTTATTAACTGCGGCGAAAATATCAGGCCTTTTGGGATGGCTGACGAGATAGAGGGAATGATCTTCCTGAGTGGGCCTGAAAAACTGAAGATCGATTTTAAGAGATCACCTGGCGCAATTTCACTTATACCCTTCACCGGCGAAAGCAGGGGGGTCTCAATAAAAGGAGTCAGGTGGCCCCTTGAGGATGTCTGCCTTAAGTATGGGAAACCTTACAGTGTCAGCAACAGGCTTGCAGATGGAAAACAAGCGGAGGTCTCCGTCAAAGAGGGAACTGTCGGAGTATACTGGGTCTGGGAAATTTAAAGATATGCGTAATTTATGAGACAGTGCAATTTGTCAGTCATGATAAAATACTTTCTGTTAGATTTTGGATCGATAGGGATGTGATCGGCAGTGTTTTTTGGAGGCGGAAATATTACAGCACGTCTGGCTGAACTTCTTCTCAGCCTGCCTGCAGTGCTTTGGGCTATAACTTTTCATGAATTTTGTCACGGCTATGCTGCTATGAAACTTGGAGACCCCACTGCGAAGATGGACGGAAGGCTCAGTCTGAATCCTATGCACCACCTGGACCCTATTGGAGCGCTCTGTCTACTTCTCTTCAGATTTGGATGGGCTAAACCTGTGCCTATCAACCCCGGGTATTTTAAGAATCCGAGAAGGGACATGGCAATCGTCAGCCTGGCGGGGGCAGCCGGGAACATACTTACAGCATTTGTTTGTGCACAGCTTGTGAAGATCTTCCCAGCGCTCTTCCAGACATATGCGGCGCAGCAGTTTATCCTGATAATGATATACATGAACGTGGGGCTTGCTGCATTCAACCTTTTGCCCATCCCTCCACTTGACGGGTCGCGTGTCCTTTATGTCATGCTTCCTTATAAATATTTGAATGTCTACTACACATTGGAAAGGTACGGGATGTTCGTCATTGTAGCGCTGATGATACTGGGAGTGATCCCAGTGCTGATGAGCCCGATAATGAGCCTTATCCTGAATATAATACTCTAGGTGGTAAAAATGAATATTCTGCTGACAAACGATGACGGAGTTTACTCGATAGGGATACAGACGCTTGCCAAAAAACTTACCGAGGCGGGACACAATGTCCTCCTTGTAGCTCCGGACAGGGAAAGGAGCGGATGCGGTCACGCGATGACGATGGACAGGCCGGTGCACATACGCAACGTGAACAGGCTCTTTCTCTCTGCAGATTTTGAGGCAAAGGCCTGCGACGGGACTCCGACAGACTGTGTCATAATGGCTATAGACGCGATGGGATTTGAACCTGACATGGTGATATCGGGGATAAACCAGGGACCAAATCTGGGCGATGACCTTACTTATTCAGGAACAGTCTGCGCGGCAATGGAAGGTGTCATTTTCGGATACCCTTCGATAGCTGTATCTCTTGTTATGAGCTCAAAGGACAAAGAACTTTACAATGATACGGCTGCTGTGACCCTTATGGCAATGCTTGACTGGACGAAGGGATCTCCGGTCCCTGAGGGCGTACTTTTCAACGTGAACGTACCCAATATCCCAATATCAGAGATAAAAGGGGTGCTTGTTACAAGGAAGGGCGTACGCCGCTACGTAGACAAGATAAGGACTATAAAGACTCCTTCCGGCGGCGATGCATATTGGATAGGCGGCAACATAGAGGATGACATGTCTGATGGAACAGATGTATGGGCAGTTGCTAACAATTATGTTTCAGTGACTCCTGTTCACATGGAGATGACAAGTTTTGAGACCCAGAAGGAATGCAAGGAAGCCGGTCTGGAAGCCTATATAGAGACTGAAATAAACAAAAATTAGATCATATTTTAAAAGTAAACCATAGTTTTTAGTTGACATTTAGGCAATAGGTGATAAAATACCACACAGTTTTTCGAGGATACTATCAAAAGGAGGCTGGAGCTTTGCATTATACCGCTGTCGAACGAGCACGACGTACCCGACGAATCACCCTTGTTACGCATAACAAATGCGATGACGGGGCCATGGATTCGATCGCTCGGCGACAGAGATAAAGTGCCATCGGCTGAAAGCACTTTTCGCAGGTAGTATCGAAGTTCCCGCACCCCTGAGCAGAACCCGAAGAAAGATCGTCACGATCAAGTAGGGGTCCGGTAGTTTTCCGAAAACAAACGAACCAAGTGGGCGCAGAGCGTCAACGAGGGTGGCACCGCGGGTAAAGTATACTCGTCCCTCTTCCTTAACCGGAAGAGGGACGAGTTTTTTTTGTCTATTTGAGCGGACAGGTGCTCAAAAAATAAATTTTTGAAAAAATTAAGGAGGAAATTGAAATGATGACAGCAGAAAAAAAAGGTAAGGTAATATTGGCGTACAGCGGTGGACTTGATACTTCAGTTGCGATCCCATGGCTCCATGATCAGGGTTACGATGTTGTGACTCTTACTATGAACGTTGGCCAGCAGGCTGACAACCTTGATGAGATCAAAGCGAAGGCCTATGCTGCAGGTGCAGTGAAAGCTTATGTAGTTGACCTTCGTGAGGCTTTTATTGACACATTCGTATGGCCCTCGCTCAAATCAAACGCGGTATATCAGGGAGTATATCCTCTTAACTCCGCCCTCTCCCGCCCTATGATAGCCCAGGCACTTATCTGGTGCGCAGAGAAAGAGGGAGCAGTAGCGGTAGCACACGGCTGTACCGGCAAAGGCCAGGACCAGGTCCGTATAGAAGTCTGCTGCAACGCGCTCAATCCTGAAATCGAAGTCCTAGCCCCCGTTCGTGACTGGGGTTTCACCCGCGAAGAAGAAATGGACTACGCCGAGGCCCACAACGTGCCCGTACCCACGACTCGTCAGAGCCCCTACAGCCTTGATGACAACCTCTGGGGACGGTCGATAGAGTGCGGCATTCTTGAAGATCCCTGGAACGAGCCTCCCAAAGATGCATATGCCCTCACCGCGGATCCCAAAGAAGCTCCTGATGAAGAGGTAACTGTCGAGATCACCTTCGAGGCAGGTATCCCTGTTGCTATCAACGGCCAGAAGATGGGAAGCATCGAACTGATCGACATCATGAACAAGACTGCGGGAAAAGCCGGCTATGGAAGGATCGACATGGTCGAAGACAGACTTGTTGGATTCAAGAGCCGCGAAGTATACGAGTGCCCGGGGGCACTTGCACTCATGGAAGCTCACAAAAAACTTGAGACCATAACCCTTTCAAAGGACACTCTCAAGACTAAAAAAGAACTTGAGGTCAGGTTCGCCGAAATGGCTTATGAGGGCTACTGGTTCTCACCCCTGATGGAAGCTGTACAGGCATTCATGGACAGCACGCAGAAGGCTGTCAGCGGCACAGTAAGGATGAAGTTCTATAAGGGTAATGGAACAGTGAACGGAATGAAGTCAGAGAGCTCTGTCTATAACAAAGCCCTTGCCACATATTCCGCAGGAGACATTTTTGATCAGTCAGCTTCAGTAGGATTCATCAAGATCTGGGGCATGCCGATAAAGACATGGAGACAGACACATTCGGAGAAGAACGTCAATCCCATCGATGCCTTTATTAACGCCAAGGGTAAGGACGCCTTCTAGCACTTGGGGCATATCGCGGCGCTGACTTAGCAAAGCTTGTGGAGCCTCACTTCGACGTATTCATATACGCCTTCGTGAGGCTCCACTGCGCATTGCGTCGTCATCATCCACGATCTGCCCCAATTGCTCCCTCACCGTCGTTCCCGTGTGCCCTTGAGCCCGGAACCCAGGTCCAAGTTCTGCCTATGCCTATGACCTTGGCGTCTTCCCGATATGAGGTTGACCGGGAACCAGGTTTTTTTAGTCTTGACTTAGGTCCATCTTCGTCGTCCCCGAATGCATAAATCGGGGATCTAGCGGCTCTGAATCTGCTCTATGAGCTATTTTTTGCACCAACCAACTGATTTGCCATCGATTTGCAATTGATTCCCAATTGACTCCCGCCAGAAGCTTTTTCTGGCAAATTCCCTGCGGCGTGTCCACGCCGCAGCCTATTGATGCAAAGCTTCCATTGCCAGGCGGATGTGTTCATGCATTAATTTTACGCACTTAGCTTCATCATGTTCTTTGAGGGCTTCAAGGAGCTTGATGTGCTCTTCGAGGCTGGGGTTGTCAGCGAAATTGAAGAAGGATTCGAAGAATATTGTTTGGACATAGGTCCTTGAGAGGATGTTCTTTACATATCCAGCCAGGGTGCTGTTGCCTGAAGATTCGGCAATTATCTGGTGGAAAGCGTCATTGACGTTCATGTATAGCTCGAGGTTTTTTTCCTCGAAAGCTTTTCTTTCGTTGTCTATCTGCTCCTGGAGCATGCAGAGCTGTAAGGGGGTGATGAGGTGTGATGCCTTTCTTATTGCCATAATCTCAAGGTTGCCCCTGACTTCGTAGGTGTCTATAATTTCCTGTTTAGTAGGGGAGGAGAGGCACGCACCCCATCCGGGGACGATCTGCACTAGCCCCTCGTTCTCCAGGCGTCGCAGAGCTTCCCTTACAGGAGTCCTGCTGACGTTGTATTCCTTAGCTATGGAGATTTCGGGAAGCCTCTGCCCGCTTTTCAACGTCTTATCGAAAATGCCTCTGCGGATACCTTCGTATACATGATCCGCTGATGTTTTCCCGGGAGTGTTACTTCTCGCCATCTGATCACCTCCACCCAATTGTAACAAATATATACAGTTGTCCTGTATAGTGCAAGCAGAACTGCTTGACATAAAAATAAGTATCATATATAAAGTATTAAAGCATGTATTCATTGTATACCATTGATTATATTTTTTGACATTAGAGGAGTGATCTGTATGATCGATCTGAACAAACTCTGTGGTATGAAGGGAAAGATCGCTGTCGTGACGGGGGCAGCTTCCGGGATAGGTGCCGGGATATCAAGGTTCTTTTCAAATGCAGGTGTTACAGTTGTAATGGCTGATATCAATGATCAGCTTGCGAAGTGTGTCCAGAGTGAAATAGCCTCCGCCGGCAACAATGCCGTTTTCATTAAATGCGACGTCACAAAAGAATCCGACTGCAAAACTCTGGCTGACGCCGTTATTGAGAAATTCGGAAGGATAGACATACTTGTGAACTGTGCGGGTGTCGCCCGCCGTCATACAGTAGAGACTTTATCCGAAGAGGACTGGGATCTTGCCCTGAATGTGACGCTGAAGAGCGTATTTCTGATGAGCAAGCATGTTGTCCCCTACATGAAAAAGGCGGGCGGAGGAAAGATCGTAAATATAGGGTCAGGTTGGGCGTTGAAAGGCGGAGACCACGCGGTCTCATACTGTGCTGCGAAGGGCGGAGTATGGAACATGACGAGGGCGATGGCGATCGACCATGGTCCCGACAATATAAACGTGAACTGTGTCTGCCCCGGTGATATAGATACGCCGATGCTGAAGAGCGAGTGTGAGCAGCTGGGCGGAGTGTATGACGAGAAGTACAAGGAGGATTGCGCACAGCGGCCGATGTCCAGGCTGGGGGCACCTGAGGATGTCGCAATGTGTGTGTTCTTCCTTTGCAGCGATATGGCACCATGGGTGACGGGCTCGAGTCTCGTGGTCGATGGTGGCGGCATCGCCTAAAACGGCGATTATACGCGCCATCTACTTTGTGACCGGCCGGCGTTCGATCCTCGACGTATCAGATATACGCCTCCGGTGCGAACGCCGACCAATCACTTCGTATCTGGCACGTCTAATCGCCGTTTTGTTTAAACGGAGAATATATGGGACATCTGCTTCGTGGAAGGCTGGTGTCCAATCCTCGACGTATCAGATATACGCCTCCGGTATGGGCGCCAACCAGCCACATCGCATCTGCCCCATCTATTCGCCGTTTTACCGGCGGTTGGGGTTGGGGAAATGAAAAGTCAAAAGCAAAAGATTTTTTAAGAGATAAACAGGGATTTAATTTTTGATTTTGGGAGGTAGTGACATGGGGAAGAAGGTTTACCCTTATATTCCTAATTCGGTGGCTGAGGTCCAGGAGGAGATGCTGAAGTTTATCGGGGTCGGGTCGATCGAGGATCTGATCGCGGACATTCCTGAAGAGGTCCGCATGAAGGAACCGATGGAGCTTCCTGAACCTTTTGAGGATGAAGCGGGGATATACAGGCATGTGAGCGGGATCATGAACAAAAATACAACGGCGGAAGAGCTTCGCTGTTTCCTTGGAGCAGGCTGCTACAACCGTTATGTGCCTGCAGTTGTCGATGAGGTCATCAACAGGTCCGAATTCCTTACAGCCTACGCGGGCGAGCCTTACGAGGATCATGGGCGTTTTCACGCGCTTTTTGAGTATCAATCGATGATGGCGGAGCTGCTGGATTTTGACATCTGCAACGTTCCCAACTATGACGGAAGCCAGGCCTGCGGCACAGCACTCAGGATGGCGACAAGGATAACGAAGAGGAAAGAGGTACTCATACCGAGGAACCTAAACCCAGATGTCCTGAAGGTTGTTGAGACCTATCTGCAGCCTGATGTGAAGATCACATACGTAAATTATAACGACAAAACAGGCCGCATCTGCCTGGACAGCCTCAAGGCCTGCCTGACGGACAAGGCCGCCGCAGTCCTCGTCATGAACCCAAATTTCTTCGGGATCATTGAGGATAAAGCTCAGGAAATAGCTGATATGGCCCATAAGGTTGGAGCTCTTATGGTCGCATATGTTGAACCTTCTACGCTGGGAGTCCTCACACCTCCAAGCCGTTACGGGGCAGACATGGCATGCGGTGATATCCAGCCCCTTGGTATCCATATGAACTATGGCGGCGGAGTTGCAGGGTTCGTTGCAGCGAACGAGAAGTCGGAGATCATTGAGGAATACCCTTCAAGGCTCTTTGGAATAGCACCCACAAGCGAAGGCGAGTGGGGGTTCGGTGACGTCCTCTGGGAGCGTACCTCTTTTGCCAACAGGGACAGTGCCAAGGAGTTTGTAGGCACTCACTCGGCTCTATGGGGGATCGCCGCAGGCGTCTATCTTGCCTCTATGGGGCCCCATGGAATGAGGGAACTTGGCGAAGCTATACTGCAGCGTCAGGTCTGCCTGAAAAAAGCTCTTGCTAAGGTAAAGGGAGTTGACCTGGACAGGTTCACCGGGACTCCTTTTGAAGAGATAGTTGTTGATTTCAGCAGCACGGGCAAAACAGTAAAGGAGATTAACGAGAAGCTTCTTGAGAAGGGAATACTCGGTGGGTATGATCTTGCAGAATGCTTCCCCGAGCTTGAAGGTTGCTCGCTCCTTTGTGTGACAGAACAGACAACGGCGGAAGATATCAAAGCCATAGCCGACGCCCTGTGCGAGATACTCGGATAAGGAGGGACAGATCATGGACGGACTGACAAGAATGAAAAATTTTCATCAGGCCAGATGGAACGAACCGATCATTTACCAGCTCAGCGAGCCGGGGCAACGCGGTGTGCTCGTTCCCGGACCCTGCTGTGACTGCGTATCAAAAGAAGAAGTCCTTGGAACCCTTCCTGAACACATGGTTAGGAAGGATACGGCAAATCTTCCCGAGATCGCACAGCTCCAGCTTGTGAGGCACTACAACCACCTTTCCCAGGAGAATATCGGAGTTGACGGCAACATAGACATAGGACAGGGCACATGCACCATGAAATACAGCCCAAAGGTCAACGAACGCCTGGCAGGTTCGCCTAAGCTGCTGCACATGCATCCGCTGCAGCCTGAAAAGACGGCTCAGGGAGTGCTCGAGATAATGTATAAAACGTGTGAGCTCTTCAAATCTATCTCAGGGCTTGATGTATTCAGTGTCCAGCCCGGAGGCGGATCGCACGGAGTGCTGGCTCTTGCTTCAATAGTGAGGGCATATTGGCGCGACAAAGGTGAAGAGGATAAACGCGATGAAGTCATCACGACGCTCTTCTCGCATCCTGCAGATGCGGCTGTGCCTATTGTGAAGGGATACAAGGTAACCATCATACAGCCAGACTCTGAAGGATATCCCGATATCGAAGCTTTCAAGGCTGCTCTTTCTGACAGAACTGCCGCCATCTTCTTCACCAACCCAGAAGATACGGGCATCTTCAACGTGAGGATCAAAGAGTTTACCAGACTTGCCCATGAAAAGGGAGTCCTCTGTTGCTATGACCAGGCGAACGCAAATGGATTGCTGGGTATCACAAGGACTGCGGAAGCTGACTTTGACATGTCATTCTTCAACCTCCACAAGACCTTCTCGGCCCCCCACGGATGCGGCGGACCTGCCACGGGGATGGTGGCGGCAAGAAAAGAGCTTCGTCCGTACATGCCAGTTCCGCTTGTAGAGTACCGCCCGGAAAAGGGATACTACCTTGACTTCGATCTGCCTAAGTCATGCGGGAAGATCAAATCTTTCTGGGGTGTCATTCCGGTGATCCTCAAGGCTTATTCATGGATAATGACACTTGGTGCAGATGGGTTGAGAGAAGTATCAAGGGTCGCCATCCTGAACAATAACTACTGCATGAAGAAGATCCTTGCGATAAAGGGCGCTTCAATGAGCTTCCCGCACCATCCTTCACGTATTGAGCAGGCACGTTACAGCTGGGAGAAACTCAAGGAAGATACCGGATTTGGAACTGCCGATCTACAGCGCTGCATTGCTGACTTCGGGACCCACTACTGGTCGAGCCACGAGCCCTTTGTGATTCCCGAACCCTTCACGATAGAGCCCAGCGAGTCCTACTCTAAGACTGACATTGACGATTACTGCACGGTTCTGGCTGAGATATCGAGAATGTGCTACGAGGAGCCTGAAGCAGTGAAACGTGCTCCATCGAACAGCACGGTCCACCATATCGACCACGACTATTTCGATGATCCGGCAAAATACTCGATAACCTGGCGCTCTTATAACAAGAAGTACAAAGGTTACTTCGAGCCTAAGTAAAATGAAGATCGGTTTCCTCGTAAACCCGGTAGCAGGTATGGGAGGAAAGGTTGCTCTCAAGGGCACCGACGGAGAAGATATTCTCCGTCGGGCCATAGAGCTTGGTGCGGTCCCTACGGCAAACAGCCGTGCGGAGACCGCACTTGCCGTATTCAGGGAAGCCGCTTCAGATCATCGGTTTTATGCTCCTGCGGGCGAAATGGGAGGAAGCCTGCTGTCCAAAAACGGGCTGGAACCTGAGATAGTATTCGATCCCACAGCAAAAACGACCGCCGATGATACTAAAAGAGCGGTATCTCTCATGCTGGAGGCAGGAGTCGAAACAATAGTCTTTGCAGGCGGTGACGGGACTGCACGTGACATATGCTCAGCAGTCGGAGAAAAGGTTCCTGTCATTGGGATACCGGCGGGAGTAAAGATCCATTCAGCCGTCTACGCCAAAAAACCGAAGGACGCCGGTATGATGATTAAAAACCTGCTTCAGGGCAAGGTCAAAAGATTTATTCTTGCAGAGGTAATGGATCTCGATGAGGATGCTTTCCGAAACAACATAGTCAGGGCTCAGCTTTATGGATATATGAAAGTCCCCGATGACAGGGAGTTCATGCAGGACAGGAAATCCGGAAGCTCGTCCTCTGATGATTCCGAAAGGCTTGATATCGCAGCCTATGTCATCAAAAACATGCGCGAAGAAGAAATATATCTGATAGGGTCGGGAAGCACTGCATACTCGATAATTGAGAACCTTGGCATAGAGGGTACCCTGCTGGGTGTGGATGCCGCAGTAAATAAAGGCCTTGCAGGAAAAGACATGACTGAGGAAGAGATCAGAAGCGCACTTTCAGGCTTCGAAAAAAACAAACGTCATTTGGTCATCACAGTCATCGGAGGTCAAGGGCACATCTTCGGCAGGGGCAACCAGCAACTGAGTCCCGATGTCATCAGGATGATACCAAGAGATAATATAACTGTAATTGCAAATTCATCTAAAATGTCTGATCTTTTTGGAAAGTCTCTGATAGCAGATACAGGAGATCCGGCACTGGACGAAGAGTTCAAAGGCTATATCCCAGTGATAACAGGTTTCGGAAAAAAGATAATGGCAAAAATTGGATAGTTTTTCCACATCCAATCGAAACTAAACACTAAAAAATAAAGGGGGCAGTTCGATGGCAAAATACAGCGAACTGAAAGATAAGAAGGTAATGGTAACAGGCGCGGCAAGCGGCATAGGACTTGCTACAGCACAGAGGTTCGCGGCTGAAGGTGCGAAGGTTTTTATCCTTGACTGCAACAAAGAGGCAATATCAAAAGTGATGGCTGAGAATCCGCAGTTTGCAGGGTCATGTATTTGCGATGTAAGCAGTGAAGATGATGTTATCGCTGCATTTGAAAAGATGGACAGGGAGCTTGGCGGAATAGATGTACTGATCTCAAATGCGGGAATAAGCATACGCAAAGACTTTGTAGACATCTCATATGAACAGTGGCAGAAGGTTATCGACATTAACCTTAACGGTATGTTCCTCTGCTCGCGCGAGGCCGCCAGAAGAATGAAAGCCCAGAAAAGCGGAGTCATTCTTATGACGGCATCCTCTAACGGAACGGAAGGCCACCGCTGGTACACGGACTACAATGCTTCAAAGGCGGGAGTAATACTTCTTACCAAGAGCATGGCACTTGAGCTTGCTCCTGATGTCAGAGTCAACTGCGTCTGCCCTGGATATGTCCTTACTCCCATGCAGAGGGCCGAATACACGGACGAAATGCTTGCTAAAGTTAACGAGGGCATCCCTATGAAGCGTCATGCGGAACCGGGTGAGATAGGTGCACTTTACGCCTTCCTAGCATCTGACGATGCCCAATACATAACCGGCGCAGATATAAGGATCGATGGAGGAGAGACAGCCGGTCTCTATTAAGCCCTCTCAACGGAGTAACATTTTTTCAAAAACCAGAAGAAAGAAGATGATGCCGAAGAGGGGATAGCGCGAGTTGTCCCGTCTATATATAAGAATGAAGAAGTTTTAAGGTATACATTGTATTCTGATATATCTGTTTTATTCTATTTTTTAAAAAAAATAAAAGGAGGCAATTGAAAATGAAAGCTTTGCTAAGATTGACCCCGATCGTTGTTATCGCAGGATTGATGCTTTCGGGAATGGATATTTTGCTTGCCGCGCCTCTCTCTTTTATGTATGCAATTTTGATCGCTATGATCGTCGATCGCTACAAGTTCAACGAACTTCTTGATGCAGCCCTGGACAACCTTAAGCATTTCCTGATCGTTTTCCTTATCTTACAGGCAGCTTACGCCGTTGCAGAATGCTTCATGGCTACAGGGGTCGCCGCTTCTGTTATCAACATGTCGCTTGCAGCGGGACTCAACGCGAAGGTCCTGGCAGTCGTGGCCTTGATGGTAACAGCAATACTTTCCATAGCCACAGGTACATCATGGGGAACGTTTGCGGCATGTGCCCCTATATTCCTCTGGCTCAACCACATCGTAGGTGGAAACATTGCTCTCACTATAGGAGCCATAGCAGGTGGGTCATGCTTTGGAGACAATATAGGTCTTATATCAGATACTACTATAGTCAGTTCCGGTATTCAGGAAGTTGAGATCATCAAAAGGGTCCGTCACCAGGGAGTCTGGTCATTTCTCTGTTTAGCGATTTCTGCAGTCGTATTCTATTTTGTAGGAGTTGCTCTGGGACTTCCCAGTACGACAGGCCAGGCTGCGGACGCTATTGCACAGATCCCTCAGGATGTATGGGCAGCTCTTGCTGAAAAGAGACCTTCCGCTGTTACGCTTCTTGAACTTGTAAAAGCAGGAGTACCTGCGTATATGATCCTTCCGCTTATCATCGTACTCGGGCTTGCAATAAAGGGATTCAGTACCCTAATTTGTCTTGGTGCCGGTATCATTTCTTCTCTGATATTTGGACTTATGGCAGGAACTGTCGGCAGCATTTCCGAATTTCTGGAACTTGTTTACACTGGTTTCTCCGATGCCGGGAGCTGGTCCATTGCGATGATGCTTTGGGTAGGAGCTTTTGGAGGGGTAATGAGAAAGATGAATGCATTCGATCCAATAGCTGTTGTCGTCCTGAAGATGGTACGCAAGGTCAGACACCTTATGTTCTCCAATGCGGTCATATGTCTTCTTGGGAACGCGGCACTTGCTGACGAAATGGCCCAGATAGTCACGATAGGTCCGATCATAAAGGACATGACCGAATCCAGTGTTGTTGGAAGCAAGGAAGATATGTACACGCTTGCTCTTAGAAATGCAACCTTCTCTGACGCGATGGGTGTTCTTGGATCACAGCTCATCCCATGGCATGTTTATATGGGTTTTTTCCTCGGCATCAGCGCATCTGTCTATCCGCTTGCTGCAAATGTTACGGTCGGAGATATAATCACCCACAACTACCTTGCCTGGATCGCGGTAGGTTCTATGCTCTTCCTAACCTTTACAGGATTGGACAGGTTTATCCCGCTCTTTAAGATACCTTCGGAGCCGGATGTTTACCTGAAGAGTCAGGCGGCGCAATACGAAAAGTAAGTAAATATCTGCATCAGACTGCATTTGATTTCTGCACAAAGAACAAATAAAAATACTTATCTGCGGGAACGGCTATCCTTCCGTTCCCGCAGTATTTGGACAGACAATATTTCCAGAAAAGAGGTACTTATACTGTTCTCTTTCCAGATCGGGATAATCAGCATTCTTGAATATATCGGGGTTATCAGCTTTGCTGTTATTGGCGCATTCACGGCAATGCAGAAAAAGATGGACCTCTTCGGGGTTTCTGTTCTTGCTTTCACAGCTGCATGCGGGGGAGGAATACTAAGGGACGTGATCATGGATGTAGGTGTGCCTGTCTTTTTTTCAAGTTATTCGACCATTGTTCTTGTGATGTTATCCGTTCTTTTCGTCTTTATTTTGCCTCAGTTTTTTTATGTCAAATGGGTCCTTGTCGTGCTGGATGCAATAGGTCTAAGTTTTTTTGCCGTTGATGCCGGGATAAAGGCTATAAATCAAAATTATAGTTTTGTGCAGTTTGTTTTTGTGGCTGTGATAACGGCTGTTGGCGGGGGCATACTGAGAGATGTCCTGGCGCAGAGAGTCCCTGTTATTTTTCGAAGGGATATTTATGCGTTAGCAGCATTTGCCGGAGTTATATGTATGTGGTTCATTTATCCGATTGTCGGAGAAGGGGCGGCAATGAAGTTGGGCCTTGCAATGATCTTCTCTATACGCATAATTTCAGTATATTTTGACATCAACCTTCCCGTGCTGAAGAAAATATGATTTACCAAGATGCAGGCGTCAGTCTTTGTTTAAGATCATACGGATAAAAAATATTTGGTAAAAGCAACAGGGAAGATGCGTCGCATCTTCCCTGTTGCTTTGCTTGTTTAGAAACACTCTATGCTGCCAAAAATTTATTTAACTATTTTGAAAGGTACGATCGACTCAGGAGCGATCACCCTGAAGGTGAAGGTCTCTGTGATGTAGAAGTTGACCTCTGTGTTTGTGTGTGACTGATATCCGATTGAGAAATCCTGTCCGATTATCAGTTCGCTGTTGCCCTCTTTCATCGATACGAGCATCGATGTCTCGTACTGCGGTGAAAGAACGATGCGGCCGTCGTCGCCGAGGGCGTCCTTTACTCTCTTGAGAAGAGGATAGCCTTTGCCCGATGTTTTGATCTTTGTCCAGAGCGGCAACGAGCAGACCAAGGCGTAGGGCCCCTCCATTGAACGGCTGTTGAGAGTGGTTATAGCTCCAACTATTGAACCGATGATATTTTCATCGTCAAGCTTAACCTCTACGGGCTCATTGTCAGATTCAAGTTCCAGACCGAGGATGCCTGCTTCTTCAAGTCCCTGGAATACTGCTGTATCTTCAAAGAGGGCTGCTTTGCGTGCGGCTTCGAACACCGGCGTGAAGTCGATCGTCTTTGAATTCCTGCTTATATCGTCCAGATCCCACATAGACATTGTGAAGGGGACCCTTATTTCTACAAGAGGAAGAGATTCACGTATACCGTAGCTTACGTCTTCGACAGGTGACTCTTCTACGAGAGATAGTGTGCCTTCAGAGACTGCGTCGGTGTTCCATCCGAGCGGTCCTTTTACGTCGACGACCTTTCTTCCCGCAATGGCTCCCTTGAGTACTGTTTTTGCCTGTTCGTCGATCTCATCCCATGCAGCCGGCATAATTGGAGCTAATGATCTTTTAAGAATATCCATATTTTTGTCCCCCTTTTATGTGTGTATTAAAGTTTTCCTATTCCGAGATTTGCCATGCCGCCTTCAGAAACGTTTTCTCCTCCGGCCGCAGCTTCGTGTTCACCCAAAGGAGCCGAGGTGAAGAGGTAGTCCTTCAGTTCCTTGTCCCAATTGTCCATATTGCGGCGGATCCATTCTATTAACATGGCGGCGTGTTCTTTTTCTTCATCCCTGTTGTGGGCCATTATCTTTTTAAGTTCTTCGTCTGTGGCCGTTGCGACCCTCTGATTGTACCAGTCTACTGCTTCAAGCTCTTCGCGAAGGCTGGTAATTGCTTTTGAAATGTCGAGAGTCTTGCTGTCCATCTTGTCATAAGGTTCTGAGTATGCCATTCATATTACCCCTTTCATTTTATAAATGAATTAAAATATTTGTTAACTCTTATCAGCAGTGATTATAACCCGAATCAACTTTTAGCCGCAAGGCAAGATGGCGTATTGGGACGCCGAATGTTAGAATTGACGAGGCTTTATTTTCTTATGTTCACAGATAGACGATCTTTGTTTTTACGGGGGAAAAAGAATGTCTGATACTTGCAGTCATACGAATAAAATAGATGATTTTAAGGGCATAGTTGCATCATCCGAAGCGCTTTCGGACAGGATAGGCTGGCTAACAGTCAGATGCACGGAACTGGCGGAGCGGATCTTACCGGGAACATGCGTGATGGTCTTTCCCTCAGAGAGCAATGATCCTTTCCTGGGAAGGCCTTTTGCAGTTGCGGACGTTGATGTCAGAAAGGGCGAATTGTCTGTCTGCTACATGGTGATAGGAAGAGGGACAGAGATGATGTTTAGGATGTCACCCGGAAGCGAAGTCAGGCTGAGAGGGCCATTCGGAGTCCCGTTGCCCTCTGTCGACGGAAAGATAAACATTGCCGCCGGAGGAGCGGGCATTGCCACTTTCCTATATTTTGCAAAGAAATATCCTGAAAAGACAGCGGATATATTCCTTGGGATCCCGGGATGCGGTTATGAAAAGTATGCCGCCCGCATATCCGAACTCATTCCGAAAGTTCGCATTTTCACAGATGACGGCACTTTTGGAGAAGGAAACAGCATGTTCAAAGTGTTGCCTAAAGGACTCGGAGAAGGAGAGAGGTTATGGTCCTGCGGTCCTCCTGGGTTTTTAAAAGCCCTTAAGAAACACTATGAGGATGAACCCGATAAGCTCTATTTTTCGCTGGACAAGAGGATGGCGTGCGGCTATGGGGGCTGCATGGGCTGTGTCGTAGAGACAGTGAACGGACAAAAGAGGCTTTGCGCCGATCAGTCTCTTTTCAGAGCCGATGAGGTGAGAGACTATGGAAATTGATATGAGGATGAAAATTGGAAATATTGAACTTGAATGGCCTGTTATCCCTGCATCCGGAGTCTGGCCTTACGAAGATGATTTCTGGAAGGCGGAAAGGCTTGCCGGGATAGGCGCGATCTGTACAAAGGCCATTAGCCTAAAGTCCAGGTGCGGCAATAAAGGGGTAAGGCTTTGGGAAACTCCGGCTGGAGTCCTCAACAGCATAGGACTTCAGAACGTAGGAGCTACTGGCTTCGTTGAAAAATATCTGAAAATGACGAAGACCTGTCCGGTTCCTGTAATTGCCAATGTAGTGATGGAAAGTGCAGAAGAGACGTCGGAGACACTAAAAATACTTCAGGATACGGGTGCCCTTGCAGCGGCCGAGCTGAACATCTCATGCCCCAATGTCGACGGGGACGGTATGGCATGGGGGATAGATCCCTCAAGCGCCGCAAAAGCCGTCAGTGCTGCCAGAAAGGCATGGAAAGGTGATCTGTGGGTAAAGATGACCCCTCAGACTCCCTGCCCTGAAGATGTTGCCCGTGCGATAGAAGCAGAGGGCGCTGATGCAATAGTTGCCGCAAACACATGGCTTGGCATGGGTATGGACATGCAAAGGGCAAAGCCGGCCTTTGACCGGGTCGTTGCTGGCCTCTCCGGCCCGGCAATATTCCCCCTTGCCCTGCGTCTTGTCTGGCAGGTCTGCGGAGCCGTTAGGATACCGGTAATAGGGTGCGGGGGAGTTTCTTCGGCATCAGACTGTGCTGCAATGATCCTCGCCGGAGCTTCCGCTGTTGAAGTGGGAACGGCTTTCTTCAGAAACCTTGATGCCGGAAAAGAAATAAGCGAAGACCTTGAAAAGTATGTCCGTCAGTACTGCTGTTCAAGGCTTGAGGATATAAAAGGGCTGGCAAGAAAATAGGATCTCTTAAGGCAAGGATTTTTTTATTAACTTACCAGACATCGCTTTCCAGCACGTTTTTAAGTGCATGGATAACGTTGCTTTTTATTTCAGGGATCTCTTTTTCCATCTCTTCAAGGATCTTTTTTGCAGATAATCTTTTTGACTTTTCGCTGTAAGGACAGCATGCGCTGGTCACCGGGAGCTTAAGTCGCACTGCTTCGAGCGCTATCCTTCTTTCCTCGATATATATAAGCGGCCTGATGACCTTTACCTCAGTCCTGCTCATAAACATGTTAGGCTGATAACACTTGAACCTTCCTCCGTAGAAAAGATTCAGCAGGACTGTCTCCACTGCATCATCCTTATGGTGCCCCAGCGCAAGAACGTTTGATCCCGCTTCCTTTGCCTGGGCGGCAAGAATTCCCCTTCTGAGGTTCGCGCAGAGACTGCAGGGAGACCTTTCATCCCTTTCCTCCATAATGCTGTATGTCGGGTGTTTGAAGGTGCTAAGCGGAATATCCAGTTCATCCATGAACCTTTCAAGCATCGACGTGTCCATCGTGCCGCCCGTCTGATCAATAAGGCATGCAGTGAGGCCGAATTTAACAGGACTTCTGCGGCGAAGCACCGCGAGGGAAAGTGACATTACTAAGCTGTCTTTGCCGCCAGAGAGGCCTATCATTATTCTGTCTCCGGGTACTATCATGTTATAATCACGGATGGCTTCACCGACAAAGCGCATGATTTTTTGCGATATGGGGTATTTTTCTGTAAAATCTTCTTTCAGCGGGAATACCTCCCTGAATATCTTGTAAGTATGCAGTTTATCCTATCACAGATGGAGCAGGTTTTTATGAAAAAGATTAAAATTGTCCTGGCTGACGGCAGCAATCTTTTCATCGATGCACTTAAACTGGTCCTCGAAAAGGAGCCTGAAATAGCATTATTGTCCAGAGCTAACAGCGGAGTTGATGCACTGAGGAACTGCATAGACCTCCAGCCAGATGTGGCAGTCATAGGCGAAGTCCTGCCTGATCTTACTATAGTGGAAACGGCAAAGGAGATCAGACGCAGTGTCAGGGGGATAAGGTTTTTATTCATGATCAGGGATGGGAGCGCTGATATGCTCTCTCTTCTGAGCAGCATGGATTCTGTTGGTGCAGTTAGACAGAGCTGCGACATCCCCGAATTTCTGACAGCGCTTCACAGCGTGATCAGAGGAGAGCGCTACATCAGTGCAGAGGTTATCGAATACCTGAAAAATCCGTTCTCGGATGAGCTGATCAGCGAAGACCCTCTGGACTACATAACGCAGCGGGAGAGGGAAGTCCTTTACTGGGTTTCACATGGACTGACAAATAAAGAGATATCTGCGAGGATATTTCTCTCGGAAAAGACTGTAAAAAACCATGTCAGCCACATCCTTAAAAAACTAGATCTCAGCGACCGTACGAAAGCTGCTGCTTTTGCATGGCATGAGGGACTGCCCCTTATCCCTGAAGATTTTTTCACTCCGTCTAAGATGAATTGAACGTGTGATAGTGCAGGACAAAGAAGTTTACTTGTGGTAGTATCCTTTAAATATTTTTGTTCTGCATTTCCCATCCCTCATCCGTTGTTCTCAAAGGAGGATGGACTTTGACAGTAAGAAAGAGTTTTACAATATTTATCTGCATCGTTATTGTATCGATAACCAGCGTTCTTTTTCTAAGTATCGATTCGGCTACATTCGATGTCCTCGAAAATACAGATCCGGTCCTGCTTTCCTTGGCAGTGCTTCTTGTGGTGCTGGGATGGTGTCTTGATGCCTGCAAATTTATTTTCCTTGCAAGGGCAGCAGGAGAGTACCTTTCCTTCAGGCAGACAATATCAGTAGTCTGGATAAATTATTTCGGAAGCGCGATAACCCCAATGCAGAGCGGTGGCGGTCCCTTCCAGATATATCTGCTTTACAAGAACGGCGTCTCTGTTGGCAAATCAGTTGCCATTACCCTCGTAAGGACACTTCAGGTGATCTTTATACTCTCGCTGATAATACCCTTTTCAATAGTCTCAGAGGCAGATTTCATTGAAAGACACATAATGCTTAAATGGTTCGTCGTATATGTGCTGATATTTATCGTGATCGCATCCTTCCTCCTTGCAGTTAGCATTGTCAGGCCGCATTTGATAAAAAGATGGAGCAACGGTTTCCTTGTAAGGATGAAGCGGATAGGTATCCTCAAGCCGCGTCTGCTGCTTGGAGCAGCACGCTGGGCCAGCAGGGAGATAGATAATTACAGCACCAACATCAGACTCTTCCAGTCGACGGGCAAATACTGGTTCATGCTTTCAGTCCTGACGGCAGTTGTCCATTTGTGGGTATACCTTTCGATAATGCCGTGCCTAATAATGGCAGCCGGCTTTCATGTCGAGTACATGCAGTGCATGCTGGCTGAATCCCTCCTCCTTTTCCTTCTGTATTTCGTGCCAACTCTTGGAGGAAGCGGGGCCGCTGAGGGCGGAGCTGCGGCGGTCTTCGGACTTTTCGTTCCATGGAACCTTGCAGGTGTGATGGCGATCGCATGGAGACTTATATCGGAATACACAGGAATAGCTCTTGGAACAGCAGTGGCGATAAAATTGCTTGGCTGGGGCGGAGCTGAAAAGGTAATGAAGGAAGAGTCAGAGAGATTAGATAATGTTGGTAAATAAGAAGATCAGCAGTATAGCTTTTAAATGCAGAGGGCTCTTCTGGGCTTTCTTTGCGGCTGCGGCTCTCGTTTTTCCAAGCCGGTTCGATCCGGTCCGTTTTTCATTAGGGATGCTTATCGTTATTTCAGGGCAGCTGGTAAGGTTCTGGGCTGCAGGATATATTCCTAAATACAGGGCGGAAAAGATCGGTGCGCCTATCCTAGTGACATGGGGTCCTTACAGTTGGATAAGAAATCCCCTCTACGCAGGGAATTTTATTATGGGGCTTGGTTGGGCGCTTATGCTTGGGTGGATGTGGGTAGCGGCTTTTACTGCTGCGTTTCTGCTTCTTTATTGTTTTATAGTGATCCCTGCGGAAGAAGAGTTCCTTGCTTCCAAATTCGGACCTCAATATCTTGCTTACAGGGAAAACGTTCCCTCGTTATTTCCATACCCGAGAAAAGGTTTTCCGGAACACTCTCCTTATCATCAGCCATTCGACCGCGGCAGGGCATGGTCCGAAGAGATTTACTCGATAAGAATGAACCTTCTGGTCACTATCCTGATCACAGCCAGGCTCTATATCAGCCATCTATAGACAGAAAAGAGCTATCTGTACATCCCGTCTTAATTTCTGAATATGCAATTAGCGTGTCCAGATTTATTATCATGTCATCCTGACCTGCGATCACTCTTGTCTGTGGCGTTGATATCATCTTTGCGAATTTTTCCGGCCCCGCCTCTATCATAATGACCCCCATGTGAGTGATCAGGGCCACCTTCGGATGCAGCTTCTGCAGAAGTTCGCCGGCATCCTCAACCGACATGTGATCGAGTCTTGGTTTTTTGTTGGGGAAGGTCACGTTCAAAGAGACGAATGAGCACTCGCTGTATCTTTCTGCCAGGTGCTCGAGGGGTCTTGTGTCGCTTATTACTCCCCATGTCCTGAGACCATTTTTGCGGAATATGTAGCCGAAGCAGTCCACCCCGTGGTGGATGTGCATCACAGGTTCCGCGGTAACTCCCATCCCAAGGTCTATTCTTCTGCCGTCTTCCGCGATGACAACAGCACCGACCTTTTGCGCAATGTATTTGAGAAGCACCGGACCTGAGCCAAAGGCTGAATCCTCGGGAAGCACTACCATTCCCTGTTTTTCAAAGCCGCCTCCTGTCATTGCCTCCGCTGTTACGTTAATATCCGTGCTGTGGTCAAGGTGCCTGTGCGTGAGCATTATTGCCCTCAGTTCATGCGGATCGAGAGGAGGAGTAGCGCTGCACATGTGATAAAGGGACCCCGGTCCCGGATCGACAACGCCATTCAGGCCTCCGTAAGTGAACCATATGCCGCCTGTTTTTCTAAGCTGTTTGAGCATTGCAAATCTCGCGCCTCCGGTGCCGAGGAAGCGCAAAAAATTATTCGGATAGGAAAAAGGTTCGTTCATATTATTTATACAGCTCCCGATCTAATTTGTTTGTTTCATTACCACCATTTATATAGGTATTCACTATCTCTGAGGCATTTTCTTCTTTCCCTGCAGTCGCTTATGTATACCGTAAGTTCTTTCCAGAAGGCGGCTGAATGATCCATATGCCGCATGTGGCATAGTTCGTGCGCTATGACATATTCAAGGAGTTCAGGCGGAACAAGCGCAAGCCTTGTCGAAAAAGTCAGGCTCCCTTTGGCTGAGCAGCTTCCCCAGATAGACTTCACTGTCTTGATATTTACTGAAGTTGGATTAACCTTTATCTTTTTTGTCCAAAAAGGAAGGAGCCCGCGTATTTCCTCGTAAAGGGTCCTTTTGTACCAAGTCTCAAAAGTTTTTCTTTCACTGCCTGATGTACTATCCGCTATGTAAAAGGTCGCATCTTCAAGCCTTAGTGTTTCGTTTTTGTCAGAGATGATGCGCTTCAAGGGATATTCTACCCCTTTATAAAAGAATTTTTCACCATTCTCATACCTGTGCGGAGGAATAATTCTATTTTCACTCTTTTTGATCCTTTTAATTAATCCGTCGATTTGAGGAAGGAGGGTACGGCTTATTTCACCTGCTGAGAGCCTGGTCGGCGCGGCTATATAGAAAGCTCCTGCCGTGGTATCCAGACCCACAGATATCCTTTTGCGCCTGATGCTTCGCCGTACCTCGAAGTTGATCGAATTTATACTGAGAGTCTCCTTCAAATCCATCCCCCGCAGTCCTAAAGGTATACTATAGCAGTAACGGTTAAAAAGGGGCACTATTACTGAGGCGCTCACGGGCAAAGGCGATTAAATTTGATGCTGTGGCTGACAGCTGAAACAAGTGGAGAGATGATCGGTGGAAAAAGCAAAAAAGGACCAGAAGCCAGAGAGAGATAAATTTTTACCCATTGACCGGGAAGACATGGAAAAGCGCGGCTGGGAAGAGCTGGATTTTCTTGTCATATCGGGAGATGCATATGTTGACCACCCAAGCTTTGGCCACGCGATAATATCAAGGTGGCTCGAAAAACTTGGCTTTCGTGTCGGCATTATTGCCCAGCCTGACTGGCGGAGCACCGAAGATTTCAAAAAAATGGGAAGGCCTCGTCTGGGTGTAATGGTAACTGCGGGCAATCTCGATTCAATGCTCAACCATTACACAGCCTCGGGAAAAAAAAGAAAGACAGATCCTTACTCACCGGGCGGAGCAGCAGGGCTGCGCCCTGACAGGGCCACTATAGTCTATTGCAACAGAGTGAGGGAGCTGTGGAAGGAAATCCCCCTGATAATCGGAGGGATCGAAGCCAGCCTTCGAAGGATGGCCCACTATGACTATTGGGGCAACGACGTAAGGAGGTCCATACTTGCTGACAGCCGTGCCGACCTGCTCGTCTTCGGCATGGGAGAACTTCCTGTTACGGAGATAGTACACGCGCTCTCTCAGGGAAGAGAAGTAAGCCAGATAAGGGACGTTCCCGGTACCTGCTGGAAAACCCACGATCCCACCAATGCAGCGGATGCAGTTGTCCTGCCTTCTTTTGAAGAAGTCAGGTCAGACAAAAAAGTCTTTGCACAGGCTTTCAAAAAATTCTACCTTGAACAGAACCACTCGAGGGGAAGCAGGCTCATGCAGGATCAAGGGGCCTGGAATATCGTACAGAACAGGCCTGCAAGGCCCATGACCGAGAAAGAGATGGATAAGGTCTACAACCTTCCCTACACAAGATCCGCCCATCCCGGCTATGATGAGGCCGGCGGTATCCCGGCGCTCGAAGAGGTCCGATTCAGCATAACCAGCCACAGGGGATGTTTCGGAGAGTGCTCCTTCTGTGCCATTGCCATGCACCAGGGAAGGATCATTCAGACCAGAAGCGACAAGTCTATGATCGAAGAAGCATCGTCATTTAAGAAAATGAAGGATTTCAAGGGATACATCCATGATGTTGGGGGACCCACGGCCAACTTTGTTGTACCGTCATGCCCTGACCAGGATAAGAAGGGCACGTGCGCCGGAAAATCATGCCTTTACCCCGGGCCATGCAAAAAGCTTGAAGCGGATCATTCCCGATATATCGATCTCCTTAGGAAACTGAGGGAGATCCCGGGGATAAAAAAAGTTTTCATCCGCTCAGGGCTGAGGTACGACTACATACTTGAGGATAAAAAAACTGATTTTCTCGATGAGCTTTGCAGATATCACGTCAGCGGTCAGCTAAAGATCGCGCCGGAACATGTTAGTCCCGCAGTCCTGAAGTTAATGAAAAAAGTCCCGCGAAATGTCACTGTTGAGTTTATCGATGCTTACAGGAAGAAAAACAGGGAACTTGGAATGAAACAGTTTCTAGTCCCATATTTCATGTCCTCCCATCCCGGGTCGACCCTCAAAGAGGCTGTGGATCTGGCTGAGTTTATCCGGGACAGCGGACTGAGGCCCGAGCAGGTACAGGATTTTACACCGACCCCGGGATCGGTATCGACATGCATGTACTACACCGGCATCGATCCAATGACAGGAGAAGAGGTTTACGTCCCCAGGGATCATGAAGAACGAGAGATGCAAAGGTCCCTGCTGCAGTACTGGGTTCCGGAAAACGCTGCAACAGTTAAAAAAGCGCTGATCAAAGCGGGACGCGAAGATCTGATAGGAAATGACAATAAATGCCTTGTTCAGGAGCGCCGTTTCAGGCGGAGAATGGTAAAATAAGCTATGGACAATATCCATATCAGGATATAAAATTCTCCGTGAACTCAGACAGGAAATTACAGGAGGTTACACCAGATGAAAAAATTGGCAGTATTATTGGTTGCAGTGCTTGCAATATTCTCTGTATATACCGTTGCATCAGCAGCAGATGAGAAGGTGGGATTTGTTGATGAGATGACAGTGCTTCAGCAGTTTCCGAAATTCAAGCAGGCTCAGCAGCAGATCGATGCAATAGGAAAGAAAAAATCTGAAGCGGCTAAGGCTGCATTCGACAAGGAAACTGATGAAAAGAAAAAGGCCAACATCGTACAGACCCTTCAGCTTGAGATGAGGGAAGAAGAGGCCAAATTAATGAACCCTATCCTTAAGGAGATCAAAGAGACTATCGCAAAGGTCGCCAAGACGAAGGGCATCACAATAGTGTTGAACAAGGGACTTGTCTACTATGGCGGTATCGATATCACAAATGATGTGGTGACCGCCCTTAAGAGGTAGAACTCTGAATAAGTTGGGCGCCGTTCCGTTAATTCGGGATGGCGCTTTTTTAGTCTCTGTGAATAAGTTTTGATCGGCGGTGATCTAATGTCAATTTTCTGGCTTATTTTCGGATATTTTGCAGGTTCGTGCCCTACAGGCTACCTTGCCGTAAAAATATTGAAAGGCCAGGATGTCCGTGACTTCGGGTCAGGCAATATCGGCGCGACAAACACAGGAAGGGTGCTCGGAAAAAAATGGGCAATCGCTGTTGCTGTCTTTGACATGCTTAAGGGCGGTATAGCTGTGCTCATGGCATCTTTCTTTACTGAGAGCAGCATTATACTGGCACTGACTGGTGTCTTCTCGGTCCTTGGCCACAACTACCCTGTCTGGCTTGGATGGAAAGGCGGCAAAGGTGTGGCTACGACATTCGGTGTATTTGCATTTTTTGATTTCTTCAATCCCCTCCCTGCTCTCATAGGAGGAGTTGTATGGTATACGGTCCTCAAGACAACAAAGTATGTCTGTGTGGCTTCCATAACAGCACTCTTTTCTTCCGCCCTCCTCATGCCGCTCTTGGGGATGCCGCGCCCATATTATCTGGCAGGCCTCTTCCTGGCGGCGCTTTCGACATGGCGCCACAAGGGCAATATACAGAGACTGATCGAAGGCAAGGAAGACAAGGCCGGCGAACACAATTAAAAATACCGCAGGCTCCTGACCCCCTCTGCTGATCTCTTGTTACCCCCAAATGCCGGTTTTTGCCCGGTTCTTTTTCTGAAAAAATGCATGCTTTCTCATTCCGGCAGAGCATTCTGCTTCCGCCCTTTTATCCTTGACTTATACTGACCAAAATTATATAATCGTTCCAGTCTAAGGAAATGGAGTGACACGAATGTCCTTGCCGTCATCAAGTCTTACCCAAATTATCGAGGAATACATTGCCCAGCTTCTGGAAGAAAACGAAGTAGGGGAGGTATCTCTAAGGCGAAAAGATCTGGCCGAAAGATTCGGATGTGTGCCAAGTCAGATCAACTATGTACTAAGAAGCCGGTTTGCCCCCGAAAACGGATTTCTCGTTGAGAGCCAGAGAGGCGGGCATGGTTACATTAAAGTTATCCAGCTGACGTTCAACAACTGTGATGAAGAGGTAGTTCATCTTGCAGACCTTGTAGGAAATGCAATAACGGAACAGGAATCAAGGAAACTGTTGGTAAATCTTCAAAACAGAGATGTAATTTCCCCCAGGGAACGCCTTATTATCGAAGTGGCGCTGAGAAGTCAGGAGGAAAACGGAAGGTCACTCTTTGATGTTTCGCCGTACAGGCGGGATCTGATGAGAGCTGAACTGCTGAAAAAAATACTAACAAGCCTTGCGCTTGGATGAGGTGATCCTAATGCTGTGCGAAAGATGCGGTGCAAATAATGCCGAAGTGCATCTTGTGAGGATCGTAAACGGAAAACGTGCTGTCGAATATCTTTGCAAGCAGTGTGCTAAAGAAGTCATACCGTTTGACGAGGCCGCTAAGATGATGAAAATGACATTCTCTCTTGAAGGGATACTGGATCTCCAGGAAGCTCTCAAAGATCTGATATTACCTGCAATGACCGGAATGAATGACGATGCAGACATCGAATTGACCTGCCCCCACTGCGGCGAGCCCATTTCATGGTCTATGCTTGCGCCGACTGAGAAAAAATGCGCGGAGAAGATCCCCTGTGCTGAAAACATAGGCGTACCTGCGGTGAAAAGAGATAAGCTTTCTTTGCTGAGAGACGAGATGGCAGATGCCGTTAAATTAGAAAACTATGAACTTGCAGCTAAGATCAGGGATCAGATAAAAGACCTGGAAGAAAAGACTGAAAAAGAAAAGGATGTGTGAAGCTGAATGTGGCAGAATTTTACTGAAAGGGGCAAGAGGGTTTTCCAGCTTGCCCATCGTGAGGCTTTGCGTCTTGGACACGAGGTCGTAGGAACAGAACACATACTTTTAGGACTTTTGGATGATGCTGATGGAATAGTTACTCAGATCCTTGCAAATTACGGGCTGCATCATGAAGTGCTCAAAGCAGAGATAGAGAGCCTTATCGGAACAGGAAAACCCAGATCTGAACCTGTGGATCTTCCCTCCAGCCCAAGGGCAAAACTTGTGATAGATCTTTCCATGAGGGAAGCCAGAAAGATGGGAGTCAATTACATAGGTACAGAGCATATTCTTCTCGGGATACTTGCAGAAGGTGAAGGCATGGCTGCTCAGCTCCTTGCCTCTCATGGAATGGATCTTATAAGGACGCGGATGATGGTAAGGAATATCATTAACGGAAACCAGTCTGAGCCCGAATCCGATCCTTTCAAGGCTGAGGAGATCTTGCCCGGCAGATCGGAAGGCCCGAAGCAGAGCAGGACACCGACTCTTGACCAGATAGGCATAGACCTTACGAACATGGCCAGGAACAGGGAGCTGGATCCGGTGATCGGAAGGGATAAGGAAATACAGAGGGTAGTCCAGATACTTTCGCGCAGGACCAAAAACAACCCTGTACTGATTGGTGAACCAGGTGTGGGTAAAACAGCCATAGCCGAGGGACTTGCCCAGAGGATCATTTCAGGAGAGATCCCCGAGATCCTTAAAGACAAACGTGTCATGCAGCTTAACGTTGCCAACCTGGTAGCAGGAACTAAATACAGGGGCGAGTTTGAAGAGCGTATGCGCAGGATCGTAAAAGAGGTCAGAGAAACTAAAAAAGTAATTCTCTTTATAGATGAAATACACACGTTGGTAGGAGCCGGAGGAGCGGAAGGCGCTGTCGACGCCGCAAATATCATCAAGCCAAGCCTCTCAAGGGGAGAGTTCCAGGTAATAGGAGCGACGACGATCACCGAATACAGAAAGTACATAGAAAAAGATGCCGCACTTGAACGACGTTTCCAGCCGGTCCAGGTCGAAGAACCGACAGAAGAGGATACGGTAAGGATATTGATGGGACTGAGGGACAATTATGAAGCCCATCATAGAGTTAAGATCACTGATGATGCGCTCGAAGCAGCAGCAAGACTTTCCCAGCGCTACATCACAGAAAGATTTCTGCCGGATAAGGCCATAGATCTCATAGATGAGGCATCTGCAAGGGCAAGGATTCAGACGCTTGAAATTCCGGATGATCTTAAAGCGCTTGAGAGAAGCGTTGTTGACATCCGAAGAGAAAAAGAAGCCGCGGTCGGAGCCCAGGAGTTTGAAAAGGCAGCTGACCTAAGGGACCAGGAAAAAGATCTTATTGCACAGATAGCTGAGTGGCGCAAAAGCTGGACTGAATCAAGGAACCAGTTCACGCCCGACGTAAAAGCGGAGGACATCGCTTCTATCGTCTCAGAGTGGACAGGAATTCCCGTCACACAGCTTACGGAAGAAGAGAGCCGCAGGCTTCTGAGGATGGAAGACGAGATAAGGCAGAGACTTGTTGGACAGGATGAGGCGCTACAGGCTGTCGCGCGTGCGATCAGAAGATCAAGGAGCGGTATGAAGGATCCCAAGAGGCCGGTTGGAAGCTTCATGTTCCTTGGACCCACAGGAGTCGGAAAGACTGAAATGGCAAGATCGCTTGCGGAATTTTTGTTCGGCAGCGATGATGCCATGATAAGGCTCGACATGAGCGAATATATGGAGAGGCACGAAGCCGCTAAACTGATAGGCGCCCCTCCGGGCTACATAGGTTTTGAAGAGGGAGGCAAGCTTACAGAGGCAATAAGGCGCAGGCCATACTCGGTAGTCCTTTTTGACGAGATAGAAAAAGCCCATCCGGATGTCTTCAATATACTGCTCCAGCTGCTGGAAGACGGAAGACTTACTGATGGACAGGGACATCTGACGGATTTCAGAAACGCCGTCATCATAATGACGAGCAATATCGGACTGACTGAGGCCATGAAGGGACGCAGCCTTGGATTTGCAGAGGTGGAAGGTGCTGTCGGAGGCATAGATACCGCCAAAATGAAGAGCATTGTCATGGATGAAGCAAGGAAGGGCTTCAGGCCCGAATTCCTCAACAGGGTCGATGAGATCATAGTATTCAACCCGCTTGGAAAGGAAGAACTGCTCAGGATAGTGGATATAATGCTGGATGAGGTTAAATCGAGGACTTCGGAGTGCCAGATAACTCTGGAAATCGATGAAGAAGCAAAAAAACTGCTTCTTGAGCGCGGTTATGACCCCAGGTACGGAGCAAGGCCTCTTCGCAGGGCAATACAGAAGATGGTGGAGGATTCTCTCTCCAATCTTATGCTTGAGGGAACTGTCAAAGCAGGAGATAAAGTTTTGGTAACTGTCGCCGACGGAGAACTGAAATTCGAGACAGAAAAAAAGTGATCTGAGTAAATAACAAAGCCCGTGAGGATGATATGTATTTTTATCCTCTCGGGTTTTCGTTTTTTGTGATAGCATTTGTTCTGCTTTTTAAAATAACAGGGAAGATCCAGGAGGGATTTTGTTATGTCTATCAAAAAAGTCACAAAGGTCATTGCAGTTTTTTCATTTGTTCTCTTAATTGGCACTTCAGCTGCCATGGCTGCCGATAAACCGGTCCTGACAGTCGGAACATCGACTCTCGATGAAAAAGAGGTACTAAACCTGATGGCCACTACAACAGGAGGCAACCAGATGATGGTAGGCCTTATGCTTGCACAGTCGACACTTCCTGAGAGAGTGGAACTGGTGAACCAAATGGCACATGCGCTCCTTTTTGCAGAGGCAGCAAAGGCAAAGGGACTTGATTCACGTCCCGATGTCGCCTTTCAGATCAAATGGCAGACGATGCAGATCCTTATGCAGGCATATTTCGAACAATACGCCTCTAAGTGGGACATGAGTGAGAAGACTGTGAAGAATTACTATGACACACATAAAAATGAGTTTTATGAAGCCCCCGCGGCTCACACAAGGCACATCCTGACACAGACAGAGGGAGATGCTCTGAACGCGGCAATGGAGATCTACAAGACTAAGGATTTTGCAAAGGTCGCTTCTGAATACAGCCGTGATCCCAACAGCGCGAAGAATGGCGGAGATCTTGGCTGGGTAGAAAAGGGCATGATGGTTGCGCCAGTGGAAGCAGCTATCGACGGAGCTTCGATCGGTTCTCTTGTCGGGCCTGTCAAGAGTGACTACGGATGGCACATCATTGAAGTCACAGAACGCCGTTCCGGAAGGCAGCTTTCTTTTAATGAATCCGGGGAGAAAGCGGCACAGGGACTACAGAGAGAGTATCTGGAGAACGAACTTAAGGAACTTGAGGCAAAGTTCAGCGTCAACATAGATGAAAAAACTCTTGAAAATCTCGGAGGCATCCCGGCTCCTGCAGCCGCCCAGAAGTAAAATGCCAAAGACAGTACAGGGCGTTACCGGGACGAAGCTTCCCCTGTGGGCAAAGCTGCTATCCTCTGCGACCGGAATACTTTTTACCGGTTTCGGCATGAGCAGTTTCATTTCGGGAGGTCCCATGAGGACTGTCATAATTCCGATATTTGTGGGAGCCGTCATGATCTATGTCTCGGGTTACGAACGCAGGATGTACATTGACGAGAACGGTGTAACAAAAGAAACTTCATTCTGGGGACAGAGGAAACTTCAACGTGCTTCATGGGATGAAATAAGCGATGCGCGCATCATTCTCAACAAAGGGAAGAAGATCTATGCCATCTTCCACAGCAATATGCCGCTATGGCCATTTACCTTCCTGCCTGAACAGGAAAAAGAACTGATCGATACTGTAACTGAATATATGGATGAGGAAGACATCTCAATAGAAAGATAGAATAATTAAAAAATACGGAAAAAGCAGATAACGCTCTTTCCGTATTTTTTTTGCATAAGAAACATAAAGCCGAAGCCGGGACTAAAAATCCCGGCTTCGGCTTCTATATGTTGGCAGTCCCTAGGGGATTCGAACCCCTGTTAACGGGCTGAGAACCCGCCGTCCTAGGCCCCTAGACGAAGGGACCACATCACTGATGATATGGCTGGGGTACCAGGATTTGAACCTAGATTACCTGATCCAGAGTCAGGCGTGCTGCCGTTGCACCATACCCCAAAAAGGCCCGACCTGTCAATATACGGCATTGACATGACAAGTGAAAATTATATCGGATATTTGAGCATTGTCAACCCGAATGTTGTTGATGAGGGATATTGTCATGGGACCACCCGTCAAGGAAAATGAGATCTCTTGATATAGATAGAATTAGATGATACAACTACAAATGAGCAGAGAGGAAATTGGAAAAATAACTTAAAAATAGAAGGCGCGTTAATTTTTTGGAGGAGTAATTAAAGTGTTGAGAATATTTAAAGCCCTATAGCTCTAAGCGGTATTAAGTGGTACGATAATATGCTGAGGGGGAGTTGTTTTTAGATGCCCATGGATAAAAAAAGAGATAAGAGAACAAAGAAGATCAGCAGCAGCAAAGGAGAACTTAGCGTTATCCCGCTTGGAGGATTAGGGGAGATCGGTAAGAACCTTACAGTTTTCAGATATGATAATGACATTATCATAGTAGACTGCGGCCTTAAATTTCCTGAAGAAGACATGCTAGGGATCGATTTTGTCATCCCGGATGTGCAGTATCTGATAGAAAACAAAGATAAGATATTAGGAATATTTATAACACACGGACACGAAGATCATATAGGAGCTCTCCCGTTTATTCTTCCGAGGCTTGATGTGCCGCTCTATTGTTCCAGGCTGGCAGCAGGTATGATAGCGAATAAAATGGAAGATGCAAGAACGAACTACAAGCCTAAGTACAGGGAGATATTCCCCGGAGATATCATTGAAGCCGGAGCTTTCTCTGTTGAATTTATTCCTGTTTGCCATTCCATCCCCGACGCACTGGCGCTTTCCATTCACACACCAATGGGAATGATAGTCCACACAGGGGACTTCAAACTCGATCCAACGCCCATAGACGGAGTCGGAACTGACTACAGCTCATTTGCTGCTCTTGGTAAAGAGGGTGTGATGCTGATGCTCTCTGATTCTACTAACATTGAAAAAGATGGTATAACTCCTTCTGAAAAGACGGTGGGACAGACTTTTGAACGTCTTTTCAGAATTCACAAGGACCGGAGGATCGTCATAGCCACCTTTTCCAGTAACCTGCACCGTTCTCAGCAGGTCATCAACGCTGCCGGAAGGTTTAACCGCAAGGTGGTCCTGGCCGGCAGGAGCATGATCAAAAACGTTGAGCTTGCGATAGATCTTGGGTATATAAATGTACCTGAAGGGCTGATCATTACCTCACAGGAGGCGGATCAGATGCCGGGAAACAGGGTGGTTATCCTTACTACCGGCAGCCAGGGAGAGCCCTTTTCCGGACTAGTAATGATGAGCAGGGGGACCCACAGGACGGTAAAACTGGGTCCTAAAGACCTTGTGATAATATCCGCCACTCCGATCCCGGGCAATGAGAAACTTGTAAGCCACACAGTCAATAGGCTCTTTGCCTGCGGCTGCGAGGTTATCTATGAGCGTGGGGAGAAGATACATGTCTCCGGTCATGCCGCCCGCGATGAACTTACGATCATGCTGAGCATGCTTAAACCAAGATATTTTATTCCTGTCCACGGAGAGTACCGACACCTTGTGCGTCATGCACAGCTTGCCCGTGAGATGGGTGTTGCCTCAAAAAATGTTTTTGTAATGCAGAACGGCGACGTTCTTAAGTTCAAAGGCAAAAGCAACGCCTCTGTAGAGGGCAGGGTCCAGGCAGGTGCGGTTCTGGTAGACGGCATAGCTCTGGGCGAATTCGAAGGCGGTCTCTTAAGGGAGCGCCGGGAGCTTTCAGAAAATGGCATAGTAGCGATCTCAATAACGCTTGATTCTAAATCCCGTCTGACGGCTCCAATCCAGATACAGACAAAGGGCAGTGTCTTCTCTACCGAAGACGGAAGCACTTTCAGAGAGCTTGAAAATGCAGTGAAAATGGGACTGGAACAGTTTGCCCGTACACCGGGAGCAAAACCTGAAACACTGCCCACAGAGATTCGTAAAAGGATCAGGGATGTTTTTGGAAAGCTTTCCCGAAACTACCCAGTTATAGTTCCGCTTATAACATTTGTAGAATAAAAGACTCATGCGGGCTTGAACGACCGCTGGTATCCGAGGAGAGATATGATGTCTATTACTTCATTTCTGCAGATATTTGCAGGAGTTGGAATTTTGATCTACGGAATAATTATCATGGGAGAATCACTTCAGATAATTGCAGGGGACAAACTGAGAAAACTGATTGGATCCCTCACAGGAACCCCATTAAAAGGTTTGCTTCTCGGTACGGCGGTAACCAGTATACTTCAAAGCAGCAGTGCAACAACAGTCATGGTAGTCAGCTTCGTAGACGTCGGTTTTATGAGCCTTACGCAGGCGATAGGTGTAATTCTCGGAGCAAACATAGGTACAACAGTTACAGCACAGCTGATAGCATTCAAGATCACTGACGTGGCTTACGTCTGTGCGATGATAGGAGCCGGTCTCTGCATCCTGTGCCAGAAGAAGAGACACAAGCAGATAGGTGTAGGACTTGTTGGTTTCGGACTGCTTTTCATAGGAATGGATATGATGCAGGAACCTCTTGCTTTCCTTAAACAACGGCCTGAGATCGTTACTGTCTTCGGAGATCATCTCTTCCTTGCTTTCCTTTCAGGTCTTGCTATAACGCTTATTGTCCAGTCAAGTTCCGCCACAGTTGGTCTTACGATGGCGATAGCGGCCCAGGGTGTAGTACCGCTTCAGACCGCCATTGCAATCATTCTGGGAGACAATATCGGCACGACTATCACAGCCGTCCTTGCGTCACTTGGTGCAAACAGGTCAGCAAAGCAAGCCGCAGCGGCGCACGTAATGATTAAAGTGCTTGGAACGGTCGTAATAATGATGATCCTGCCTTTCTATACTTCTTTGATAGAGAGCACTGCATCGGATATATCGCGTCAGGTAGCAAACGCCCACACGATCTTCAACGTGATAATCGCACTTATGTTCCTTCCCTTCGTCACACAGTACTCAAAGTTCATCAGAAAACTTCTCCCGGATGATAAAAATGAAAAGGTGCTTGGCGCATTGTTCCTGAACCCGACGCTCATCACTGCATCGAGAGCCGCTGCAGTTGACGCCGTACGTAAGGAGATGATCCGTCTAGGAATATCCTCCTTAAGGATGATAGAAGCATGCCGGACCATGTTCCTTTCCGACAATGAAAAGCTTGTAGCAGAGATCGACAGGATGGAACGGAACGTGAACGAAATAACCCATGATATCGTACGATATGGTACAGAAGTCGGTCAGGCAGGTCTCTCTCCGGATCTTTCAATGATACTGAACTCATGCATAAGCGGTGTGGGAGACATAGAGAGGATAGGGGACCACGCTACCAATCTGGTAGAGATGTATCAGTTCCTTCAGGATCACAAGCTGAAATTCTCTCCAAAGGCGCTGGAAGAGTGCAAAGAGATGTTTGATCTCGTCGTTTCCGCTGTTGCCAAGAGCGTTCAGGCACTTGAAGAGGAGAACCCCAAGATAGCCCAGGAAGTGCTGGATCTTGAGGATAGGATAGACTACATGGAAAAGACTCTCAGGGCAAGGCATATTGCAAGGCTTAACGCCGGAGGATGCAGCCCTGATGCAGGAGTTATATTTATAGACATTCTCAGTAACCTTGAACGTGTCGGCGACCACGCGCATAATATAGCCATGGTGGTTTTTGACATCGAACGCATGCACAGCCACGGAGAGTAAACATCAGCAGTCATTCCTAGGATCATAATTCCGGAATGAACTACCGGGTCAGCCTGACCTTAACTATACGTCATATGAAGTGAATGATCAGAAGAGGTGCATCATTGTATGGATTATCATGTAGTGCTTTTAGGCTTTATCCAGGGTCTTACAGAATTTCTTCCAGTCAGCAGCTCAGGGCATCTGGCTCTTGCACAGATATTTTTAGGGGTGGAGATGCCGCCTCTGTCTTATGATCTGGTGCTTCATGTGGCTACAATGACGGCAACAGTTCTATTCTTTTTTAATGATATCATTAAGCTGTTCAGCGAATGGGTCTCGGGTATTTTCACAAAGGAAGACAGAAGTCTTCCGGGATGGTCGGTAGGATGGGCCGTATTTATCGGAACCATGGTAACAGGCGCAATAGGGATGCTGATTAAAGATTTTGCAGAGGAAGCCATGCTGAACTCTCTCATGGTCGGTTTTGGTCTGGTCTTTACCGGTATAGTGCTTATATCAAGCCGTTTTATCAGGAAAGGGCTTGGCAGGGTATCTCCCTTTGACGGGATTTGGGTCGGTATTGCTCAGGGCATTGCTGTGATGCCTGGTGTATCACGCTCGGGAATGACTATGATGGCAGGGACAGCTGCCGGGATCAGCCGTGAAGAAGTCTTCAGGTTTTCATTCCTCCTCTCCATACCGGCTATACTGGGTGCAGCGCTCTTGCAGGCAAGAGAGGTCGGAGGATTTGACGTATTCATCTCCTCACTCCCTCAGGGGTGGTATTTGGGAGCTGCAGCGGCATTTGTCAGCGGATTTGTTTCATTATTTGTTTTGAGGAAGCTAGTGATAGCTTCAAAATGGTGGATTTTTGGAATATACTGTCTCGTTCTTGGCTCATTGTCGGTAATTACTTCATTCTTGGGGGTGTGGTGATGGCTCTTGTTAAATCGGGCAGACTGAGATGGGGAATAATTTTTCTCTTTCTCATACTAGGTACTTGGCTGGGCATTTTCCTTCAGCGTTTCACTGCTTCAGCCGCTCTTTTTTCAAATGTGATAGATTTTGTGATAGATGTTAAACAGGTAGACCTGATCATGCTGAGGTTCGGTTTCCAATTTGCCCTCAAAATGAATCTGGGAACGCTTATCGGGGCTATCGCAGGTATCGTGGCCTCAAGGTGACTATGGAAATCATCCTGGCTTCAGGAAGCCCCAGGAGACAAATGCTCCTCAGAGAACTGGGCTGGAACATAAAGGTAAAGGTGCCGACAGCAGAAGAATCTGCAGTGCAGGGGGAAAACCCGGAAGAGATGGTCTGCCGGCTTGCATACACAAAAGCGCTTTCTGTTTACAATGAATTCCCCGACAGCTGGGTCATAGGTGCTGATACTGTAGTGGCAGCGGGAGATCATGTCCTGGGCAAACCATCAGGATACGAAGGTGCGCTGGGTATGATCGAAATGCTGCAGGGAAAGATGCACACAGTGATAACGGGTGTCGCACTCATTGCTCCTGATGGAAGAAAACTGGTTGAGGCGGAAAAGACGAATGTCAAATTTAGGCCGCTTAACGAAAAAGAAATCATTTCTTATGTCGGCAGCGGGGAAAGTTTTGATAAGGCCGGCTCATATGCCATACAGGGACAGGGCATGCTCCTGGTAGAAAGCATAGTGGGGTGCTACTTCAACGTTGTTGGACTCCCTCTCCAGAGACTGAGCAGAATGTTTGCCGACCTCGGGTGGCCTCTCTCTGAACAATGGAGGAAAATGTCATGATCGATCTGAAAGCCAGAAAAATCATTATGACAGCAATGGCTGCAGCAATGCTGCTGGCGTGTCTGGGTATGATCCCAAGGCTCAGGGCTGAACAGTCTAATAAGACGGTCGCATTCGCTATGGAGTTCAGGGATCTGATGACACTTGCAGTACAGAGTGACTCTCCTGCTGGTAAGATCTGGGAAGAAATAAACAGGCTGGGGGTCATTGGCCTCTCTGTCTCTGAATTCACTGGTGAGGAGCTCTCACTTATAAACCCACTCTCCCTCAAGTATGGTCCTGCAGAGCAGTTCGGGCTCAGTTCAGAAAAAATACTTCCTGACAGAGCTGTCATCCTCATAGACAAATCTTCTCCATACTTTGGACCTCTTTATGAATACCTGAAGCTGAAGATGCCTGCTGTGGAAATTATCGAGATCGGACCGGAAGCCGCAATAATACTTCCCGGAAACACCTCTGACTTTAAAATTTCATCTTTTGTCCCAGATTTCTACGGTCTTGATTTTTGCAGGGAGAACAGTATCCCTGTCCTTTTCAGACCAGGTTCCTGTCCTGCATCAGGCGCTGCAGATACTGCCGCCGCCTTCGATCAACTTACTTCTATCTACAGCAATATTAAAAATGTTACTGCCTCCGGCATGATAATGGCGGGATATCCTGACTATAAACAGCTTGCAGATGTCATGAAGCGAAAAGGGATAACTTTTTCCCAGACAGAGTTTATTAAACAGGTTGGAGCTGCAGGATTTGCAGAAGCCATCTACCCAATGGTGATACCGCTTCACAGCCTTACACGTGATGAAGTTGTATCAAGGAGCATATCAAGGCTTCAGATAACCGAGCGTTTTGTCAGAGCTATCCATGAACGTTCAGTGAGGCTGATAATGGTGAGGCCCTATGACCTGAACATGGGCGGAAGGTTAGAGGCCTTTATCGAAGACCTCGAGTTTACGGGCGGATCGATAAAAGCCCGCGGTTACGAATTCGGATGGCCGTCAAATCTCAGAGCTTGGCCCGACAGTCTTGCCGGCGCGCTGGCATGCGGTATCACCCTGATATTTTGCGGCTGGTTCTATATTGTACGCCTCAACGCAGGTGAAAATGAGAGAGTAAGTATCAAGGCACTCTCTTTCCTGATCCTTGCATCTTTGATGATGTCTGTGGGAATGTGGAAAGTCCCGTTGCTGGCACGTGTATTCGGAGGGTTATGCGGAGCATTGGCTGCGTCAGAAGCAGCCCTCACTGCTCTTGAGAGCTACAAAAAACCCGTTCTTGGAGCCGTAAAAGGACTTTTCATTGTCGCTGCGGGAGGGCTGGCTATCGCTGCTTTCTACGGTACAACTATGGCTGCGCTGAGGCTGACTCCCTTCTCAGGAGTCAAGCTGACGCTTTTGCTGCCGCCACTCCTTGTGCTGATCCATGACCTCAGAAGGAGAGTACACCCGGAATCGCTGCCTGAGATCATCAACAGGCCTGCTGTCTGGGGGGAACTCTTTCTGATAGGCATAATGATGATTGCAATGCTTGTTATGGCTCTCAGAAGCGACAATGTTTCCAATGTTCCGACCTGGGAGGTCGCTTTCCGCGAATTCATGGAGAGGACCCTGCTTGTCAGACCCAGGACCAAAGAGTTCCTTATCGGATATCCTGCCCTTGTTTTTTACTGGTATGTGGTCAGAAAAGGATGGATACCAGGCTACCGCGAGGCAGTGAGAATAGTCTCGGTACTGGCTTTCAGCTCCGCAGTAAACACCTTCTGCCATTTCCACACGCTGCTTTCACTGAGCGTCATTAGGACTATCAATGGATGGTGGCTGGGGCTTCTGATAGGTGTAATAGCAGTTGCTGTCATAAATTACGCAGTGGTTCCGATGTCGAAAAAACTTACAAGAGAGATCCACAGTTGAACCGTGCATATGATGTCCTGCTGGCCGGTTATTACGGCTTTGGCAACCTGGGTGACGAACTCCTGGCAGAGGCTTGTGTAAGAATGCTTGTGAGCAACGGAGTTCCCAGAGAGAGGATCGCTGTTCTTTCTGCTGACACGGAAGGCACTAAAAAATCACTTGGAGTCAGTGCTTTTGACAGATGGAAGCTGTCTGAGATCCACAAAGTTCTTAAGGAATCAAACACCATGCTCTTTGGCGGAGGAGGTCTTTTTCAGGACCAGACGAGCCTCAGATCATGTCTGTACTACTGGTCCCTGTCTCAGATGGCCCGTTTGTGCTCTGTAAAGACATGGGCGGTGGGACAGTCACTGGGACCGCTCAATACTGCACTCGGTTCATATTTTGCAAAAAAGTCCTTCAGCAGATGCCTTTACAGAAATGTAAGGAACAGAAGCTCTTTGGGAATGCTGAACAATTGGGGCTTCTTCGGCACACAGTCTCCCGACCTGGTAATGTCCCTTGAGGTCAACAGGGATTTTGAGAGAGGCGACAGGCTTTTACTCAACCTTCGCACAGGGTATGATAAGGTCTCAAGGCTGGCTGTCAGTTCCGCGATAAAAACAGCGGAGGAAAGAAACCTGAAAATATCCGCGATAGCTTTTTCGAATGATGACCTTAAAGAGTTCGAAAAGTACGTTTACAAAGGTACTTTAAAATTAGATCAAATTACTGTTGTAAAAACTCTGTCTCAGTTTGAAGATACACTGAGCAGGAGTTGTTGTGCCATTGGCATGAGGCTGCATTTCATTATTCTTGCATTTATTGCCGGACTGCCTGTTCGCGGAGCCCCGTATGATCCAAAGGTAGTCTCATTCTGCAAGGAATGGGATATCCCTGTTGTAGGATCAGCAGGAGCCGAGTTCTCCTCATTGCCTGAAGCAGGTATACTTGAAGAGACAGCAGAAAAAGTGGCCGGGTCATTCAAAGAGGGTCTAAACGCGGTGTTGGGAGAAACTTATGGAGATAACCAGAATAAATGAACTGGAACAAATAGCCTCTGAAGTAAGGAAAGATATCGTGCGGATGGTTGGTGTCGCACGATCAGGTCCCCTTGAATTCCCTCTTCTGATATCTGATATCCTTGTATATCTCTACTGGGAAGAGATGCTGTTGCTTGCACAGAGTCCGAAGAGAAATGACAGAGACAGGTTTATCCTCGGAACGGAATATGGTGTCCCTGCCCTCTATTCAATACTTGCAAAACGCGGATACTACGGGAGAGAAGAACTTTGGCACTATAGAAGGCTGGGAGCGATGCTGCAGGCCCTGCCGGATTTCAGAAGGACACCTGGTATAGATGCACCATGTGTGACATCAGGAACTGAGCTTGCCGTAGCTGCACCTCTTGCCGAGTCTCTAAGCATGGAAGGCCTCAACGCAAGGGTCTTTTGCCTCATGGAAGAGAGCGAGTGCAGTTGCGATGATTTTTTTCTTGAGGCAGAAAGATGCGCGAATAAAAATATAAAAAACATTATCGTGATCGCAGCGTATAAACACAGAGACGGATCTGATTCAAATGACCTGCAGGTGAAGTGCCGTGATCGTCTTTCCGGATACGGATGGAGAATACTTGAAATGGATGGAAGCGATTTCGCCTCGATGGAGGAGATCTTTAACAGGCTCGACCCTGACGGATCGAAGCCAACAGCCATCTTTACCTCAATAAGGAACGGAAGAGGACTCTCCTTTGCAGAAGGCGATCATACCAGAACGAAAAAGGGACTGAGCATTGAAGCAATGGACAGGGCTTTGGAAGAGCTGGAGGGTAAATCAAATGGATGACAGGACGAAAACATGTACGTGGAATGATTTTTGTGAATATCTTGTTTCGTTCGCGGAGGACGAAGATTTCATTCTAGTTGTCCAGGAAATGGACATGGATCTTGGTCCCTTAAAGGACCTGCCGGAGGAAAAAATATTCGTGTCATCTGCCTCAGATCCAAACATGATACTCAATGCCGCAGGGCTTGCATTGAACGGTAAAAAACCATGGATAGCAGGGATATCTTCAAAAATTCTGAGCAGGAGTTATTCACAGATAAGAGAGTCGCTTGCCCTTCCGTCGCTGCCTGTTAGGATAGCAGTGCCTGACGGAGGGCTTTCCTGCGGTGAGGAGGGAGCCTCAAGAATAATGACAGAGGATCTGACTCTCATGAGAGCAATGCCCAATATGAGTGTAGCTGTTCCTTCTGACAGAAATTCAGTCAGGGGCATAGCAGATGCCGCGCGCAAGTCTGAAGGCCCTGTTTATATAAGGCTTGGACAAACTCCGCTTTCGCAGCTGAACGATGACCCTGATGGAGATTTCAGTTTCGGAGGAGCAAGGCTTTTGCGCGAGGGTACCTCAGTCACAGTATGCACCTGCGGCATTATGGGCCATCAGGCTCTTAAGGCTGCTGATATACTGGACCAGCAGGGAATCGATATCGAGATACTCGACTTTTACAGCCTGAAGCCTTTCCCTGAGCAGGCACTCCTCGCCTCTGTAAGAAGGACCGGCTGCTGTGTTGTAGCAGAAGAGCACAGCTATATAGGAGGTCTGTGCAGCGCAACTGCAGAGTGCCTTTGCAGAACCTATCCGGTGCCGGTGAGGTTTGTCGCGATAGACGACCAATTCGTCCACAGCGGGACCCCTGAAGAGCTCCGGGAGTATTTTGGACTGACATGGAAAGAGATAGTTAACGCAGCAGCGCAGGCATGGGCGCTTCGCAGGAGGTAGTTTTTCTGATATGGAAATAAAATTTTCCGGGGTAACAAAGATATTCCAGCCCGACATAATAGCATTGGAAGATATATATATGCAGGTTGAAAAAGGAGAGTTCGTTTACCTTGTAGGGGAGACCGGATCAGGGAAAACGACACTTATGCGCTGTATTACACGTGAGGTCATCCCGACCAGGGGGCAAATAAGCGTAGGAGGGAACCTTTTAAGGAAGATCAACAGATTCGACCTTGCCCTTTTCAGGAGGGACATAGGGGTCGTCTTCCAAAGTTTTCTTCTTCTTCCGAACCTGACAGCATTCGAGAATGTTGCCTTTGTTCTTGAGGTAATGGGACTTACCCCGCGGGAGATTACTGAGAGGGTCTCTGAGGTCCTTAAGCTTGTAGGGATATGGCGCAGGAGAAATTTATACCCGCCGCAGCTTTCCGGTGGTGAACAGCAGCGACTGGCAATTGCAAGAGCTATAGTAAACAGCCCTTCGCTTTTGATCGCAGACGAACCTACCGGTAACCTTGATACTCATACAGCAGATGAGATAATGCAGCTGATACTGGGAATAAACGCGGCAGGAACGACAGTGATGATGGCGACGCATAACCAGTACCTTGTCGACACATACCGGCACCGGGTCATAGAAATACACAGAGGACGCATCGTAAGGGACGAAGAGCAGGGGAGGTATGAACTTCATGGCAGCTGTTAGATATGCGTGCAGGGACGGATGGAGGCTTATCGTTCGCCATTGGGGCATGAGCCTGCTGACAATATTTACTGCCATGTCTGTTTTTTTCATAATAGGAGCCAGCACCCTCTTTGTGCTTAACGTAAGAAATATCGTCAGTTCGCTTGAAAACCAGATGACGATACAGGCTTACCTCAAACCGAAAGCTGATGTTAAGGCAGCGGAAAAAGCTATTGAAGCGCTTCCTTATGTCAAAGAGACGAAACTGATAACAAAAGATATGGCGCTTGAACGTCTCCGCTCCAGGATCGGAGAGCAGGCAAAAGCTGTTATGCTGCTGGGAGAGAACCCGCTGCCCGAAAGCATTGAGATAAAGGTGAGAAAAGCTTCAGATGTAGCCGAAACGGCGCGTCTGCTTGTCGCTGTTCCTGAGATAGAGGATATCGTTTACGCTGGACGAGTTGCTGAAAAACTAACGAAAGTATCAGGCTTTGTTGAAAAGTTTTCGATCGTTATGCTGCTGGTCGCTATAGCGGCAAGCGGGGTAGTCCTTTTCAACACAATAAGGATATCTGTCTATTCGAGGGAAGAAGAGATAGGCGTAATGATGATGGTAGGAGCTACGTCGACCTATGTGACTCTTCCATTTGTCATTCAGGGCTTTATACTTGGTCTTACAGGGGCATTTTTTGCATCTCTCCTTCTTGGAGGCACATACTATGCCGCGGTGACCAGATTAAAAGACATGCTTCCTTTCATACCGTTCATAGAATCGACAAAACTTACAGGTAAACTTGCATTTATGCTTATATGCTGCGGTGCAACAGTGAGTCTTATTTCAAGTCTGATGGCAGTGGAAAAATTTATAAGGAAAGCATCGAAACCGCTTTAAAGGATTTTTCGGGGGGTAAAAATGAATTTGTACTGCAAAAGGATCACAGGTTTTTTAATTTTCTTTTTTCTCACCGCATCACTCCTTCTCTTTTTTTCAGGAGGACTGATTTATGCTGCCGAAAAAAAAGAGGATGACCTTGACAGGCAGATCAAAAAACAGGAAGAAGAGTATAAGAGGATACAAAATCAGATATCAACTACAAAGAAAAAACTCAATGAGACCACCAAAAAGGAAAAGACAGTTACGCAGCAAATAGAGGTATTGAGCCAAAAAATAACGATAACCCAGCAGAAGGTAAATGTAGTAAGTCTAAAAGTAAGAAAGGTCCAGAAGAACATTGTGAATCTTTCAAACGAAATAGTTGAGAAAAACAAAAGGATAGCCGAGGTAGAAGAGCTCTTAAAGCATCGTCTCGTCTCTATCTATAAGTACGGCGGAGTAAGTGACTTTAACCTTTTACTCTCATCGCAGGGAGCGGAGGATGCTCTGGCTAACTCCTATCTGCTCGGCAAAATAGCTGAGCAGGACCAGCAGCTCATAAACGAACTAAAATTCCAGAAACAGAAACTGAGCGAAACACAGGAACAGCTTAAGACTCAAAAGTCAAGCCTTGAATCACACGGGAAAGAACTGAAAACGCAGACAAATGAGCTAAAAGGTGCGGCAAATGAGCGAAACGCGATACTTGCCAGAGTACGCAAGGACAAGGATCTCTACATGGCTCAGCAGAATGAGCTTCTCAGGGCGTCAAAAGAGCTCCAGGCAACAGTCAAAAGATTGCTGGCAGAAAAAAGAAAACTGGCTGCACAGAAGCACCCCGGGAAACCACAGACAGTTTACTATAGAGGCGGAAGGCTGGCCTGGCCGGTACAGGGTACAATAACAAGCACCTACGGAACCAGGATACACCCGATATTCAAAACAAAAATTACCCACACGGGGCTTGATATCAGCGCCCCTAACGGCACTCCGGTCAAAGCCGCTGATACAGGCGAAGTTCTCTTTACCGGATGGCTTAGCGGCTACGGACACGTGGTCATCCTTGACCACGGGGGAAACCTCACCACGGTATACGCTCATCTCTCAAAGATAGAATGTACAGAAGGGGCAAAGGTAAACAGGGGGAGTCTTATAGGCAGGGTAGGAGCCACCGGGGTCGCTACCGGAAACCATCTCCATTTCGAAACCAGGGTAAACGGAGATGCTGTCAATCCAATGAGATACCTGCAGTAACAAATAAATTTACAAGCACAAAGAAAGGTTAGTGGTCTTCATGTTTAATAAATACAGAGATGTAGCTCTTGGCATTGTTTTAGGTCTGATGGTGGCTGCAGGTATATATATGACCCCCCAGGCGATCAGCGCCGACTGGCCAAAGGGGCTTCCTTTTTCGTCCCAGCAGCTTGCGATAATCAAACAAACTAAGATGGTTCTTGAGACGTACCAGGTCGACGGAGACAAAAAAGGCACCATCGATGACACAAAAATGTATTACGGGGCCATGAAAGGTCTGGTCAGCTCTGTAGGTGACCCATTTACGCGTTTTGTGGAACCCAAGGAGCTGGAGGAAGAGAACCTTGAGATGGAGGGCGAGTATGGAGGTCTGGGGATATACATCACCTCCCGTGACGGACGTACTATAGTTATAGCACCTATAGAGAACACTCCTGCCGACAGGGTAGGTCTGAAGCCGCTTGATGAGATCGTGAAGGTCGACGAAAAGAATGTAATTGGGATGACCAGCGACGAGGTCGTCAAACTTTTGAGGGGTCCCGCCGGAAAGTCGGTAAAGATCGGTGTCAGGCGTAAAAATGAAGAAAAATTACTGGAGTTTGTCATAGTAAGGGAAATAATTAAGATAAAGACAGTAAGGCTGGAAATGCTTGGCGGAAGGACAGCATATATAAAAATAAATCAGTTCAACCTGAAGACTGATGCTGAGCTCGAGGCGATAATAAAATCTGCCAAAGCTAAAAAAGCAACAGGGATCCTGCTGGATCTCAGAAACAATCCCGGAGGCCTTCTTAATTCCTGCGTTGATGTAACGTCACAGTTCATAAGCGGAGGAGTAGTGGTAGGAATGAAGGGCCGCTTCGAAAAGGCCAATGACACGCTGTACGCTGTTGAAGGAAGGGCTACCAAGCTGCCGGTCGTAGCTTTGGTAAACGAGGGAAGCGCAAGCGCAGCAGAGATACTTGCAGGAGCCTTAAAAGACCACAAGAGGGCAACTATTGTCGGAAAAAAGACATTCGGCAAGGGATCCGTGCAGTCACTATTCAACCTGCCGGACAACTCAGGCATTTATATAACTATCGCACGCTATACGACACCTTCCGGGTTCGTTATCGACCACAAAGGCCTTGAACCCAACGTAAAGGTCGAAGGTGAGATAACAAAAGAAAAGATCAACGACAAACAGCTCCGTAAAGGGCTTGAAATACTTCGCAAGGAAGTTGCAAAGAAGAAAAAACAAGCTAAATAGAAAAGGTGGATCGAATGGGACGCCACTACAAGAACAAAGAGAGCCTTATAAATGGTCTTCTCAAACTGGCTTTGCTGGCAGTCCTATCTTTAGTGTTGCTCTTCGCCTTTTGCAGGATCTATCCTGAAAAGTTTTCTCCTTCTGTGGTGAGAAGGGTAGAGAACATATCGGCCACTGCTGATCAGTTCAGATCCAAAGCGGTATCTCTCTTTAGAGGGAATAAAGACGATCCAAAAGTGATATCAGGCACGAAACCGCAGGAGGAAGAGAAAGAGTTTCCTCCTGTGCTGAGCAAAGATGTGCGAGTCGAGGAAGAAGTTCTCCCCCAAAAGACCCCGGACAAAAGACCCATTCTGGCAATAGTGGTCGATGATGGGGGAAATGCCGCCGATATGGCAAAAAAAGTCGCATCATTCAACCTGCCTCTGACATGGGCGATACTTCCCTACACTAGGTACGCCGGCGAAACAGCAGCCATTGCAGATGCCGCCGGAATACCCTATCTGCTGCATCTGCCAATGCAGGCTGAGATAGACAAGGACTCCAAAGAATACCTGGTGGGCGAGGGAATGGACCGGAACAGGATACGAGAAGTAACGATCAAGGCTCTGAACTCGCTTCCTTCACCGATAGGCATAAACAACCACAGAGGTTCCCTTGCGACTTCAAAATGGGACATAATGGTCCCGATAATTGATGTGCTTAAAGAGAGGAGACTGTTGTTTCTGGACAGCAGGACTTCCGGCAAAAGCGTTGCTTATGAGGCAGCCAAAGCTGCGGGTATAATGACCTTAAGAAACAGAGGATTCCTCGATGGGACACCGGACAAGGATTCAATAAAAGCCAGGTTTGACCAGGTCGTAAAAACGACACTGCAGAGAGGGGATATGATAGTTATCTGCCATTTCAGACCGGCTACCCTTCTCTTTCTCGAAACACTGAATAAGGAATACACGAAACTTCCGGTCCGGCTGGTGACGATTCCAGAGATGGCTGAAACACAGAAAGAAAATGAGGATGGAGAAGAACAATGATGACAGGCTCAGAGACGAACATGGTCATTGGAACTCAGTGGGGCAATGAAGGCAAGGGAAGAATTGTGGACTTCATTGCAAACAGATCTGATGTCGTTGTCCGTTTTCAGGGGTGTTCAAACGGCGGGCGGACAATATTTGCCTGCGGTGAAAAATACAGAGTAAGCCACCTGCCCAGCGGGATCCACCATGACGGCAAAAACTGCCTTATCTGCGGCGGCGTGACGCTGGACCTTGAAAAGGTATCAGACGAAATAGCGATGCTAAAGGAGGCAGGGGTCCTCAAAGCCCGGCTTACCATAAGCAAGTCATGCCACCTTATACTCGACTATCATAAAAAACTTGATGTGCTTGATGGCCGCAAACTTGGTCACAACAGGAACAGGACAATGGTCGAACAGGGATTTGGGCACAGCTGTTCAGACAAATACAGAAGAATGGGGATAAGGATAACCGATCTTCTCTATCCGGACATACTCCACGACAAAATAAAAGAGAACTTGAATGTAAAGAACGAATATTTCATAAAAATTTACGGTGAAAAGGCACTGGATCCCGACGAGCTCTATGCAAAATGTCTTCGTCTTGGAGAAAGGCTCATACCGTACATAGGAAACCCTGAAGAGATAGTTGAGAAGGCTGTATCAAAAAATCAAGGGATCCTCTTCGAAGCCTGCGACGGAGCTCTTAACGACGTTGAACGCGGTCTCTACCCATATGTGATGCCAATATCTTCGTTATCTGCGGCGGCACTTACGGGGACAGGTCTCAGGTGGAATTCTCCGATGCGCATAATCGGTGTTGCCAAGGCTTACTCGACAAGAAACGACGACGGTCCCTTCGTTACGGAAGAAACAAGCGCCGTGACTGCTTTTATCAGAAACAGGGGAAAAGAGTTTGCGGGGGTGACCATGGAGCCAAGGAGAGTCGGATGGTTTGATCTGCCTGCCCTCAGATACGCGTTGAAAGAAAACGGCGTGCACGCACTCGCGCTGACGAAACTCGATATCCTCACAGGGGTGGATGAGCTAAAGATCTGTACTGCATACGATGTCGATGGGGAAGAAAAAAAGATCCTCGACATAACGAACAGTGATTCCTGGAAAGCACGTCCTGTCTACAAGACTTTTGAAGGATGGAGAGAAGAGCTCTCTTTCTGCAACGATTTCAAAACACTTCCGATACAGGCTCAAGAGTTTATAAAATTTATCGAAGAAGAGGCCGGAGTTCCGGTTATTTGGGTCGGAGTGGGGGCGGACTGGGGAAAGGCTCTCTTCATCAGAAGGTAAGGAAGGTCAGAAAAATAGATTTCAAAAACTGTTGACATGTCTGGCAAAATCAGTATAATAGCTAACGTTGTTGCAGATGCGGTACGACTTTGCGAAGCGGGCGGATAGCTCAGCGGGAGAGCACCTGCCTTACACGCAGGGGGTCGTAGGTTCGAAACCTATTCCGCCCACCATACAACTGTAAAAAGTGGAGCTGTAGCTCAATTGGTTAGAGCGCCGGCCTGTCACGCCGGAGGTCGCGGGTTCAAGTCCCGTCAGCTCCGCCACTTTTTAACGCCACTGAGATGGCGGGATAGCTCAGTAGGTAGAGCAACGGACTGAAAATCCGTGTGTCCCCAGTTCAATTCTGGGTCCCGCCACCAGTAACTTATAAAACTATATTGCGGAAGTAGCTCAGTGGTAGAGCACAACCTTGCCAAGGTTGGGGTCGCGGGTCCGAATCCCGTCTTCCGCTCCAGAAAATCTCAGATTCCCTAATAAGGGGATCTTTTTTTTGCCTTTGTCCGGATGCTAAATGTCTTTCTTCGAGTAACAGTAAGCGTAAATATCCCGGACCTGGATAACGTCCAGTAATCCGGTATATTTGACGTTTACTTTTAAACGCCGAAATTTCTTTATATTTCTTGATCATATCCAAAGTCGTTTGTCATTTTTCTTCCGCTAAGTGGTACTAAACAGACAGATGCCCTTACAAATATTTATAAAAGATTGCATTAATTAAGTTATTTGGTAGAATTGATTCATTGTGTTACCGAATTGCTTTTGCACCCAGAGAAAAAACAAGAACTTCGCTGCTAATAACTGATTCAGGATACTGATATTGCTTCCGAAAACAAGGTGCCATTTGTGACAATTACCTGCTGAATGCAGGAGTTTAATAGATAGGCCGTTGATCTGACAAAAGTCCCTTAAAACTAAATTTATCTACCCCACTTTTTCCCGAAACAGGGCAGATCTTGGCTAGCTCATATCGCATATAAACAAACAGACAAATGAGACAAAACCATTTGCTCACGCTAATCAGGGTTATCTTAAATCTATTATGTCTTAGGGAGGATGTTTTATATGGAACTTGTCGATTCTATTAAGGTCATTGCCCAAAGGTTTAAGGCATCTGGAAACAGTATCCAAACTGAGGAAGCAACTAAGACTTCATTGATTCTTCCTTTTATTCAAGCCCTTGGTTACGATATCTTTAATCCCGCAGAAGTAACCCCTGAGTTTACTGCTGACATAGTCGACCGCAAGGGTGAAAAAATTGACTTTGCAATAATGTCGGACAACAAACCGATTATGCTGATCGAATGTAAGTGGTCATCAGCCAAATTAATACCTGACAATCTCGGGCAATTGGCCCGATATTTCATGGTGGTGCCTGCAAGAATTGGGGTCCTGACGAACGGGCTAGACTACGAATTTTACTCAGATATCGATGAACCCAAGATCCTTGATAAAAAACCATTCTTTAAATTTAATATAAATGAAATCAACGAAGCCACTCTTCGAGAATTAAAAAAGTATTGCAAGGGCTCTTTTAGCATCGACACGATCATTCCGGCAGCAGAAGAACTTAAATACACAAACGAAATGAAGAAATATCTTTTTGACGCACTTAACGAGCCTGACGAGGATTTTGTGAGACTGCTAACACGAAAGGTTTATGACGGACGTATGACGGCTGCTATGACAGAAAAGTTTAAAGTTATCACGAAGAAAGCTCTTTCCCAGTTTATCAGCGAAAGAGTCAGTGACCGCCTGGCTTCCGCTCTACAGGAAGAAAAAGCGTCTGTTCCTGCTGAAACTGAGCCGGTAGAGTCAGCTGAAGAGAAAATTATCACAACCCAGGAAGAGCTTGATGCTTATAACATAGTCCGTGCAATACTCTGTAAAGTAATTCCGCTGGAGCGCATCTCACTGCGTGACACCCAAAGCTACTGCGGCATCCTTTTTGATGACAATAACCGACTGCCGATATGCAGATTCTATTTCGGGAAGACAACGGCAACAATTGGTCTATTTGATGCGAACAAAAAGGAAGCAAAACAGCCGCTTGAATCGCCAAGCGATATATATAAATATGCAGATCAGATAATCCAAGTGGCAAATAAGTACCTTGCTGATCGTGGATAGAAATAAAGAAAAAAACATATTGCTGTTTCGCTTAATTGTCGTTTATGACAAATCAAATTATCTATGTTTTTATATTAAAATTATATATTAAATATATATTAGGGGGAATGATTGTTATGGCTAAAATAAATGAGTTAAACAGATTTCAAATTATTGGATTATATGGATTTAGAAATATAGACATTGATATAAAAGATAATATTATTATTTTTGTTGGAGAGAATGGATTAGGCAAGACAACTATATTGAAATATTTATTTGCTGTTTTATCTGGTGGCTATTTTCAGTTGCCTGTTCATAAATTTAAAAAAATTATTGTTACTATTAACAATAAGATTCACGAATTAACATACGACGACCTTCACCCAAAATATAAAATTGATTCAGACATATTTAGATTTATGCCTGCCCCAGTAAGGCGTAATTTAGAATTAAGAAAAAATAACTTATTTATCACAAAGCAAGACATTATTGATTCATGCGAAAAAACAGGGTACCCTGCAGAAAGAGTGTTTCAGAAATTTCACTATATTTCAGAAACAGATTCAGTTGATTTATTTGAAAATGGACGAAAAATAGCATTGCAGATTTCAGCTGCATTAAAAGCTAGAGTAATTTATCTGCCTACTTATCGTAGAATAGAAGAAGATCTACCGCATGTAGTAAGGGGAAAATATGCATTAAATAAGGAAATAAATGATAAAAAATATTTATATGGAGAATATGATGATAATGAAATGAATAGTTATATTGAATTAGTTGAATTTGGAATGCAAGATGTAAAAGATAAAATTGATAAAATATGTTCTGAATTAAGTAGATTTTCAGAGAGCAGCTTTAAAAACCTAGCTTATATGAATTTAGGAGATGTTATTGATAAAAAATATATTTCTAGTAATGCTGCTAATGTAACTATTTCAAAAAATGACATAGAAAAGTTTAAATTATGCCTTTCAAGAAATAATAAAGAAATGCTTTCTAAAAAACAAGTTGAAGAATTAATACAAGCCATAGGTACCACCGACAATGTCCAAGATGATACACATAATCAAATTTTGTTATATTATTTTAAAAACTTATTATCATTGCAAAGTGATTTAGAAAAAAAAGAAAAGAATATCAATAATTTTTGCAATATATGTAATAAGTATTTATCTTCTTCAGATAAAAAAATTACTTATGACATGTCAACCTTCAAAGTTCAAATTTTAAAAGAAAATAACTATAATAATGATTCAATAGATATGAGTGATTTATCTTCGGGAGAAAAACAAATAGTATCTTTATTTAGCCATTTATTCTTAACTGAAAACAAAAAAAGTTTTGTTATTATTGATGAACCCGAACTTTCTCTTTCTGTTCCTTGGCAAAAACGATTTTTAAATGACATAAAAAATAGCTCATTATGTGTTGGATTAATCGCAGCTACACATTCCCCCTTTATATATGACAATGAACTTCTACAATACACTCATAGTTTAGGTGAGTATATTGAGGAGGCTAAGTAAAATATGTCTATGATTGAAATTCACCGGTCAGCCCTAGAAGAGGTTATCGTTCCATATAGTGAATTTCTTCGTGCGCAGTTAAATACTAAAAAACGTTTATTCGGATTTATTGAAGGTAAAGATGATTATGCTTATTATAACCATCATATACTTCATACTATAAATAATGATGATTGGGAATTAATTTTAATTGAATCAGGTTTTCCTAATGGTAATAAAGACCGTGTTTTAAGATTATTAAAATTAATTGATTGGAATAATTATTCCTGTAAGCAGACAGCTTTTTTTATTGACAAAGATTTAAATGATTTTTGTGGGACTTGTATTGATGATGATTATATAAACTTATATATCACTGATAATTATTCTATTGAAAATGATATTGTTACTATACACACCTTAAAAAGAGCACTACTTGAATTATTTGGTTTAAGTTTTACAGATGATGAATTTGATGTAATTAGCAATCTTTTTAGTAAGGGACTCAAAGATCTCTCTTTATTAATAAATATTATCTCTAGTTTTTATATATATTTTAAAAAAAATAAAAAAGATGTAATTTTTGATAAAATAAATCTTAAGGATCTTGTTAATATTAATAAATGTGAAGTTAAAACGGCCTCAAGGAAAATTATTGTAAATTATGTAAAGGAAAAATGGCCTTATGATTATGATGAATTAAACTTTAAAAAAATATATAAAGATTTTTCAAAGAAAAATACAACATATAAACATACAAGAGGTAAATTTATTATGTGGTATTTTATTAATTTTATAAAATCACTTTGTGATAATTATAATAATATCATACCTAGGACACAAAAAAAGCTTACTAGAGGTAGGGATTTATGTCCTAAAAATGCGATAATAGACTTGGCTCCACGTTCAAGGACTCCTCAGTCGTTAAATAGTTTTGTTAACGCAACATACTTGTCCTATATACAAGAAAAATCTACTTAGTGGAATTTCATTGAGAACTTAAATTTTACTACTTCATTTATTACAATGTTGTTGTTTCTATTAGTATTAGCAATCCAGAGATATCAATAAATTAAAAATGCGTCCTGCATAATGTTTTAGGACCTAACTTGGATGAAATGGGAAAAGATTTACATTGGTCTTATGATTTTTTTATACTAGCCAACATAGTATGCGGGATTTGTGTCTTTTTATTTACAACATCGTTCGGTATCTGACAATAATGTGTGTGTTAGTCTCTGTTATGTCAGGGCTATATTTATATAAATAGCAGGCATCATAATGGCAAAGAGATTAAGTGAAATTATGAAACCTTTGTATTATGAACCCATTATCATTGAAAAACAACGCGGCCGCGTAAGTGTAACTTTCAGAGTTAAACCTACTGGAATACAGAGGCATGGTCCTAATAAATAAGGATTTAAATCAGCAAACCTTCAAGATTATATTGCATGGATTGAAGCAAACGGAACAGATCAGTTAAGGTAGGTAAAGAAAACACCATTGGGGGCAGACCTACACATTTGACAAAAGAAAACACCATTGGGGTCTGACCTACACATTTGACAAAATGTGGATAATTGACAGAATAGCTAACCTTGGAAAAATATGGTTGGAATATTCTTTAACAGACAGTGGGGACAGACCTACATGAACATGACGTGTCAAATTGTACACCCTCCTGTAGTTCTATGACTCCATAATCATCAAAGTGTTTGTTGTAAGCTAAAACAAGAAGATGCAAATACATTGTCAAGGTGCTGTCATATCTGCTTTACTGCGAAGTTTAAGTTCTTTATTTAAAAATGATTCCGGCATGAATTCAGTTGAAAATACACCTTTTGCTGCTGACAAAAAGCGATAATGACTGTAATAGGATTTCATTCAGAAACCATATCTGCCGTAGAAGGCGTCAAGTTCTTTTTTCTGATCACATCGGTAAGCTTAGGCATTGAAGGATCGCATATTTTTACAAAATCATTATTAAAAATCACATTATCTCTGTACGCTTTTTTTACAGGCTTAAATACCGGGGCCATGCACATGGAGAAAATTCTGAAAATCAGACAATTTGATTACATCCTTGTAAAATATATTTTAGCTTGTCACTCCTTCTTTTTGTTTCAAGAAAAAGCTTTTCGCACACAGGTCTCTCAAAAACATAGCAAAGTGCTTGTATGACATGAAGACCAGGGTTTTGTAAATTATACTCAATAAGTACGGGCAATCCCTCTTTATCAATTGTAATGTCCCAAGCAATTATCCCAAAATGAGGAAGCTGAGGATGCATTTCTTTAATAGACGCGATTATTTTCTCATAATAATTAACAAGAGCGTTACTATCGCTAATCATATTCTCAGTACCTTCGACAATCCTTCCCGCCACGTTGCGCCCCTGACCAGTGATCGTTCCGTCTTCTTTTACGCAAAAAGCAAACCCTCCTGCAAAAGCATTATCTATCAAACTGCCAGGTGCCCCAACCCGTAGTATTGCTGTCAGTATATATACTTCTCCATCGTTGAACCAGCTCATGATTCTAAATGTATTTACTGAGCTGGAATTAAGTTCTTTTAGGATATCATGCTGTTCAACTACTCTTTGGACAATATAATTTGATGAATAATCATCTAAAATAGACAATATTTCATCTCTTGAACTGTAGAGCTTAACATCTTTTCCAAGTCCTGAATCTATGGTCGGTTTTGCTATTACATTATGTTCTCTTTCCAATACCATTTGGGACTCGCGTAAATCAAGCCAATTGTAATTGTTGTCGTAGAATACCCCATTGATATTTCGGAGTATTGTATGGGGGGTATTGATAAGTGTCGATCGGAAACGATGAGTATCTGTTTGTTTCAAACATGACTTTGCCGTATTTATCAGTTTTCACTGTCTCAAATCTCAAAACGTTGTAAGGAATGGGATTAAGACGCAGCATAGCTTTTCTGTCACTGGCAAAAAGCTCTTTTATGGGTATTTCCTTAATGTAGTGTTTCCTGTACATGTCCTTTTCTGAAGCACTGAAAAGCTGCCTGTTGAATTCCGCGAAGTCTGTTATATGCGGTACAGGAACAAACATGTTCCTTCTTTCATAGCCTACTTTGTTCTCAACATTTCCTTTTTCATTCCCGGATGAAGGATTACAAAATGCAGAGTCCATACCGTAATGTTCCATAAAACGTTTGAATCCCTCTGTCTGCTTTCGGTCGTGACCTTTCCTCAATGATACTATTGCTGCTGAAAGATTGTCGAATAAGATCCTGTAAGGAACCTGGTTCATATACTCTATTATGTTCTTTATTCCCTGCAGCAGGCATTCTTGGTTTTCTCCTTTGAATATCTGGCAGTACGCCGCGTTGCTCTGCGGAAATGACAATGTAAGTTTGTGTCCTGTCCTCTGCCGGTCGCATTCATCATAGTATGCAAATTCGCAGAAATCAGCCTGTGCTTCTCCTGCCGGATGTTCGAGCGGCAGATAACCCTCGGATCTGTTTGAGTAAAGCTCTTTCTTCTTTTCGTTTACATAATATTGTACTGTTCTAAGTCTTACTCCAATTTCTTCGGGATATTCCGCAACCAGTCGGTCATATACGCGTTTTGCCGTATGCCTTTGTTTGCGCGGAACTTTCATGTCATCCTCGAGCCATTGGCCTATTACTGGCTTAAGTGGATCAAGCCTGGAAGGTTTTTTGTCCGTTCTGTATATAGGCAGGTTGAAATCTTCCATGTCCAGATATTTGGAGACAGTTTCGTAGTGATAGCCGGTTCTCTTCATGATTTCACGAATACTGCATCCTTCTTTTTCGTACATTCTCCTGATATACTTAATATCGTCCATTGTGAGCATCCTTTCTTTCCTCCTCAGGTCGTCAGATAACCAGAGGATATGTGTTTGAAGGGAGGATCGCAATGGACTTTTTTGTCTATGCCTACTGTTGCACTTTTTGATTGCGTTTCGTTACACTTTTATTATGCATTAAACAATCAAGTGGGGAAATGGACGTTTATATTACATAGCTTACTTAAGTCTACCAGAAAGTACTTATAAAAAATCTTCGCAATACTCCAATAATGCAAATATTAATATTGATTTGCTGGATAAAGAGGGATACTTAATCGCTACAATTCCCATAGAACTAAATAAGTTTACAATGTACCCTCTTGAGGGTGCGACAAGAAAACTAATAATAAATGACTCAATTTCTTTTAAACGTTCAGAGTTTGAAGCAATAAGCACCTGGGACATAACATGGCGAGGAATTGAGGAATAAGGAAACAGATAGTTTGTATGCCTCGAAGCGGGCATGTAGCCCCAGCGGTAATAACGGGACAGAAGAATAATTTTTACTCGCTATCAAAAAAATCCGGGCTTTCGTCAAATGACGAAAGCCCGGTTCTATTAACCTCTGATAAGCTGGATAAAATCTGACTGTTGATTTATTTTAAAGCGTCGATGCCATCCAGTTCTGAAACTATGTGGTCAAAAGAGGGGCTTTTAAACATTATGCCCGGTTCTGTGAGGTTTTCTGTCCAGCCAAAAGTCTTGGATATCTCCATGCAATATTGAGGTATCCTTTCTTTAAGTCCTGCAATGATATTTTCAGTGAATCTTGTTGTTGGTCCGGTGACCGCTATTGTACAGAGTATATTGTTCGTGCTGTCGATCACAGGGCCTGCGATGGATGAGAATCCTTCCTGATATTCATTTACGCAGAAGCAATACCCGTACTTGCAGGTAAAGGAAAGGTCCTTAAATAATTTTTTTCTGTCAACAGTTGTATATGGTGTAAGGCTTCTGCTCTCATTTATCAAGCGAGTCTGTTCCTCGGGAGAGGAGAAGGCCATGAACCCTCTGCTTCCTGCACCGGCCCACATAACGTATTTTGATCCGACAGTGGGTGAAAATTTAAAATTATGAAAAGCAGAAACTTTTTCCAGTAAAATACGGAAATCTCCTTCCCTCACATAAACGAGAGCAGTTTCACCAAACTCATCCCTGAGGTTTACCAGATAGGGATATGCGACCTTCAGAATATAATCGTTTTGCTTTGCACAATAGCCCAAGGAGTAGACTCTGCGTCCCAGGCTGAATCTCTTCGAATGTACATCTCTGTACAGGAAAGATTCCCTTTCAAGGATCCCCGTAATTCTTGATGCTGTTGAATAGGGGATATCGACAAGTTTGGATATCTCTGTCAATGAAAGGTCTTCAGTCCCCCTCGTAAAGCAATTCAGTATTGAAAGAGCTCTTTCAATTGCCTGGGTCCCGTTTTCCTGATTTGTGTCTTTGTTTTTTATCATTGTGTCCTCCAAATTTTAATAGTTCGACCTTAAATTCCTCTTTTATAGGTATTCTAACTTATTTTCACTGTTTAAGTTGTTGGTCCGGGAGCAAACTCTGAAGAACAGCTTAACGGCCAGAAACATACACATCTAAAAAATAAAATATATTGACATAGATGGAATTAGTTGTATTATTAAATAACCACATACAAGATATTATATCCATAATGTGGATATGTAAAGAGGGTAAATTGAAAAGAGGGAAAAAGTATGCAAATCAATATGCCTGTTGATGATAAGGTCATCAACCAGCTGAAGATCTACGACATGGTCGAGATAACAGGAAAAATTTTCACAGGCAGGGACGCAGTCCTTCCAAAGATAGTCAAGTGTATCGAAGACGGAACTTGCGAAGAGAAGGGGATCCACCTGACAGGAGGCGCTGTTTTTCATACTGCAGTGAGCCCGGCAGGAATAGGCCCCACTTCAAGCAATAAGGTAGACATAGAGGGAAGCATTCCGGTGCTTTCGGAAGCTGGAATAAAAATGCACATAGGCAAGGGAAGCCTTAAGAAGGAGACGACAGAAGCATTAAAGAAGTATAATTCAATATTTCTTGTAACTCCTCCTTCCACAGCCTTTCTTACAGCTTCGATAAAGAGCAAACGAGTTGTCGCATTCCCTGAAGAGGGAATGGAGGCTCTTCACGAAATAGAAGTTGAGAACTTTCCGGCCATCGTCGCGATAGCGCACGGTGAGTCGATTTACGACAAATAACTGAGCAGGGGTAATCCGGATGATAACCAGAAAAGAGATCATAGAAAAGACTGCAGAAACACTTCTCAGGGCCAGCACAGTATTCAGGCCTGACCAGATTGATGCTTATAAAAGGGCCGCTGAGCTTGAAGATAGCAAGCATGCCAAATGGGTACTCGAAAATATCATAAAGAATGCCGAGATAGCAGAGGATAAGGTGTTCCCTCTCTGTGACGACACCGGCATACCTCACGTCCTTGTCGAAGTAGGCGAGGATGCTGCAGTTCCGGCAGGCTTTTTCAGTGCTGTAGAGGAAGGGGTCGCAGCGGGACTTCGTCAGCTTCCGGGCCGGCCAATGGCAGTAAAGGGAAATGATTACGAACGCATAAGCCAGTCAGCGGGCCTTTCAGAAGATTCCGGCGATCTTGCAATGGCGCCGATCCAGATAAGAAGGATCCCCGGTAAAAAGATCCGCCTTACTTTGATGATGTACGGAGGCGGCCCGGAGATAAGGGGAAAAACCCTCAGGGTCTTTCACAAACACTCAGCAGATACGGTGATTAATGAAATGATCGAATGGGCTGTAGAAGGCGCCAAGCTCCTCGGATGTCTGCCCTGTGTCCTCTCTTTTGGTATCGGGCGGAGCAATCTTGAAGCTGCTTCGCTGAGCATGGAAGCAATGGCTAAGGGAAACTTCTCAGTCCAATCGGATATAGAGAAAAAAATAACAGAAGAAGTAAACAAGGCAGGCTATGGAGCTCTTGGCCTGGGAGGCAAGACAACAGCCCTTGCAACTTTTGTCAAGGTAGGTCCTCAGCGTGCGAGCGGTATCAGAGTTGTTTCAATGAGACTGGGTTGCTGTTTTGATCCCCGGCGTGCTGAGTGGGAGTTTGAAGCTTAGATAAAAAGCTTAAAAAATACAATTTTTAAAAAATATCAGGAGGTAGTGCAATGAAAATTTTTAAGAACGGTACGGTAGTTACCGGAGACGGAAAAACAGTACTTGAGAAAGGGAACGTTATCGAAGCTGACGGCCTGATAATGGACGTCAATCTGAATTATGACGAAAACCTCGAATCCTATGCAGAGGAAGTTGTCGACTGCACAGGAAAATGTGTAATGCCCGGAATGATAAACCACCATCAGCACGGCATAACATTTGGTCCTATGTTTGCCAGCGGATGCGTAAATTACGGTGACGAATTCATCATGGGGCACCTTGACCGCAGCCTGCTCCAGGGACACACGACAGTCCTCAATATCGACGGGTTTGTTACCATGGACGAGGTTAGAGAGACCCAGAAGGTACATCCGATCAGGATAAAGGCAGCTACTACCCATGCCCCGACAAATTACCACGCAGGCGAACTCTGCGACGGAAAGGGCTTCCTGCCAAAGCATAACGAAATGACAGTTGAGAAGATGCTTTCAGAGGGTGCAATTTGTATTGGCGAAGTCGGCGGCGGTCACACACTGGGTGGCGGCGGTCAGGACTATCTTTATATTCCCAGAGCAGTCAAAGAGCGTAAGGGAAAGGATATCGACTACCTTCAGGCAAGGGCGATGAAGCTTTCAGTCCTTGGACGTTACATTGAGGAATCTTATTATGACCGTGACAGAGTCGCACAGGCCCTTAAGGATGCAAAGCTTGACAGTTTCCTTACCCCTGAAGAAACTAAAGAAATCGTTTACAAAACCACTTTGTCCTCCGTCAAAGTTGCACTGGACGGATATCGTGAGGCAGCTATCCTTGCTAAGAGATACAATGTTCCGCTCATGATCCACAACGCACCCACATCAAAGTATATCGTTCATGAAATCGCCAAAATGGGCCTCAGCACGCTGATCTGTTGCCACTCAAACTATCTCTTCACAAAAGACGAATGTGTCGAAAACGGCCGCTATCTGAAGCAGTTCCCCGGAGTGGTACTTGATGCCGCAGTTCACGATCCTTGGGGTGCAAAAGCATTGGTCGCGACACCTGAGAACCTATTTGCATTCTATGAAAATGATCTGATAGACATAATTTCAACAGACTTTGCAGCAGGCAAAAGCGATTCCATGCTTGAGGCGATCCAGCATGCAGCCCTTGAAGAAAAACTTGTAGGACTTGCCAAGGCTGTAAACCAGGGTACTGCAAGAGTTGCAGAAGTACTGCCGCGCCTTGCCCCGAACCTTGGTCTTCTCAAGAAGAGCTACACTGCCGACATCGTGATCACAGAATATCCTGCGCTGAAAAACGTCGAGAGAGTATACATCGGCGGCAAACTTGCAGCAAAAGACGGCAAGGTAATTCGCTAATATAAATTTGATTGTAAGTTTTAACCTTATACAGGACAACTTTTAGTAAAAATATAGAAGGGAAATGATTTTAGATGAAGGTCAAAAAGATAATCTGTTCCAAAGCTCTTACAGGTTTTTACATGGACGACAAGCAGGCGATCAAAGCAGGAGCAAAATCTGACGGTTTTGTTTACAAAGGCGAGCCTGTAACTCCGGGCTTCAAGTCAATCAGACAGCCCGGTGTCGCTGTTTCCGTAATGTTCGTGCTGGAAGACGGCAAGATCGTTTACGGAGACTGCGCGGTAGCACAGTATGCCGCAAGCGGCGGCAGAGAAGTTCCCAACACAGCTGATGCACTCATCAAGGTTATCGAGAAACATGTTGTGCCTTATTTCGAAGGAATGGATATCAAAGAATTCAAATCCACAGCAGAAAAATTTGACCGTGCAAAATTTGACGGCTATCAGCTCCCGGCATCCATCCGCTACGGAGTAACACAGGCTATTCTTGAGACAGTTGCTTATGAGCAAAAGCTAACCATGTGCGAAGTCGTAATGAATGAATACGGTCTGAAAGCAGATCTTACCCCTGTACGTATCAACGCACAGTCAGGCGACGAGCGTTACACGAACGTTGACAAAATGATTCTCAAAAAGGTAGGCATGATGCCCCATGGACTTATAAACAACGTAGAAGAGAAGCTCGGCAACGACGGGCAGAAGTTCCTTGATTGGGTCAAGTGGGTAAAGAACCGTATCAAAGAGATCGGTGACGCAGATTACAAGCCTGTAATGCGTTATGACGTATACGGCTGCATGGGCTACGCATTCAATGATGATCTCGACAAGGTATTTGATTATCTTCTCAAGGTCGCAAAAGCCTGTGAGCCCTATGAAGTTTTCATCGAAATGCCGATCGACCTCAAGTCAAATGCAAAACAGCTCGAGGGGATGAAATACCTCCGCAAACGTCTTGATGAGGCAGGCTGCAGACTAAAGCTCATCATCGACGAGTACGCCAACACCTATGAAGAGATAGTCGAGTGGGTAGATGCCAAAGGCGCAGACATGGTTCAGGTCAAAACTATCGACCTTGGCGGCATCAACAACATCATCGAAGCTGTGCTTTACTGTAAAAAGAACGGCGTATTGGCTTACCAGGGCGGCACCTGCAATGAGACTGACAAATCTGCACTCGTCTGTGCCAACCTGGCAGTTGCCACAAAGCCTTTTGCAATGGCAGGCAAGCCCGGAATGGGTGTTGATGAAGGTGTAATGATAGTCAGCAATGAACAGGAACGTCTGCTCGCTATCCTCAAAGCAAAGATGGATAAAACCATATAAATAATAGTCAATGTTTATCTCTCGGCAATGACAAAACAGATGGATAAAGTATCATTGCCGGGATCTCTTTATTTTTATTAATACAGCCCCTTTTTTGAAGGAGTGTAATAAATGATAAAAGTTGATGTCGCAAAATGTATAGGGTGCAAAGCCTGTGAGCAGGTATGTCCCTCAGATGCAATAAAAATTGTAGACAAGAAAGCGGTCGTAAACAAAAAATGCGTCCACTGTGTCACCTGTATCAAATATTGCAAATTCGATGCACTTTCTGAAGATGCCGTTGCTTCTGATACACTGCTGTGCCGTAACTGCGGTGTCAAGTGCCGTATTCCGGAAGGAAAGGAAGGCGCCTGCAAAAGATTCAAAAATGAATCAGGGCAGCTTGTACTTGTGAGGCCTCTTCAGATACCGACAAATACAAAGGTCGACCCTGAAAAAATAGCCATAGCAAAGCCTATAGTCTCTGCGGTAGGTGCCGGTGCTGCTTATCCGGACTACAAGCCTGCTCCTTATATAGTTACCGAGAAACGTGATGGTTTTGACGTTGTGACGGTAGTCACAGAAGCTCCAGTATCATACAGCTCCATGATGGTGAAAATCGACTCGAATGCCCATGTTGGCGACGAGGGAGCACTGGTCCGCCGCGACGGACGGGTGGTTGGTATAGTTACAACAGAGCAGTACGGCTCACATATCCTCATCCTCGGCGGCGTAAACAAAGTCAAGGGTCCGGACGGTATGTACGTAGTAAAAACCATGGCCGAACTTGGGAACAAAGAAAAAGTGAAACTTACTATTGATGGCGGATGCAAACTGGAGCTTCAGGTAGGAGAGCATCCTGTAATAAACGGAGAGGTCGACGACAAGATGAGAGTAGGCTGCGGCGGAGCATGCTGCGGACTTTTCGCTCGCTCTCTAGCCCCTCTTATCGATGAGGCGATCATACTTGACCACCACATTACGGGCCTGTTCACTAAACATCCTGCCGGGGCAGAACAAAAACCTTACAGCGGAGTAACACCTGTGGGACGTCTTGCTACAAACGGACGCTATTTCTTTGAACACGGAGATGGCTGGGGCGGAACAAATATAAGCGACCCGATTGAAGCTATCAAGGATATCGATATGAGCATCGCAAAACCCGGGATGAAGATATTGGTCGCCGAGACTACCTGGCGTAAGATCGCTTTGTTCGAAGTCGAGGAAGACGGAACAGTCAAACCAGCCGTGATCTCTCCTGAGCTTGAAGAATTCAGGAAGATGGCTGCCGGATGCTGCGAAGACAGCAGGGTCTCCGCCATGTATTACGCTGGTGTCGGAGGAAGTGCAAGAGCCGGGGTAACAGTCGATCCGATCCAGATCACAAATGCTGTACACAGAGGCGATGCAAACCTGACTATAGCAGGTGCTCCGACTTACCTTATGCCGGGGGGAGGTATCACCTTCCTCGCCGACGTAGAAAAAATGATCGAGCATCCGTTCAACTATACGGCCTCTCCTGCAGTCCTTGCTCCTATCGAATATACAATGACCGTGAAAACATACGAAGATATCAAAGGCCACATACACGCCATGAGAACAAAGGAAGATGTCCTGGCAGAAGGAAGATACGAGTTTACTGAGCTGAAAGACTGAAGAAAACACCGACTCAATTTATTCATTCAATATATATACAAGAAGGCTGATATTTTGAATAATTCAAAGAAATATCATGTTATAGGAGAGGGCATAGTCCTTGTGGACTATGGCCCGGTAACGATGACGCTGGAGGCCAGAAAAAATGGTACTCCCTTTACAGAAGCCGCTATAGGGGGCGCCGATAAAGCGATAGCTGTATTTAATGACCTTGCTGTGTACCTTGAAATTATCAGAAAACCTTTCAGTGAAATAGGAGATATCCCTGCTCATGCACCAGAAGCTGTTAAAAGAATGGCCAACTCAGTAAGGATGCTAAACGAACCTGAATTCACACCCCTTGCAGCTGTTGCAGGAACAGTCTCTGACCTTGCTGTAGAAGAAATCAGCAAATATGGATCAGATTTTGCAATGGCAAACAACGGAGGCGATATTGCCTGGAGAGTTCATGAAGCAGGAAGAGAATCGATTAGAGCGGCACTTATTAGCGATATCAAAATTGGAAATAAGACCCACAGTCTTGAGATCAGATCTTTTAAGGAGATCAGGGGCATTGCGACCAGCGGTCTGGGAGGAAGAAGTCTCACTCGGGGCATAGCATCTGCCGTTACTGTCCTCGCTAAAAATTCCTCAATGGCGGATGCAGCTGCAACTTCGATCGCAAACGCATGTATCTGCGATGATCCAGCCATAGTTCAGTGTCCGGCAGAAGAATTGGATTATGGTACAGACATAAAGGGGCTTCTTGTTACAAAATCTGTTGGTAACTTAAAAGAAGAAAGCATATCCGCTTCGATCTTATCAGGGAAAAGCAGAGTGGAAGAACTTATTAAATGTGGAATGATACAAGGCGCAGTAATTTTTGTTTCAGGTGAAATGGCTGTAGTTCGCAGTAACGATTCCAAAAGATGCCTTTTTGAAGTTAAAAAACTTAACCAGAAATAATAATAAGCAGCGGAGGTATGTATATGGAACAGCTTAAGAGCATAGGCACAAAACAGTGTTTTGTGGACGCGGTCGATAAAGTCACAGGAAAGGCAAAATATCTTGATGATATTTCGTTTCCTGGGTTGCTTCTTGGAAAGATCCTCAGGTCTCCCCATCCACATGCAAGGATACTTTCAATCGACACGTCCGAGGCGGAAAAATTTCCTGGAGTAAGGGCAGTTATCACAGCCAAGGATTGCCCCAGGAACAAATTCGGAATGGAGATCCCCGATGTTGATATGCTGGCTGTCGATAAAGTCCGTTACGTGGGTGATGAAGTCGCAGCGGTTGCTGCCGATACAGACGAGATAGCAAGGGAAGCGGTCAAACTCATTAAGGTTGAATATGAAGTGCTGCCTGTGATCGATGACCCGGTAAAAGCTATGGAACCCGGTGCTGCTTCTGTCCACGATGACAAGCCGGGAAATGTTGCAAGAGAGTATCACATAGAACGTGGAAACGTGGAAGAAGATTTTGCTTCGTGCGATTACATTTTTGAAAAAGAATTCAGTACACATCGTGTCTCAGGTCTTTACCTCGAACCATTCGGAGCTGTTGCACAGTGGGAATCAAACGGCCGTCTTACAGTATGGACAGGGATACAGGCGGCGTTCCAGGCAAGGAATGAAATAGCCAAGGCTCTTGGGATCAAGTCCTCTATGGTGAATGTTAAATGTCCTTTCATAGGAGGAGCATTCGGAGCAAAGATATGGATCCGCAATTTTCACCCGATTGCAGCAGTTCTGGCTAAAAAGGCAGGCCGGCCGGTAAAGGTCCTCTTAACAAGGGAAGAAGAGCAGCTCACAACACGCCCAAGAATAGCACCGAAAATGAAGGTAAAACTTGGAATAATGAAAGACGGAACTTTGGTCTCCAAGCAGATGACCATCATTGCAGACAATGGCCCTTATTCCTGGGCGGCTCCAAAAGTTCTCCTTAACCTGTCAATGCGTACAGACTGTCTTTACAGGTATAAGTCGACCAAATGCGACTCATATCTTGTATACACCAACCTCATCCCGACAAGCGGATTTAGGGGATATGGCAACAGCCAGAGCCATTTTGCAGTTGAATCTTTTATCGATGAATGCTGCCGTGAGATTGGGCTGGATCCTGTGGAAGTACGCATGAAGAACGCTGTGCAAAAAGGCGACGTTACTCTTCACAAATGGAAGATAAAGAGCTGCGGGCTTCAGGACTGCATAAGGATTGCGGCAGAAAAGATCCGTGAAAACAGGTTTCCGGCAGAAGAACAGAACGGTCGCATCAAGCGCGGTATTGGCGTGGCATGTATGACACATGTATCGGGCAACCGCGGCGGAGAAAAATTTGACGGTTCCGCTGCAACGATCCGTATGCACGAAGACGGAGGAGTCTTTATCTTCTCGGGTGAGGCAGATATGGGCCAGGGAGCCAAGACAGTATTCGCCCAGATCGCTGCTGAAAAACTTTGCGTACCGATCGACACGATAACAGTTATGCCTCTTGATACCGACGTGTGCCCCTTTGGTATGGGTACATATTCAAGCCGTGTAACTACCCTTGGCGGAAAGGCTGTCCTTCTGGCATGCGAACAGCTTCTCTCACAGATGCTGGATCTCGCCGCCAAAATGACATCCCGTCAAAGAGACACGCTCTTTATTGAAAATGGACTGGTAAAGTGCAGCAGGGATCCCTCGATACTTTTGACTGTAAAAGACGTCGCGACCAAGGCAATAAGATCAAATGCGGGAGTTCCGCTCATCGCCAACGTAACATATGAACCCCCGACAATAGGTGCCGACGAAAATTTCTACGGAGACTACTCAAGTGCATACACATACGGCGCTCACGGGGTCGAAGTCGAAGTTGACACCGCCACAGGCAAAGTCAAAGTTCTCCGCGTGATCGCTGTACACGACGTGGGAAAGGTCGTGAATGAATTCGGCCTACAGGGTCAGATAACAGGTGGAGTTGCTCAGGGTATCGGCTGGTGCCTCTACGAAAATATGCTTTTCAAAAATGGCGTGCCGGCAAGCACCGGTCTCCACGGATACACCTTTATGACCATAAAGGATATGCCTGCTGTTGAAGGTATAGCAATTGAGACCAATGACCCGTTGGGGCCTTACGGAGCAAAGGGTGTAGGCGAGCCGACACTTATCCCGACAGCTCCTGCGATAGCAAATGCGATCGAAGATGCGTGCGGGGTAAGGATCAGGGATCTTCCGATAACCCCGGAAAAGATGTTCTGGGAACTTCATAAGAGTCCGGCGGAATAAACCCTGAACACCTTTACAAATTCAGGGAATTTGTTCTTTAAATTTAGAAAATTAAACATTTATTCAGAATCTTTTTCATTTCTTGATAGAGAGGAGGGATGGTCAGACTCATTGCAAAGAAAGAACTGGTTCGATAAACGACGACTTAAAAATAATGAGGAGGAATATAATTATGAAAAAAGGATTTAGTCTCTTAGTCGGTATTATGCTTATTTGTTCCATTTTTACGTTCGGTCTCAGCGATGCTACGATGGCTGAAGCAGCAACACGCATTACAGTATCCGGCGGTTCCGTCGGAGGTTCGTGGTCGATCTTTACTGAAGGCGCTGTTGAGGCTATGCGCAGGGAGAATAAAGATTATCAGATCAGTGCAGAGCCGGGCAGCACGACCGCTAACCCGGGTATGGTCAATGCTGGAAAAGTTGAAATGGGTCTTTCTTTTGGCTTGACTGCACTTCAGGCTTATGAGGGCAAAGGAGATTTTAAAACACCGCTGAAAAATCTTCGCGCAGTCTGTGCTCTGATCCCAACCAATGCGTTTCAGTTTGTCATGACCGACAAATCAGGAATAAACTCTTTTGAAGAGATTAAGACGAAAAAATTCCCGCTTAAGGTTTCTGTCGACTCCAAGGGGTCGACAGGAGATATAATTACCGCCGCAGTTCTAAATGCCTATGGTATCACCTATGATGACATCAAGAAGTGGGGCGGGGAAGTTTTCTATCTCTCTTCAGGCAAAACCTTTGAAATGATGGCCGATAACCGCATGAACGGTACCGGTGACTGTATTCCCGTTCCTGCAGGCGATCTTATCGAATCCTCGACCAGCATAAAAATGCATCTGCTGCCAATGAGCGATGCAGCGATAAAGCAAGTCGGCAAAGAACTTGGAATGACAAAGACCATAGTACCCGCCGGAACATATGCATTCTTGAAAAAGGACATACCTACGATCAACACGGCGGTGATCTTGATCGTCAATGCCGATGTGCCTGCAGATCAGGTATATAACATGGTCAAGTCGCTTCACAAGAACATCCCCTACCTCAAAAATGTTGCCAAGGGCTATGCTGCTTTGGACGACAAAACGATCGTTCAGGTCAATAACGTTCCCCTCCATCCCGGAGCAGAAAAATACTTCAAAGAAGTTGGCCTGCTTAAGAAGTAATTAATTGTGCTGTGATGCCAGTGGGTTATGAACCATAGAAGACCTGCTGGCATCCGTTAAGCTGAACAAGTTCTGCTTCTCATAAATCAATGCAGTTATAACAACAGCAGAGGTGGGTAATATCAATGTTTAAAGAATTATTGGGAATGTATCATAAAGCAGGCAGCAGACGAAAGTATGAGGGTAATATGAACCTTTTGGTCATGTCAATTGCCGTCATTATGTCAATCTATCAGATCTGGGAGGTTACATTAGGGGCATTCACTCCCATACGTCACATGTCTATCCATCTGACTTTCATTCTGGTGCTTACCTTCCTCATCTATAGTTTTACTAAAGGGAGAGGCACAAAGATGCCGGGTGTGGTCGACATAATATGCATCGTCGCTGTATTGTTCGCAGGGATCTACTTTAATTTGAACATGGAAAGAATAGTCACGAGAAACCCGATGGTCGATCCTCTTTCGACCCTGGATATGCTGGCCGGATCTATATTTGTAGTAGCCAGTTTTGAAGCTGCCCGGCGTACCCTTGGAGGGCCTATCACCTATGTCGCAGCGGCATTCATCATGTATATGGCTTTCGGTCACCTTGTTCCCGGCGGACTATGGCATAGGCAGATGAGTTTTATGGATCAGATCGACCAGATGAGCTTTACCTTCAACGGAATATGGGGATCACCAATGGCTGTTGCCTCGACATTTGTATTCCTCTTTGTCCTGTTTGGCTCTTTTTTGTCGAAATCAGGATGCGGAGATTTCTTTTTTGATATAGCCAATGCAGTCGCCGGAGGCACCACAGGCGGTGGAGCTAAGGTCGCGGTTGTATCAAGCGGACTTTTTGGCATGATATCAGGAAGTCCTACCGCAAACGCAGTAACTACAGGTGCATTTACGATCCCAATGAACAAGAAATTGGGATACACTCCAGTTTTCGCGGCCGCAATTGAAGCCGTTGCAGCTACCGGCGGCAGTATAATGCCTCCAATCATGGGTTCTTCCGCCTTCTTGATGGCCGAAGTAGCGGGTATCCCATACGTGAAAATTTGCATAGCCGCGGCTATCCCTGCAGTACTTTATTATGTTTCATTGTTGGCAATGGTGCATTTTGAAGCTCTTAAGAGCGATCTTAAACCGATGGACAGGGATATGATACCCCCGGTATGGAAGGTCCTTAAGAATGGCTGGCAGTATTCAATACCTATTGTAGTTCTGGTCTGGTCACTCCTATCAGGGCACAGCCCATCCATGACAGCCATTTACGGTATTGTGACTGTCATAATTATCAGCTGGTTTAAAAAATCATCAAGGATGTATTTGAAAGATATTGCTGAGGCACTTGGAGATGGAGCTAAATCCAGCATTCAAGTGACCACAGCCTGTGCTGCTGCGGGAATGGTAGTTGCTGGCATTATGTCCACCGGACTGGGCGGAAAGATCACCAGCGTTATCCTCGGACTTACGCAGGGAATGCTGTTGCCTACATTAATAATGGTGGCTATTATCTGTCTGATCTTGGGTATGGGTATGCCTGTAGCCGCTGCTTATGTTCTTACCGCGATGCTGGCAGTACCTGCAATGCTCCAGTTGGGCGTTTCTTTGATGGCGGCCCATTTATTCGTCGTATATTTCTCGATCATTTCTGCCATTACACCACCGGTGGCTGTCGCAGCGTATGCCTGCGCCGGTATTGCAGACTGTGACCCCAGCGTTACCGGATGGCAAGCCTCTAAGCTCGGTTTGGCTGCGTTTTTGGTTCCCTTTATGTTTGTTTACAACGAAACTTTGCTTTTCGAAGGAACCTTTTTTGACATTGGGTTGTCTATAATATTGGGTTCTCTTGGTGTAATTGCTCTTGCCGCCGGAGTTCAGGGACATGCCTTTAATAAGCTCAACTTGATACAGCGCCTGGCTGCATTCGCAGGCGGACTCCTGTTGATAGATTCCGGCTATATTACTGACATTGCTGGAATTGCAATGATCGCAGGAGTGCTGATCACATCAGGGGGATTCAAACAGAAAAAAAATATCAGTAATATGGCTGCATAAATATTCTGTTTCGTATCGGACCATACTTTAGCAGAAAAAATTCTATCATCACAAACATATCTGTTTAGAATGCGTTCTGGGTCTTGAAAATACGATAAAGTCCGACAAAGCCCACAATCACAACTTTGTATGGAAGTATCATAAGTTGTGAACTCTGCAGTTTGTGTAGTGTGTTTTTTATTAAACGCAGCACACGAAAGATATAACAGTGGATCTGGACAGACAGGTTCTGCCCAGATCCACCTTAAAAGGCATATTTGAATTAATTAATAACTTTGGCATCTTAAGATTTTCGCTGATCTAGAAAATACAAGCACGATAGTGTCGTGCTTTTAGGAGGGTAAAAAGTTGAAAAAAGTTGAGAAATATCTTTTTCCAAAGTGCATAGAAGAGTGCATAAAAATGTTGTCTGAAAACAAAGGAGAGGCAAGGCTTGTTTCAGGTGCGACGGATCTCTCCCTTTGGATAAAAGACGAGAAGGTCTCCCCTGCAGTATTGGTAGATGTTTCTGATCTGAAGGAGATGCGCTTCATAGAATTGGTTGGTGATAAGCTCGTTATTGGAGCGGCAATGACCCATGCTGAGATAGCGTCTAATGAAAAGGTGAAAAAATATTTTCCGGCTCTTTCAGACGGATGCAGGAATGTTGGCTCACCTCAGATACGCAATGTTGCAACACTTGCCGGGAACATTGTAAGCGCTCAGCCCGCTGCAGACTCTGTTGTACCTATGACAGCATTGGATGCCTCCTGTGAGATAGTTGATGAGAAGGGGGCAAGGATACAGAAGATCAGAGAACTTCCTAAAAAGGTTGGAGTAAGTACCATTGATCCTACTAAGGAAGTCATGACTAAAATATTTATTAAAATTCCAAAATGCAAGTATGGCACAGCATTTAAGCGTATTTCACCGCGTGAGGCAATGTCTCTCCCCGTCGTCAATGTTGCTGTAATGCTTATGGCCGATGCATCCGGGGTCATAACTGAGGCCCGAGTAGTTGCTTCTCCGGTTGATATAGTGCCATTCCGTGCAAAAAAGACAGAAGAGTATCTCATTGGTAAAAAACCTACAGAAGATGTCTTTGAAGAGGCTTCAAAACTGGCAGGAGAAGAGGCATCTCCCCGCGATTCATTGCAGCGCGGCTCAGGTGCATACAGAAAAAATCTAGTAAAAGATCTTGTCGGGCAGGCATTAAAACAGGCCTCCCTGACTCTGGCGTAAGGAGTGGTACCGATGCAGGAGTTGAATTGTATTGTTAACGGCAAAAATGTGAGCATTATGATAGATCCGTCTCACACCCTTGTCGATGTTCTAAGGGTAGACCTTGGACTTACAGGAACTAAAAAGGGCTGTGAAGAAGGGGAATGCGGAGCCTGTACTGTGCTGATCGATGGAGTTGCGGTGAACTCATGCCTTATTCCGGCGATGAAGGCGACAGGCAAGAATATTCTAACTATTGAAGGTCTCATAAATGATGACGAACTAGATCCAATTCAGGAGGCTTTCGTAGAAGCCGGAGCTATCCAGTGCGGTTTCTGTACCCCCGGAGTTGTAATGTCTGCAAAGGCAATGCTTATGAGAGATGAGTCCCCGTCAGAGGAAGATGTGAAGGAAGAGCTTTCAGGGCATTTTTGCCGCTGTACAGGCTATGTTCAGTTCTATGATGCGATAAGGATCGCTTCGGAGAAAATCAAATCCTGTAAAGCTGCAGCGAACAAAAAATAAGTACTCTGTAAAAATGTAAAGAATGAAAGATCTGTGCTGAGCAAAGTCTTTTCGCTCACCGCAGATTTTTTCATATAAGGAACATTAAATACTATTTTCACAAGCAGGGGAGTGTGTTAAATGCAGAGAATTGGATTATTTTCTCCAATAAAGATAAACAACATGGAGCTTAAAAACAGGGTAATAATGTCCCCGATGTTTACGAACTCGGCAGGGCCCGATGGATTTGTATCCAAAAATACGATCAAACACTATGTTGACAGAGCCCGTTCCGGTGTCGGACTGATAATGACAGAACATACAAGCGTCAGCTCAAAATATATCCATGCAGGGCTGAGGCTTCAGATAAGCAAAGATGAACATATTAACGGATTTAAAAGACTTATAGCAGCTGTCCACGAGGAAGACTGCAAGATCGGGCTGCAGATAGCGCATTCCATTTACGGCGTAGGAATGAAGCCCCATGAGCTCACGAGCCAGGAATGTTACGGTATAATCGACGATTTTGTCGAAGGAGCCAGAAGGGCTTACGAGGCCGGGTTTGATGCTATAGAACTTCACTATGCACACACCTATACGATGGCAGATTTTATTTCCAGAAGGACAAACCTTCGCACCGATGAATTTGGCGGAGATGTTTACGGGAGGATGTTCATACACCTTGAGATACTTAAAAAGGTCAGAGAACTTGTTGGTCCTGATTTCCCGATCTTTGCAAGGATCAGCGCAGAGGAATTCGTGCTTGGAGGCAACACGATAGTTCAAAGCAGGATATTTGCACAGGAACTGGTGAAAAACGGAGTCGACTGTATGGATGTCTCTGCAGGAGTCCGTTTTGATGATGCCCCCGTACAGGGCTACTCCGACCAGCGCGGCAAACCGACTATTGAATATCCTGACGGTCCAAATGTATACCTTGCTGAAGAGATCAAAAAGTGTGTTGACGTTCCTGTAGTTACTGTTGGTAAGCTCGGTAACCCTGAATTTGCAGATGAAGTCATTGCAACAGGCAGAGCGGACATGGTCGCTCTTGCAAGGCCGCTGATCGCAGACCCAATGTGGGTCAAAAAAGCTCAGGACGGGCGACTGGACAGGATAACCGAATGCCTTTACTGTACAGAATGCCTGTACGAGAGGCACGACCCGACGGCCTATGTACACTGCATGAGGTACACCTGTCAGAACGCATGTCCGTCCAATGTAGAAGTTCCCCTCTACCTTGATTTTGCAAGAAGAGGAATGTACAAAGAGGCCTATCAGGTAATTCAGACAGAATTACCTCTGGTGCTTACCTGTGGGCGTGTCTGCAACCACCCCTGCGAAGCCATGTGCAACAGGGTAAAGATCGATGAACCGATAGCGATCAGAGGTATAAAAAGATACATAACCGATACCCTTTATGAAAAAGAGGGCAAATTCCCCCTGCCAAGCATGGAGCCTGCCAACGGCAAAAGGATCGCTGTTGTAGGTTCCGGTCCTTCCGGCCTATCCTGCGCTTTCTACCTCCAGAAAAAAGGATATTCTGTAACTGTATTCGAAGCACTCGATGTCATTGGAGGAATGCTTGCTGTAGGTCTTCCTGAGTATCGTCTGCCCAGGGAAATGTTCGAAAGGGAACTTGACGTCTTCAGAGAAATGGGAATAGATTTTGTCACAGGTACCAGGATAGGAGTAGATATCAGGCTGGACGAACTGCGATCAAAGGGCTACATGGCTATATACCTTGCTGTCGGTGATCACAATGACAGAAAGCTTGGTGTTGATGGGGAAGATTCAGAGGGAGTAATGTCAGGTGTTTCATTCCTCCGCACCCAGAGGCTTGAAAAGAAAGCCGACCTCAAAGGTAAAGAAGTCGTAGTAGTTGGAGGCGGTAACGTCGCAATGGACTGCGCAAGGACTTCTATCAGATTGGGAGCTTCAAAGGTTTCTCTTGTCTGTCTTGAAAGAGAAAACGATATGCCCGCACATCCGGATGAGGTACGGGAAGGCAAAGAAGAAGGTCTCCACGTGGTAAACGGCTGGGGGCCGAATGTCATCAAAGCCGTAAACGGGACCGTAAAGGAAGTTGTATTCAAAAAGTGTGTCTCTGTCTTTGATGCTTCGGGACGATTCTCCCCTGCCTATGATGAGTCGGCCAGAATGACTCTAAAGGCGGATATGCTGATCTGCGCAATAGGCCAGGCGCTCAGCTGTGATGTGGTATGTGATGAATGCGGACTAGTCGAGATCAGGGGAAATGTGTTCAGGGCATCTTACAGCGGAAATACTCAGACCCCATGGATATTTGCAGGCGGTGACTGTGTTTCCGGGCCTGATTCAGTCGTATCGGGCGTCAACAGGGGAAAGCAGGCAGCATCTTCGATCGATCGCTACCTTGGTGGCGATGGACAGGTGATAGATCGCAAGACCCTGAAAAGAGAGCTTACGAAACCTGTAGACGAAACAAAAGCCGACCGTGAAGTTATGCCAATTTTGTCACCGGACGAAAGAAAAAGCTGTTTCTGCGAAGTTGAAAAAGGCTTCAGTGCTGAACAGGTAGAAAAAGAAGCAGGCAGATGTCTTAGGTGCGATGTCTTAAAAATCAACATCCTTTAGGTCCTGAGATAAAATTATAGATTTTGAGGTGTCCTTCAATGGCAGGAAATAAACTTGCAATAGTCAGGGGTGGCGGCGACCTGGCAACAGGAATAATCTACAGACTCTGGAAAGCAGGCTATGCTGTGCTTTCTCTTGAGATAGAGACACCTCTGGTTGTCAGAAGGACAGTATCAGCAGCCTCTGCAGTATTTGACGGATCGACAGTTATTGAAGACATGGAAGCAGTCAGGATAGATTCTCTGAACGATTTTTCCTTCGACAGGAGCAGGATATCGGTGCTGGTCGACCCGGAAGGGGAATCTATCAGCATACTGAAACCCGACATCCTTGTTGATGCGATAATGGCAAAACGAAACCTGGGAACCAACAAAGAAATGGCGCCTCTGGTAATAGGAATTGGTCCCGGTTTTTCAGCGCCAGGGGATGTAGACGCAGTGATAGAAACAAAACGGGGACATTGGCTTGGCAGAGTCATAAGGAATGGCTCTGCCATACCCAACACGGGAGTTCCCGGACTGATCAAAGGATACACTATTGAAAGGCTGCTAAGATCCCCGGGCGAAGGTTACGTGATACCCGTAAAAAGCATAGGCGACTCAGTTATTCCCGGCGATGTTGTTGCTCATGTTGAAGGTCTTCCTGTATGTTCCCAGATAGAGGGTATAGTCAGGGGATTGATACACCCTTCAGTAAAAGTTAAAAAAGGACTCAAGATAGGTGACATAGATCCAAGAGGGGAGAGGGAACACTGCTTCAGTATTACAGACAAAGCCCTCGCCATAGCCGGGGGAGTTCTGGAAGTCATAATGAGTTCATGAAATTTTGTTGACATAAAATCACGTTGCTTTTTTAAATTACAATAAAACGATCTCAGATCATCTTAATATTATGGCAGCTCAGAGAACTCTTATTCTCTGTAGCTGCCATTTTTTTAATTGTTGATCGATTTTTATCATTTCATCGCTTTGCTCTGTTATAGTATTGACGTTAAAAACTAATAGTAAGATAATCAAATGGGGTGATCAGATGACTCAGAAAAAGGTAATAGTTGTTGGTGCGGGAGGCGCAGGTCTTACCGCAGCGACAGAGGCTTCTATGGCCGGGGCTGATGTGACCGTAATAACAAAGACCTCGGCGGGTTTGGGAACGTGTACTGCTTATGGGGCAGGATTTTTTACGGTCCCTGTCTGCGGAATGAGCAGGGAAGAACATTTCACAAAGACTTTAGAGGTCGGAAAGGGAATAAATGACCCTTCTCTGGTCAGAGTCCTTTCCGATAAGAGCGAAGATAGCCTTAAAAGGCTTGCAGAGCTTGGCGTCAAGATAGAATTTACACGCGGAAGTGCGAACACACGGTCTACCGCTCCCAATGAACTGATGGGAGGGGCAGGGTTTGTAGGGCAGCTGGTGGAGATCGCAAAAAGATCCAACGTTAAGTTTATTGAATGGACTGTTGTTACATCTCTTGACCTGATCAAAGAAAAGATCTCCGGCGTCAGTGCCGTTGACTGGAGAACAGGAAAGCCGTTGTCGTTGAAGGCTGACGCGGTAATTATAGCAACGGGCGGAGGCGGACAGATATACAGGAGGAGCGACAACCCTGCAAGAATGACAGGCGATGGCTATTCGCTTGCAAAAAGGGCGGGAGTTGAGCTTATAGATATGGAGTTTGTCCAGTTCTACCCGATCGGCTGGGCGGAGCCTGGGTTGCCCGTATGGCTGGCAGATACAGGTCTTGTGGATCATGTTAGGATCACAGATGATGCCGGAGATGAATTTTTTATCAGGGCAATAAAAGAGTGGGGATATAAAAATGGCGCGGAGGCTAACCTCTTTGCGAGGGACAGATGCTCTGTCCTCATGGCAAAAAAAGAAGAGAAAGGCCCTGTCTTTGCCCATCTTGAAGATGTACATGACGAAAAATGGGAGGATCGCGGACTTCAGTATTCACTTACGATAGACCGGAGGTTTTTCGATCATTTCAGGCGGCCAGTAAGAATCTCTCCGATAGAGCATTATATGTCCGGCGGAATAAAGATAGATGATGAGTGCAGGACAGGGATCTCCGGCCTTTTTGCGTGTGGAGAGGCTACCGGTGGAGTTGACGGGGCAAACCGGATAGGCGGGAACGCATTTTCAAACATAGTGACTTTTGGGATCATTGCCGGAAGGAACGCGGCCGGGGATGCTGTCTGGGAGACAAAATTCCACCACGAACCAATCGACCGCCCACCGGTTGTAAGTTCTGAAAAAGGCACAGAGCCGTCAATTCTGCGGGCAGAGTTGCAGAAAGCTGTCTGGGATCTGCTTGGACCTTTAAGGAACGAAAAAGGCATCCTGCTCGCGCAGGAGAAGATCCGGGATACGGAGGAGAGGGCACTGCTGATAAATAGTCCTATTGAGATGCTCCTGGCATTGGAAATGAGAGGACTGACGGATACAGCCTCTGCTGTTGCGGATGGAGCAATTCTGAGGAAGCATTCACTGGGTACACATTTCAGGGAAGAGAACTGATCATCGGCCTGCGGTAATTTGTATGTTTTTGATTACTGTATTTTTGTTGTCATGGCAAAGCTGCAATAGCTTTTTTTATTTGGATGATGATTCGAATATTGCCGATTATATATTCATTCAAAGGTATTTTAGAATGTAAAATACTATAATGAAGTTATAATCATAGTAATATCCCATTTTGGTATCCACTGATAATATGTTGCAGGGGAGGTAGATAGATTGGCGATAACATGGGAACAGAGCAGCAAAAAGATCAAATCCGTGGCGATAATGGCTGCCCTTGTCTTTATTCTCTCTGCACTTATATTCATGAATATGACATACACTAATGCCAAAAAAGAGATCTTTGCATCCATGCATGATCTTGAAAGGCAGAATGTTCTCATGCTCAGACAGAATCTTGAGATAAACAGGAATTTCGTATCGAGCATATCGATAAATCTCGGCAGAATGACAGAGGATCTTAATTCAGCTGAGGCAATAAAGTATATAAGGGAGCAGGACTGGTTTGCAGATTTTGGCGCTCTCTACCTTATAAAAAGAGACGGAAATATGTACTTTGGCAATATGAACAGTGATTCGGAGAGAAACTATTATAAAGATCTCATATCGAAAAACAGTTTTTACTCTGATATCAAGGTCTTTAATTCAGAAGCGGGCAATTATCTTACTATCAACTCACCCGTAAGACACAATGATGAAATAATAGGGGTCCTTTCCGCAAGGTTCTACAGAGATAAACTGAACGAACTGGTGACCTTTGATATTTTTAATGGAACAGGCTACTGTTATCTTCTCTCAAAAGACGGATCTATCATTGCAAGGTCAGACCACCCCATAGCAAACAAAAAAGCAAATACTCTTGAGGAACTTTTTTCATCAGTTCCGGGGGGAGCTGACGGAAAAATATATTACACAGCCATTGCCGACGGAATGGGAAAAGGAACCTCGGGAGAAATGATATACCCGATCAAAAGCGGCAACAGGGCTGTGAGTTATATGCCGATAGATCTAGCTGACATGTACCTTATAACCTCTGTTCCTGAAGATGTGGTTTTTTCTGCAGCATCCGGACATTTCTTTAAAGGGTTAGCATTTGTGCTGGTGTCCTTAATTGCTTTTGCAGCGGTCATGCACTATTTCTTCGTTGCGATAAAGAGAAATTCAGAGATCATCGAAAGTGCGAACAGGGAGCTTTCCCTTATATACGACAGCATGCCCGGAGGGATAGTAAGATATGTCCGTCAGGGAGAAAAATGGCGTATTAAATCTGCAAACGAGAGGTTTTACAAGCTTATAGGCAAAACGAAGGAGATATTTGAAAAGGAATACGATAATAACATCATGAACATTTTATCCGCACCTCTTTCTGAAGAGACGAAACAGGACATAGAACTAAAGGTAAAGAATGAAGATGCATTCGAGACTGAACTGAAACTGGGAATGGATGACGGGAGCGCCAGGTGGGCCTGCCTGAGTGTTGATTATGTAAACGGAGAAGCCGGGACGAGGGAGATAGTTGGTATCATCACTGACATAACAGATATTAAGCTGGCGGACCAGGAGCTCTATGTAAGCAAGGAACAGTTTGATATTGTCAAGAAACTTACTAACGTAATTTTTTTTGAATGGGACATTGAAACAGGCACGATTTCACATTCCGATAATTTTTTGGATTTCTTCGACCCTCTCCCCAGTTATGAAAATTTCCCATACAGTATCGAAGACTACAGAGCTTTTTCACAGGAAAACACAAAAGACCTGATCACATTTCTCGAACAGTTTAAAGAAGGGATTAAGGGAAACTCTATCGAGGTCAACCTCGTCAACAAATTTGGGGATACTCTCTGGTATAAAACCTTAATGACCACAATATTCGATGAATCAGGAAAACCTGTAAAGGTAGTTGGTCTTCTTACAGACATAGATGAGCAAAAAAGAAAGCTACAGTCCGCAGAAGAGATTGCGATGAAAGATCCGCTCACTCAGCTCTATAACAAGACGTCAACAAGAGATCTTATAGAAAGTTATATAAACAGCACACAAAACCAGGGAGTATTCATGATGCTCGATATCGATAACTTTAAGCGTGTCAACGATACACTTGGTCACCTGTATGGTGACGCCGTCCTCAGCGAACTTGCCCGTACACTCAAATCCCTTTTCAGGGATTCTGATATAACGGGCAGGATCGGAGGAGACGAATTTGTTGTCTTCATGACAAATGTAAAGGAAACTGCCGTAGTGCAAAAGAAAGCTGAGAGCATATTGAACGCCTTTAAACGGTCTTTCCGGAAAAAGGGCGTAGAGTACGGCATATCCTGCAGCATAGGCATATCTCTTTATCCATGGAATGGCACTACCTATGAGAAATTGATGCAGAAAGCGGACCTTTCACTCTATTTCTCAAAGAGCAGCGGAAAAAATCAATATAACTTCTATTCAGATTCTATGGATATCAATGACCTGTCAAGAAATATAGGAACAAGGGAACCTACAGAGATCAACGCAATTCACGGACTTGTCCAGAAAAATTTCAGGGAAAACGTTGCGGAATATATCCTTAAACTGTTCTATCAGTACGAGGATGTGGATGCGGCTGTTCCGATACTGCTTGATTTCGTAGGAAAGTCCTTTAATCTGGGGCGTGTCGATGTCTCGGTGTTCTCAGAGGACGATACATACTATGAAGTCTTATATGAATGGTGCGATGAGGGAGTCGACGCTTTGAAAGTCGACGGAAAAAGATTTGCAGCGGATGAATGGTCTTCGATAAAGTCACATCTTGATGAAAACGACATTCTTTTATGCAGCGATGTTGAAATTGGTGTTCCTGATTTCCTTGAAAATGACAACATGCGTGACCGGGGTGTAAAGTCTGTTATGCTCTGCTATATTATTGAGCATGAAAAAAGAAAGGCAGTCCTTTGTTTTGAGCATTATAAAGAGAAGCATCTTTTTACAAAGGAAGAAATGGATACTATTTGTACTATATCTAACACGATAAGCCTCTTTGTTTTGAGGGCGAGAGAGCGTGTCGAGTATGATGAGAAAGAAGCCCAGATGAGGAACTGGGAGGTAATGCTGGATGAGACTGATGACATCGTATACGTAAGTGATGCAGAGAGTTACGAATTACTCTACCTTAACAGTCCAGGAAGAGAACAGCCCTGGCTTAAGGGAAAGGATTTTAAAAACCATAAGTGCTATGAGTTTTTATTTGGATCAGACCAGCCATGCTCTTTCTGCACGATGCACTTGCTTTCTAAGGATAAATATTATGTGTGGGAACGCACAGATACCAATTCCGGATATTACTATATGCTTAAGGACAAGCTTCTGGACTGGAACGGAAGGCTTGCGAGGATCGAATGGTGGATCAACCTGACAGAGAAACAGGAACAGCAAAAAATGCTTTCTTCAAGGCTGAAGATAGAAAAGGCGCTTTTGGAAGGCATTGGGGAGATGGCGAATGCGTCTGACCTTGAAGAATCAATGAGCGTCATCCTGAAGCGTGTCGCAGACCTGTACAAAGCAGACAGGAGCTACATGATGCGTATAAACGAGGACGGGCATACTATAAGCATGACCAACGAGTGGCTTGCGGAGGATGTAGCCCCGGAGATAGGCAACCTCCAGAATTTTCCGCTGGACAAGTCTCCGCTTTGGCATAAAGCTTTTACAAAACAGGAACCTGTGCTTCTGGCAGACATATCCGAATTCAAGGAGACCGATCCTGATGAGTACGAAAGGCTTGCAAAACAGGATATCGTGGATATGTATGCCATTCCGATAACAATAAAAGGAAAGTTCTGGGGATTCCTAGGTGTGGACACCCCTAGGAAATACAAAGGGGATATGTACGTGCTTGAATCCGTTGCGTACTTTGTGGCTGATGAGATAAGCAAGAGAAATATTATTGAGATGAAAAAGAGAAAGGTGTCTAAGGAAAAATGATGAAATTTTTCCGTTCTTTGCTGTTCTGGGAGGGCCTTTCCTTTACAGTCGCATTTTTGGGAAGCAGGGCTATGGACGAAAACTCGATGCTCTGGTACAGCAGCCTTGCCCGATCTTCATTGACTCCTCCCAATATAGCTTTTCCCATAGTGTGGTCTTTTCTTTACGCACTCATGGGATATTCTGCTTTCAGGGTTGCTAGGAAGGCAGATTTCAGAGCACTTTTACCCTACATGGTCCAGCTATTGCTGAATCTTGCATGGAGCTGGGTCTTTTTCCACTACAAACAGCCATCCTGCGCTCTTGCCGTCCTATTTTTGCTTATTTGTTCCCTGCTGTGGACTGCGGCGGAATTTACGAGGCACGACCGTCCTGCTGCCGTACTTCTTATCCCATATTTTCTTTGGGGATTTTTTGCCTTCTGGCTGAATTTTTATGTAGTGATCCATAACTGATCCTGAAACTGCTGTATTTTTACACAAAGAGAAGGAGGGCTAAAAATGAAGGAGATCAGGATGTTCATGTTCGAAAGCTGTCCGCACTGTGCAAAAGCGAGGAAGATAATATCGTCGCTTCTTGACACTAATCCCGAATACAAAAATATACCGTTTGTGATGATCGATGAAAAATTGCAGCCCGAAGAGGCTGATAAATGTGATTATTTCTACGTGCCATGCTTTTTTGTAGGAGAAGAAAAGGTACATGAGGGAACAGTAGATGAAGACAAGGTCAGGGCAGTCTTTGAAAAGGCAGCTGAATAGATCGGATAAGACAGGAATGGTGCAGATGAAAGTTGACGATATCGAAATATTAAAACTGATAGGCAATACTCCGCTCTATAAACTCAAGACAAAGACCGGAGGAGCAGGTGTCTGGATAAAGCTGGAAGGTTCCAACCCCGGAGGATCGATAAAGGACCGGGCGGTATGGGGAATGCTCAAAATGGCCGAGCTCAAAGGCGACCTGAAGAGCGATACGGTCCTTGTGGAACCGACAAGCGGCAATACAGGCATAGGGCTTGCTCTGCTTGGAAGAGCTATGGGGCTGAGGGTCGTACTCACAATGCCTGAGTCGATGTCTGTAGAGAGAAGGACGATACTATCTTCCTTCGGCGCAGAACTTATCCTCACCCCGGCAAGGGAAGGGATGCAGGGGTCTGTAAACGCCGCCTGCGAGTTTCTCTCAAAGGAGAAGAAAGCCCTGATGCTGGACCAGTTTTCAAACGAAGGCAATCCATGGGCACACGAGATGACTACAGGGCCTGAGATACTGAGGCAGATTCCGAAGGACAAAAAAATAGCTGCTTTTGTAGCCGGGTTTGGCACAGGCGGTACGGTCAGCGGAGTAGGAAAGGTGCTTCGCAGTAAGTTCCCTGATGTGAGGATAATCGCTGTAGAGCCGCTCTCGAGTCCGATCGTTACCGAGGGCAGATCCGGCCCGCATAAAATACAGGGCATAGGGGCAAACTTTGTGCCCAAAAATCTCAACAGATCAACAGTTGCGAGGTTCGAAAGGGTAAGCGACGAGGATGCCCTTGCAACAGCCAGGTGGCTTGCTGCAGAAGAGGGGCTTTTCAGCGGCATATCTACAGGCGCAAACGTATGGGCGGCACTGCAGGAAGCCAAAAAACTTTCTGAAGACAGCATAGTTGTCACTGTTCAGCCTGACAGGGGAGATAAGTATCTCAGCATTTTTTCGGCATAATGGACGGGTCCCCGAACTGTGCGGGGCATGACATTAAGGAGTGATGAGATGTCCGGATATAAAAAAATAGAGCTTGTTAAAGAACAAAATGTCGCAGTTATAAGAATGAATTCCCCTGAGTCGATGAACGCTCTTGAAAGTCTCCTCTTTGAAGAGCTCTGCGATGCGACATCAGACGTGGAAAGAGATGAGTCCGTAAGGGCCGTGATACTTACCGGAACAGGCAGAGCATTCTGTGCGGGAGGAGACCTTAAGAGATTTTCAGAGGGATTTGATGCCAACGAAGGGTATCTTTACATGAAAAGTTTTGCCCCCTGGGTTAAGCAGTTTGCCGGGATGTGCAAGCCGACCATTGCAGCGGTCAACGGGTATGCAGTCGGGGCAGGGTTCTGTGTAGCACTCCACACGGACATGATAGTTGCATCAGAGGACGCAAAGTTCGGGATGGCATTTGTAAACGTGGGTCTGATCCCTGACCTTGGAGGCCTCTATGCACTTCCAAGGCTGGTAGGCCTTCAGAAAGCAAAAGAACTTGTATTCACAGGAAGAAACATTTCTGCGGCCGAAGCGATGGAGATCGGGATAGTGAATAGGGTCACGTCTGCAGAAAAACTGATCGAAGAGTCGTTTGAGCTGGCAAAAAAGATCGCGCAGGGCCCGTCTTTTGCTCACAGAATGGCAAAAGCACTGATCAACGCTTCAACCGTAATGACGCTCGATCAGCTGCTGGAGCAGGAGGCCCTGCTCCAGGCGCAATGCATACAGACCGAAGATCACAAAAATGCGGTAGGCTCATTTTTCAGGAAGGAAAAGCCTGTCTTTAAGGGGAGATGAAAGAGGCCGGAAAATCACCGGCCGCTGAGCAATGGCTGAGCAATAGCTGAGCGGTTGCTGAGCAATTGTAAAAGCAGGAGAATCTGCAGCCTCTGGGCCGCGGAGATTAAAAAGCACCATCGTTCCTGAAAGATCTCATTGGGAGCGATGGTGCTTTTAGTTTAGGTTCAAAAGTTTAGTAATAGCAAGGATCTAGAGCTAAAGATCTTAAGTCCCTAAATCCACGATAGAGGCACTCGGGGACGACGGAGAGTAAGGCCAATGTCCGAGAAAGAGGAAGATTGCTAACCTGCGCAGCCAAAGGCTGCAATTCTCCGCAACGCGAGCATCGCAAAGCGTTGCAAATTCTCCGCAGCGTTTCTCAGCTGCAAATTCTCCAGAGGCCGAAGGAAGCGAATTCCCCGCCCCTGCCCTTGGCCCCTACGACCGCTCAGCTATTGCTCAGCAACTGCTCAGCCATTGCTCAGCCGTCTTTATATTTTGTACGCCTCTTCAGGAGCTGCAGGGAGGTCTGCAAGCTTAGAGCGGCTCTCCGCTACGGCAGAAGCTCTTTTCTTTGTCCAGGCTTCAAGTTTTTGAGATATCTCCCTGTCATTTATCGCTATTATTCTTGCTGCCATAAGGCATGCATTCAATGAAGCGTTAAGGCCTACCGAACCGACAGGAACTCCAGGAGGCATCTGCGTGACAGAGAGCAGCGCGTCAAGTCCGTCAAGCGCTCCGCCCTTTACGGGGATGCCTATCACAGGCAGGTTTGTAGCAGCAGCCACGACCCCTGGCAGTGCCGCTGAAAGTCCAGCTGCCGCGATGATCACCTGAATACCTCTTTTTGAGGCGTTGACCGCGTATCCCTCAACGTCACGCGGGGTCCTGTGCGCGGATGCTATTGCCACTTCATATGGTATTCCGAGCTCATCGAGCACCTCAACGCCTTTTTCGATCACAGGGATGTCTGACGCCGAGCCCATTATTATCCCTATCCGGGGAGTTTTCACTTCTGATCCTCCCCTTTCAATGATTTGTCTCCTATGTCTTTCCTGTAATGCGCATCCCTAAAATAGACCGTTTTAACGCGTCTGTAAGCAAGGTCTTTCGCCTCTTTGAGAGTCGGAGCTATTCCTACTACGGTGAGGACACGTCCTCCAGATGTTACGAGAGTCCCGGTGTTGTCATGTGCTGTTCCTGCATGGTAGATGTATGTGTCGTGCACTTCCTCGTCACGGATCACTATTTCGTAGCCAGTCTGGTACTTGTCAGGGTATCCACCCGATGCCATTACGACTCCCAGTGCGAAATGTTCCGGGACAGGCCATTCGACCTTAGCCAGATCACCCTTGCAGCAGGAGAAGATCGCCTCTCCAAAATCTCCGGCAAATACAGGAAGGACTACCTGTGCTTCCGGATCTCCGAGCCTTACATTGTACTCCAGTACAGAGAGCGAACCGTCAGGTTTTATCATGATGCCGGCGTAAATGACTCCGCAAAAGGGAATGTTCTCTTTTTTGAGTCCTTCCAGCGTGGGCATCAGCACAACATCCTCGACCTTTTTCATGAAAGAGCTGTCGACCCACGGTACTGGGGAATAGGCTCCCATGCCTCCTGTATTGTTTCCCTTGTCCCCGTCAAGAGCTCTCTTATGGTCCTGGCTCGAAGGCAGTATCCTGACTGTATTCCCGTCCGTTATGGCAAGGATAGTCATTTCCTGTCCTTGGACGTAGTCCTCTATGATTATATTTCTGCCTGCTGATCCAAGGATCATGTCGTCAAGCATCATGCTGCAGATCGTCATAGCCTCTTCCTTGGTATCAGGAAGAAAGGCCCCTTTTCCTGCAGCAAGGCCGTCTGCCTTCACCACATAGGGAGCAGATCTCTTGTCGAGGGCTTTTTCGCACTCTTCAATGTTGTTGCAGCAGTCGAAGGAAGAAGTTGGTATTCCATGTTTTTCCATGAAATTTTTTGAAAATACTTTACTGCCTTCAAGCTGCGCTCCAAGTTTGCCAGGTCCCATCACAAGAATGCCTGCATCTCTCAATGCGTCAGCTGTTCCTGCCACCAGCGGGGCTTCCGGGCCAATGAAGACCAGGTCGATATCAAGCCTTTTGCACAGCGCTGTCATCTGAAAGGGGTCTGATGGGTTTCCTGCGTGACATGCAGCAAGCTTTGATATTCCGGGATTTCCGGGACAGCAGTGAAGTTTTGTGACGATCTTGGATTTTGAAAAAGCGTGGACGACCGCATGCTCGCGTCCGCCGCCCCCAAGTACCATAATCCTCATGAGAGACCCCCCTTAGTGCCTGAACGTACGGCTGCCGCCGACGAACATGCTTATTCCAAGCTCTTCAGCCCGTTTGAATACTTCTTCGTCTTTGATCGATCCGCCTGGCTGTATGACAGCAGCGACTCCTTCTTTTGCAGCAAGTTCTATAGTGTCGGGGAAGGGGAAGAATGCGTCTGAAGCCATGACTGCGCCCTTTGCCTTTTCACAGGCAAGCCTCAGCGCGTACTCTGCCGCGTCGACCCTGTTGGTGAAGCCTCCTCCTATTCCTACTGCAGCTCCGTCCTTTACCAGAACGATCGAGTTGCTCTTGGTGATAGCAGCTGTCTTCCATGCGAAAATAATGTCATCCCAGAGGTCGGGTCTTGCGTTGCCGATCCACTTGCCTTCATCCATCTTGGGAAGGACCGGAAGCATATCCTCCTGAACAAGGAAGCCGCACCTGTTTCCTGTTATCTGAAGTTTTGGGGCATATCCGGGGGTTATGGTCAGGACTCTGAGGTTGGGTTTCTTTTCCCTGAACCATTCGATCACGCCTTCACCATAAGAAGGCGCAGCGACTATCTCAAAGAATGTCTCAGTGATAGCCTTTGCAGTCTCCATGTCGACATTTCTTGTCATTCCTATTATGCCGCCGAATGCAGATACAGGATCGCACTCAAGGGCTTTTCTGAATGCCTCGAGAGGTGTCTTGCCATGAGCGGTACCGCATGGCGTTGTGTGTTTTACGATCGTGCAGGCGCAGAGGTCCTGGAATACTGAGCATCCGCGAAGAAGTGTATCAAGGTCAAGAAGGTTGTTGTAGGAAAGTTCCTTCCCTGAGTGCTGTTCGAATGGCTGTTTCTCAAGCGGGGGAAGGAAGAGCGCGGCTTTCTGGTGCGGGTTTTCACCGTATCTCAGGTCCTGTACCTTACGCAGCGGAAGGATCTTGTCTTCCCCGGTTTCTTCTTCAGTGCCTATCTCTGAGCAAAGGCCCTTGTATATCGTTGCGTCATATGATGAAGTAAGGCGGAAGGCCTTGAGGGCGAGCTTCTGTTTGAATTCAAGCGTGAATTCCTGTTTCTTCTCAAGCTCCTCAAGGACGCACCCGTAATCTGCAATATCAGTCACAACTGTTACGTGGTAGTAGTTTTTTGCAGCCGCCCTGATCAGGGAGACTCCGCCTATGTCGATCTTTTCAATAAGATGGTCGAGGTCAGCCCCTTTTTGAGCTGTCTCTTCAAAGGGATAGAGCGTGCACACAACAACGTCGATGAGCGGGATGGAAAACTTCTTTCTGTCCTCGTCATCCTGGGCCATACCCCTTCTTGCAAGTATTCCGCCCATAACAGCCGGATGGAGGGTCTTCACCCTTCCGCCAAGGATCGCAGGAAGTCCGGTCATGTCAACTACTTCAGTAACTTTTAATCCGCCCTCTTCAAGGTGCTTTGCAGTTCCTGAGCTTGAAACTATCTCGTATCCGTGTGCAGCGAGTCCCTTTGCCAATTCGAGAACACCTGTCTTATCCCAGACAGATATAAGCGCTTTTCTTGTCTCCATCATCATTATTCCTCCCGCTCTTCGATAGATATCGGATTTTCTGAAAAATGTTTTATCAGAGTCTCTTTGTATATCCTGTGTTCGACCCTGTGAATTCTCTCTTCAAGAGTTTCCAGCGTATCTTCAGGAAGGATGTCGACCCTTTCCTGGGCGAGTATGTGTCCGTGGTCAACCTCTTCGTCAACTATGTGGACAGTTACGCCGGTGTGGTCCGCCTTCGCCTCCCACGCGTCACGTATCCCGTGGGCGCCGGGGAATGAGGGCAGCATTGCAGGGTGGATATTTATGATTTTACAAGGGAACTTTCTTACAAATTCAGGAGAGAGGACCTTCATGAAGCCTGCAAGTATTATCCAGTCTGTCTCTGTATCCTTGATAGCCATGGCGATAGCTTCCTCTGCGGCCTTCCGTCCGTCCCTTTTGTAAAAGAATACTCGTGTCTGAGCTCCCAGGGCAGACGCAGTGTCAAGTCCTTTTGCGTTTATGTTGTCGCTTCCCACAAAAGATACCTCCGCAGGCAGTTCTCCGGTAATACAGGCTTTGAGGATGACTTCCATGTTGGAGCCAGTGCCGGAGATCAGGATCGCTATGCGGGGGAGGAACACTTTACTACCCTTCCGATTTTCACAGCTTTCTCTCCGGAACCGGAGAGGGCTTTTTCGATCAGGTGCGCCTCATCAGGGTCAGCGATAAAGACAAACCCGATCCCGAGGTTGAATACTTTTCTCATTTCATCTTCCTCAATGCCTGCGCTCTGGATAAGTTCAAAAATCTTTGGGCGTTCCCATGAGCTGAAATCTATTTCGATGTTGAGTCCTTTGGGGATGATCCTGATGACATTTCCGTACATCCCGCCGCCTGTGATGTGTGCCATGCCGTGTACGGCACCGGTTTCTACTGCCGCAAGGGCAGGCCTTACATATAATTTTGTAGGTCTCATGACAGCTTCTGCAAGTTTTTCGTTCCATCCGGCAGGGACCGCATCAAGTTTCGCGTTCAGCCCGCCTTTGCCGAGAGCCTTCCTTACAAGGCTGTATCCGTTGCTGTGGACACCGGAGCTGCTGAGCCCGAGGATGATGTCACCCTCTTTTACTGCGCTTCCGTCGATTATTTTGTCTTCGTCTATCATGCCGACAGCAAATCCGGCCAGATCAAACCCTTCTTCGCCATAGACGTCTGGCATTTCAGCCGTTTCGCCTCCGAGCAGAGCGCACATGCTTTCACTGCATGCGTCTAGGATACCCTCAACGATCTCTTTAAAAATATCAACATTAAGTTTCCCGCATGAAGCGTAATCGAGGAAAAAGAGTGGTCTTGCTCCCCCCGTGACAAGGTCGTTGACGTTCATGGCGACAAGGTCCTGTCCCAGCCCGCGGTAGATCCCTGTCTCCTTCGCCAGTTCAAGTTTTGTGCCGACGCCGTCGCAGCAGGCTGCAATGCATTTTCCGCCGCCAATGCGGTAAAGGCCTGCAAATCCACCGACTCCGCCAACGCAGTTAGGGTCCTTCGGGCGTTTTTTCAGCATGCCCTTTATGGTTTCGACCCACAGGTCACCTGCTTCGATGCTGACTCCTGCCTTTTCGTAAGTAAAGTTGTTATCCAAGATCACTCACCTGCTTTCAAATCTTTTTCATCAAGATATTTACCTGTGAAACAGGCAGTGCATATCTGATCCTCCTGCAGTCCTATCGCTGCTGTCAGGTTTTCTTCGCTCAGGTACTCAAGGGAGTCTGCGCCTACCTTTTTGCAAAGTTCAGGAAGAGTCATGCGGACGGCTGCAAGAGTCTCTTCTTTTCTGGTGTCGATCCCATATCTGCAGGGATGGACCACGGGGGGTGATGCTATCCTCAGATGCACCTGGGATGCTCCCGAGTCTCTTATCATTGAGACTACCCTCTCTGCAGTTGTCCCCCTAACTATCGAATCGTCAATTACCACTGCCTTTTTATTGTTAAAAACCTCAGATATCGGGTTCAGTTTAATTTTAACACCCAGGTCACGGACTTTCTGTGTCGGCTGGATAAAGGTTCGCCCGACATAGCGGTTTCTTACAACGCCCATTTCAAGCGGTATGTTGGACCTTTCGGCGTATCCGACTGCAGCGATCGTTCCGCTGTCAGGCATTCCCGCCGTTATGTCTGCCTCCGGGCACGGAGCCTGTTCAGCCAGAAGCCGTCCCATCTCTTTGCGTGCTTCATACACCGACCTGCCGTCGATTATGCTGTCGGGCCGGGCAGTGTAGACATACTCGAATGAACATCTCATCCCTCGGAAGCACTCGTGATGTATCTTCAGGCTTCTCATGCCTCTCTCGTCAATGACGATCATCTCGCCGGGTTCAACGTCGCGGAGCAGTTTGGCACCAACGATATCGAGGGCGCAAGATTCTGAAGCGGCATAGTAATCCTCATCCTTTTTGCCTATCACAAGGGGTTTGAATCCCCAGGGATCACGTGCTGCTACAAGGGCTCCGTTAAGGAGGACAATAACAGCGTATGACCCTTTTACCTTGCGGAGGGAATCTATGAGGGCATCCAGAGGCTGCATGTGGGATTTGTGGGCCATGAGATGGAGGATGGCCTCAGAATCTGTTGATGACTGGAAAATTGCCCCCTGTTTCTCAAGCTGGGCCGTCAGTTCCTTCAGATTGGTGATGAGTCCGTCATGCGAAACTGCGACAGCTCCCCTGGCATAGTTTGCCCCTATTGGGAGCACATTGTGCAGCTGGGATCCCGAAAGCGGTGTGTATCGCACATGTCCTATTGCGCAGGGAGCGTTTTTTTGAGTCAGGCACTGCTGTTCTATCGCATTATGGAGAAGTCCCATTCCCTTTGCGGCAGCTATACGCCCGCCCTCACTCCAGGCTATGCCTGCACACTCCTGTCCCCTGTGCTGGAGTGCGTAAAGCCCGAGGTATACCTCCTCCAGGACCGGTTTGCCTGTTTTGCTGTAAGCCCCGAATATCCCACTCATCTTTTTACGCTGATATCCTCTTCCAGATCTCTTCGTATGCACCCAGGACGTTCCCCAGGTCTTTACGGAAGCGGTCCTTATCGAGGCGGTCTCCTGTCGAGCTGTCCCAGAACCTGCACGTGTCGGGTGAGATCTCATCTGCAAGCATGAGGTTTCCTTTTGAATCTTTGCCGAATTCAAGTTTGAAGTCGACCAGGACGATGCCCTTTTCTGCAAAATATTCTTTCAGCACGGAGTTTACCTTGAGTGAAATGTCCTTGATCTTAGCAATTTCTTCCTCTGTCGCCCATCCAAAAAGGATCGCATGATCTTCGAGGACAATGGGATCACCCAGTTCATCGTTTTTGTAGCAGAACTCCACGAGAGGGCGGGGAAGCACCATGCCTTCCTTAACGCCCAGCCTTTTGCATAGCGATCCTGTAGTGATGTTCCTCACGATGACTTCAAGGGGGACGATGGAAACTCTGGTCACGACCTGATGAACATCGTCGATCTGCCTGACGAAATGTGAATCTATGCCTTTTGATTTGAGATACCCGAAAAGTTTTGAGCTTATTTTGTTGTTGAGCTGGCCTTTGCCGCTCATTGTCGCCTTCTTCTCTCCGTTGAAAGCGGTGAAGCTGTCCTTGTATTCCACTATTACAAGATCCGGATCATCTGTAGTGTAGAGCCTCTTTGCTTTGCCTTCGTATATGAAATCCTTTTTATTCAGTTCCATTTCAAGCACCTCCAAAGATTTTTATGTGCAGAGTTTTTCGTTTTGCCTGTCTTTAATTTTTTACCCTGAACTGCCGGCAGACGGTGACCAGGGTTTGATCAGACCTCCAGAAGATCGGAGTAATCTTCATTCTCAAGGTAGCTGCCGTCAAAGCAGGCTGTGCAGAGTTCTGACGAGGGAAGCCCTATCGCATTCCTGAGCTGTTCGCAGGTCAGGTATTCAAGGGAGTCCGCCCCTATCTTTTTGCACAGGGTGGGTATGTCCATCTGTGCCGCCGCCAGTTCATCTGAACTTGGAGTGTCTATCCCGTAATAACATGGGAAACAAACCGGAGGTGATGCTATGCGCAGGTGGACTTTTTTTGCTCCGCTCTCCCTTATCATGGATACTATCCTTCCTGCGGTCGTTCCACGGACAAGAGAGTCATCCACTACCAGAGCCTCTCTGTCTATGAATGCTGTGCGCTGTGGGTTAAGCTTTATCTTGACCCCGATTTCTCTAACGAGCTGGGTGGGCTGTATGAATGTCCTGCCTACATACCGGTTCCTCACGATCCCCATCTCGAAGGGAAGCGATGATTTTTGGGCGTATCCCAGGGCTGCAAGTGTGCCGCTGTCCGGCATCCCTGTGACTACAGAATTTTCCGGGACTGCAGTTTCAGCCAGTTTGACACCCAGTTCTTTTCTTGCCCTGTAAACGGATCTGCCGTCTATAACGCTGTCGGGACGCGCAAAATAAACATATTCAAAAGAGCAGTGGCATCTTTTGGGCGGGCTTACCGGGAGTTTTCGGGATATCATGCCCCTCCTGTCTATGACAAGTATCTCGCCGGGTTCAACATCTCGGATTATCTCAGCCCCAAGTATGTCCAGAGCGCATGACTCTGATGCTATGTAGATAGTCTCATCTCTTTGACCGATGATCAGAGGCCGGAAACCCCAAGGATCCCTTGCGGCTATGAGACATCCGTCAAAAAGTACCGCCAGGCTGTATGCCCCCTGGATCTTCGCAAGAGATTTTTCAAGGGCTTCCAGCTGGACGACCCCCGGCTGGTGGGCCATAAGCTGAAGGATGGTCTCCGTGTCGGATGATGTGTGGAATATGGCTCCCCTGTTTTCGAGATAGCCGCTGAGGCCATGGGCGTTAGTGAGGTTTCCGTTGTGGGCGATGGCGACAGGCCCCTGGGAATAATTTGCTCCGATGGGCTGGCAGTCTTCTATCCGGGTGCCTCCAGCCGTTGCATACCTTACATGTCCTATTGCAGTATCTGCATGGATGTGGGAAAGACAGTTCTGGCTCAGTGCTTCGTGGACCAGTCCCATACCCTTCTTTATGTTTACGGTCCCGTCCTCTATCCATGCAACGCCAGCAGAAAGCTGACCCCTGTGCTGTAGTGCGCAGAGACCGAGATAGACATCCTCAAGTACTGAGGCACCGTTCATGCTGTAAGCGCCGAAAACGCCGCACATTTTTAGAAACAGCCCTCCGTGAAGGCCTTTTTCAGTTTTGAGAGATCAAGGCTGAACATATCTTTCCATTCAAACTTTTCTCCCCCGACAGTTCCTATCTTTGCGCAGGGAAAACCTTCCCATATCTTTTCAAAAGAAGGAGCTTTTTCTTTGGGAACGGCATATATGGCTCGTGCTCCGCCTTCTGAGAAGAGGAGCTCTTCAGCGGTCAGAGATGAGCTTATTTTGACATTGATCCCCCTGCCTGTAGCTATCGCTTCGTTTGCAAGTGCAACTGCAATGCCTCCGCCGGCTACAGCCCGTCCGGAAGACGCGGCTCCGTCAGCAGCGGTTTTCATCGCCCTTTCCCGGAACGACTTTTCCTTGTCATGATCAGGTCTGACAGTTTTGCCAGCCGGTTTGCCGTTTTTCATTACCTGGTAGCGCGAAGCCCCCAGCGAACCGCAAAGATCCCCAACGATGTAGAGTATGTCGCCGGTACCCGCATTTCCTGATGCAAGACGTCTGTTTCTGTCTTTAATAAGTCCGGCAGTCACCACAAGGGGGGTGGGGCAGATCTGTCCGCCTGCTGTCTCGTTGTAGAGGCTGACGTTTCCTGAAACTACGGGGCAGTCAAGGCTTCTGCATGTGTCTGCAAGCCCTTTGATCGACTGTTCGAGTTCATAGAATTTATCAGGTGCCTCCGGAGAGGCAAAGTTCAGACAGTTAGTCATTCCCAGAACTTCTGCTCCGGAGATCCATAGACCCCTCAGAGAGAGGGCCATTGTTTCGGAGGCGCCTGTGTAAGGATCTGTCCAGCATTTGTTTGGCTCAGCTTCCATAGTAAGCAGGCATGCCCTCTCTGTTTCAGGCACTTCAACAACGGCTGCAGGAGCCCCCGGTCCCTCGATGGTATGCAGCTGGACCATTGAGTCATACTGCTCCCATATCTTATGCTTGCTTCTTCCGTTTGGGCAGCTGACCAGGGAGAGGAGGTCAGTCTCAGGATCTTTTGAAATAAGGGAAGAGGTGTTCATTGTGCCTCTTTCCTTGATATCTGCAGGTTCTGCTGACGGCCATATCACTTCCGGTGTGTCTCCCAGTATGGATGTAGGAAGGTCAGCGATAAGTTCATCATTTTCATAGACCCTGTAACGGTGCGAATCAGTCATCATTCCGACTACTGCGCAGTCCAGCCCGTAATGAGCTGCCAATGCGAAGACAGGATCAAGCTTGTCCTCTTCAACTATCAGAAGCATACGCTCCTGTGACTCGGAGAGGAATATTTCCCACGGAGCCATTCCCTTTTCCCTGAGAGGGATCTTTTCAACGGTTATGTCTATACCGCATCCGCTCTTGTGAGCTATTTCGCTGGAAGATGAGAGAATGCCTGCGGCACCCATATCCTGCATTGAAGCGATAAGGCCTTTGTCGAGAAGGTCCATGCAGCATTCAATAAGCAGTTTTTCTTCAAATGGGTCGCCTATCTGTATCTGGGGCTTGCTTGCTTTTGAGTCCTCATCAAGTTCACGGGAGGCGAATGAAGCACCTGCGATCCCGTCACGTCCTGTCTTTGAGCCCAGGAGTACTGCAAGGTCTCCCTTCTTGGCTGTCTGTGAGCTTGCCATCTTGTCAAGACGGACGAACCCTGCGCTGAAAGCGTTTACAAGGGGGTTGTCCGTGTAGCAGGGTGAGTAGAATGTCTTTCCTCCTACAATGGGTACTCCGACTGCATTGCCGTATGCGCCGATCCCCTCAACTATGCCCTTGGAGAGATTTTCTGTTTTTTTAAGCGAAGGGTCTCCGAAGAATAGTCCGTCCATCGAGACCGAAGGCCGGGCACCCATGGCTATTATGTCCCTGATAATGCCGCCTACACCGGTAGCAGCTCCCTGGAAAGGAGCTACAGCGGATGGATGGTTGTGGCTCTCGACTTTAAATGCAAAGCCCCATCCCTCTCCCATATCAACTACGCCCGCGTTCTCTCCCTGTCCCTGAAGAACGTATTTTCCCTTCGACGGGTATGTCTTAAGAAGCCTCTTGGTCGATTTATAACTGCAGTGTTCTGACCACATTACTCCGATCAGCTGCGTCTCAAGGGGGTTGGGCTCCCTTTCAAGAAGTTCATTTATGCGTTTATATTCCGAGTCTGAAAGACCGGCGCTTTTATAGTCCATCAGCATGCACCTCTTTCTTTAAAAGCCTTCGCAATAGAATCCCAGAACCTGATTCCGTCTGTCCCGCCGCTGAGATGAGGGATCGTAGCACGTTCGGGATGAGGCATCAGTCCGAGTATGTTTCCTTTTTCACTGCATATCCCGGCTATGCCGTTCAATGCGCCGTTAGGCGCGTATTCGGCGCCTGCCTTTCCGGTATCGGGGTCTGCATACCTGAAGACTACGCGTCCTGCGTCTTCAAGTTTTTTCAGTTCGTCATCAGGGAGGAAAAAGAGTCCTTCGTGGTGAGCTATCGGAAACTGGAGCACCTTTCCCTTATTAAGGCCGGAGGTGAATTTATTATCGGTCTGTTCGACCCGAACATAGCACCTGCTGCATATAAAGGTAAGCGAAGTGTTTGGAAGGAGCGCGCCGGGCAGCATCTTTGTCTCTGTAAGTATCTGGAATCCGTTGCATATCCCGAGCACAAGTCCGCCTCGGGCCGCATGTTCCTTCACAGCTTTGATGATGGGTGATCTTGCTGCCATCGCCCCGGAACGGAGATAGTCCCCGTATGAAAAGCCTCCGGGCAGGATCACAAGGTCCGGCTGCCCGCTGAAGTTTTCTTCTTCGTGCCATACCATGTCCACAGCTGTTTTCATTGATTCACTGACAGCCCGCTGGACATCCCTGTCACAATTGCTCCCGGGAAAGACAACTACAGCAGTTTTCATCGCACTGTTTCCTTGACTGATATACTAAAGGTTTCTATAAGATCGTTGCAGAGAAGATCGGAACACATGGATTCGAGTATTTTTACTGCCTCCTGCTTCGTGTTCGCTTCCAATTTCATCGTTACTATTTTACCTACCCTTACCTCGTCGACTCCCTTGTATCCAAGATGAGTCAGGGTCTTTTCAACTGCCTTGCCCTGTGTGTCCAGTACACCCTCGCGTGGTGTTATTAGTACTTCAGCCTGAAAGATCATACAGTCGGCCTCCTTAAGTTGTTTGTTGGTTTAATAAAAATTGTCCACCAGCTAGTTCATAATATAGCCTTCAATAAAATAAATGTCAACATTAATTAAGTCTTATATCTTAAAAAACACAAAAAAATACGGAAGTCCCTCACTAAAACGAAAATGCGGGCTTTTATAAAAAATAATGGTTATTCCTTCTGCCGCAAGGCTTTGAATTGGGTTACAACAAATGTGAAATGTAACAAAAAATTGACATCTTGTTACTTGATTAACTATAATAATTATGTCACTGATACACCAGATAATTCTGGTTGTCGTATCTTAATCTTTATTACAGGAGGTCGATTTTCAATGCAACTCAGAAAGCGTTCCACGATCGCGGTACTTATGGTTCTGACCCTCTCTTTGATAATCTGTTCATCAGCTTTAGCAGCTGATAAGGTCATCAAGATAGGCGTACTGTTCCCACTCACAGGTCCGGCGGCTGTTTCAGGGCAGAACTGCGTAAATGCGGTTCTTGCTGCGGCAGATGTCATTAACAAGAAGAACCCGGATATCAACGCTCCTCTTGCAGCGAAAGAAGGCCTTCTCGATGGATATAAGATCGAAATAATCAAGGCTGACCACCAGGGCAAACCTGACGTTGCCAAATCTGAAGCCGAGCGCCTTTACAATCAGGAGAAAGTCTTTGCTGTCATCGGATGCTACAACAGCTCAGCCACCAAACCGGCGAGCGCAGTTGCCGAACGTGCAAAGAAGATCTTCATGTGCGGATGCTCAAGTTCAGCTGCCCTCACAGAGCGTGATTATAAGTATTTCTTCCGTCACGCTCCGACAGACGCCATCGAATCAAAGGAATTTGTTGAGTACATCGAATATCTCAACAAAGAAAAGAAAGCTGGTATCAAGACTCTTGGTTTGATCTACGAGAACACTGAGTTCGGAAAGCATGCTGCAGAAGAAGCCCATAAGGCTGCGAAGCATTCAGGACTTAAGGTCGTAGCAGACGTTCCCTTCAACAACGGTGCGACAAACCTCAACAGTGAAGTCCAGACACTCAAAGCTGCAAATCCTGATGCAGTATTCGGAGCGGCCCTCGGCGGAGACTACTCACTTTGGGTTCGCACAATGAAACAGGTGAACTGGCTTCCGAAGATAGCCCTCAACTACTGCACCGGATATCAGAACCCCGCAGTCCAGAAGGAACTTGCCGGAGACGGCAACCACTTCATGGGCGGGATGGGATACTCACCTGAGCTTGCGAAAAAGTTTATGCCTGAAGCGATCAAGATCGAAAAGAAGTACTATACACCCAGAAGCAACCAGCCCTTTGACAGTGACTCCATTCAGGAAGGTGTAATGCTCTTCGTGCTCGCACAGGCGATAGAGAAGGCCGGATCGCTTGATACCGAAAAGGTAGCTCAGATCCTCAGAACAGAAGAATTCCCATCAGTAATGTCCCTCAGCGGAAAAGTGAAATTTGAGCCAGGCGGACAGAACATTCATGCTCTCAGCGTTATCACACAGATAAAGGACCTGGATTACAAAACAGTATTCCCGCTTAAGTACCAGAAAGCGGAGCCCGTTTTCCCCATGACCCCGTGGGACAAACGCTAGTCGATATTAAAACTTAGGCGTTATGAGGCGGGGCGATCTGTTGCCCCGCCTCTTTTAGGGAGGTTTTTACAGTGAGCAACTTTGTTCAGGTTTTAATAGACGGGATCCTCAGCGGCCTTTTGTATGCGCTTGTTGCAGCCGGACTCAGCATGATGTGGGGAGTAATGGATGTTATCAACTTTGCACATGGGGAATTCCTTATGGTTGCAATGTATCTCTGCTACTGGATAGGAGAGATACTGGGGATAGATCCCCTCTTCTCCTGGATAGCAGGTGGAATATTCCTATTCCTTATTGGAGCACTTACGTATAAGCTGATCATCAAGAACAGCCTTGGAAAAGCTGCTATGGCACCTCTGCTTGCGACGTTTGGTCTTTCGATGCTCCTTAAAAATTTCTGCATGAATCGTTTTACCCCTAATTTCCGTCTGCTCTCAGGCACAATAATGGAAGGCAAGACATTCCATTTCGCCGGAGCAATAGTTTCCGTCCCTCAGCTTGTTACGGCCATCTTCTCGCTGGCAGTGCTCCTCGGCGTTTACTGGCTGATCAAAAAGACCAGAGTGGGCTGGGCGATCCAGGCGACTGCCATGGATAAGGAAGCAGCTGAGCTTATGGGTATCGACACGGAAAATATTTATCTGCTCGTTTTTGGTATTGGCGGCGCCTGTGTTGGCGTAGCGGGCGGACTTATGACTACATATCTTGCAGTGCATCCTGAAGTCGGAGGCCTTTTCAGCCTCATCGCATTCGTAGTAGTTGCGCTTGGTGGCTTTGGAAGCATTCCCGGCGCACTCTTCGCGGCACTGCTGATCGGACTTGTGGAATCCTTTGCCGGTTTCTATATAGCTGCGGTCGTAAAGTACGTGGCGGTCTTTGCGATCTATCTTGTTGTAATAATGATCAGACCTAAGGGTCTGTTTGGGTGGTGACGGCGATGTTTAAAAACAAAACAGACAAACTCTGGTACGGATTCCTTGCTGTCGCCTTCATACTGCCCTTTGTTCCCGGTGTAATAGGAGGATCCTTCTTCGGCCACGTCGCGACGATGATACTGCTTTATGCGGCGATGGCACAGTCATGGAACATAATTAGCGGATACTGCGGGCAGACTTCCTTCGGTCACTCTGTCTTTTTTGGTATAGGAGCCTATGGAGCAGCTCTTGCGGTAGTGAATTTCAACACCCTGCCCTGGTATGGAGCGCCGCTTGGAATGCTGGCAGCAGCAGCGGTATCTGTGGTGATCAGCTATCCCTGCTTCAAGCTGAAAGGACACTATTTCGCAATTGCCACATTTGCGATCGTTGAGATATTCAACCGTCTCTTTATGATCTGGGATACCATCGGCGGAGCTTTGGGGCTTGACTACCCGATACTGCCTGACGGATGGAAAAATTTCTCGTGGTCAGACACCAAGAACGGATACTATCTCGGCGCGCTTGCGATTTTTATCCTAGTCTTCAGCTTGGTCAGATGGATAGAGAAAAACCGGATGGGTTACTATCTCAGAGCTGTGCGCGAAGGACAGGAGACTGCTGAATCACTGGGCGTCAACAGCACTGTTGTAAAACTTTCTGCGATGGCCCTTTCCGCCTCACTGGCAGCACTTTGCGGTGCTTTCTTCGCTCAGTACAACTATCGAGTTGATCCGCCCATGGTAATGTCTCTTGACATGTCCATGAAATTTGTTCTGATAACGATACTTGGAGGTATTGGGACATTCTGGGGGCCATTCCTCGGAGCACTTGTCCTTATCCCGCTTCAGGAATACACGCGCGCATATCTTTCCCACCTTGGAGCAGGCGTTGACCTGATGATATTTGGCCTGATAATAATCATCGTTATGATCAAGCAGCCTCTCGGGATAATGGGACTGATAAGATACTTTACAAAAAGAAAAGTTGCAAAGGGAGAAGGTGACGCTTGATGGCACTGCTTGAAGTCAGAAATTTGACCATGAAATTCGGATCTCTGCTTGCCAACAGCGATGTCTCCTTTGATGTAGAAGAGGGGACCATAGTAGGTCTTATTGGCCCTAACGGAGCGGGCAAGACGACTCTTTTCAACTGCGTTGCAGGTCTCTACAAACCGGTGGAAGGAAAGGTACTGTTCGACGGCCGCGATGTTACCGGTTATCCCTCGTGGAAGATGGCCCGTCTTGGGCTGGCAAGGACTTTTCAGGTCGTCAGGCCGCTCAAGGAGATGACGGTATACGAAAATATACTTGTAGGTGCCTACATGCGATACAGCGATACAGCAAAGGCCAACGAGGTTGCTGAACACTGTTTGGGGCTTTGTTTCCTCGGAGATCTCCGGGACAAGCTTGCAGGCGGGCTTACAATAGGCAACAAGAAGAGGCTTGAAGTGGCAAGATCGCTTGCAACCGGCCCCAAACTGCTCCTTCTGGATGAGTCTGTAGCTGGACTGACCTCTACTGAGGTAAAAGAGATGGTTGAGGTCATCGTAAGACTCAAACAGGAAGGCGTTACGATCCTGATGGTTGAGCACATCATGGAGGCAATAATGCCTATTGCGGATAAGATCGTCGTCCTTGCCAGCGGCAAAAAGATCGCGGAAGACAGTCCACAGGCTGTGGTCAATGATCCCACAGTAATAACTGCATACTTCGGCGAAAAATATGCAAAGAGACTAAGGGTTTGTAAGGAGGAACAGTGATGTCAGCGATGCTAGAGGTAAAAAACATACACTGTGCCTATGACGCGGTACCGGTCATCCACGGGATATCACTGGAAGTAAACGAGGGTGAACTGGTCGCCATAATTGGTGCAAACGGCGCCGGAAAAAGCACTACGATGAGGACGATCGCAGGGCTTATGCACCCTGTAAGCGGTACGATAAGCTTTATGGGAGAGGACATTTCAAAGACACCTGCATCAGCTGCCATTAAAAAAGGACTTAGCTACGTGCCTGAAGGACGCCGTCTTTTTTCAAAACTGACAGTTCGTGAAAACCTTGAGCTTGGGGCGTTTGCGACAAAGGACAGAAAGGTCATAGATGAGCGTCTGGAAGAGATGTACGAACTTTTCCCGATTCTAAAAGACCGCAGGGATCAAACAGCGGAGACTATGAGCGGCGGAGAGCAGCAGATGTGTGCTATCGCGAGAGGACTCATGTCGAAACCGAAACTTATCCTGCTTGATGAGCTGTCCCTCGGTCTGCAGCCGAGCCTTGTAGAGAGAGTATTTGAGGCTGTTATTGAGATAAACAAGAGGGGCGTCACTATCCTCCTTGTGGAACAGATGGTCCAGGAGGCCCTTGAAATAGCAAAGAGAGGGTATGTCATCCAGACAGGAACAATAGTCTACTCAGGTACATCGCAGGAGCTTCTCTGCTCCGAAGAAGTCCGCAAAGCCTACATGGGCATGTAAATTTAAGTCAAATAAGCATATTCGATCATTAAGTATCCGGCCGGTGTCCCACATAAGGGTCACCGGCCGGATCTCTATTAAATAATACATATTTTCTGTTCTCAGAGAAAGCTTTTAAAGAGTGGATCGCCTGCAAAAGTCCGGACTTAAAGCCACGGTCCTTTCAACAGTTTCTTTGCTTCGTCCGTCAGAGGTATCAGATCTGTCCTGTCAATGTATCCGAGAGAGAATTTTCTGTTCAGGGCCATCATTAGGCGCAGGCCGAAAGATACTCTGTTGAGGTATGAAAATACTCCTTTCGCTCCTGCAGGGAACTTATCCGCATTTTTGCCGTAAATAATATAAAGATCCTGCATGTCGTGATATATGTCCTCGAAAGTCGATCCGAACTTTCTGACGGAAGCAGGCACATCGTTCTTATTGATCCCATCCCCGACCATTTTTGAGAACATGGCAGCTGCCATGGGTGCCCTGCAGAGCCCCACAAGTGAGATGTATGGAGCGCCATAGGCAAGGCCCTTGAAAACACTGTCTTCGAGTGAGAATCCACCGGTAATTGCAGCGCAGGGAATAGGTCTGCCATCTTTTTTCATTTTATCCAGAATGTCCCATACGATGCTTTCAAGATACAATGACGGGAGTCCCCATTCATTCATCATTTTGCAGGGGCTGTTTCCCGTGCCTCCTCCTGCTCCGTCGAATGTCACCAGATCGGCAGATGCTTCTGACGCCGCTTTCAGTGCCAGTTCCAGATCTTTCCTGTCATAGCCGCCGATCTTAAGCATCACCCTCTCTGCGCCGCAGGAACGAAGCCTTTTTATGCTGCTGACAAGGTGATCTTCACTGTACATAGGAAGACGCCCCATAGTTCTGAATATGGGATTGAAACCGGAGGCCAAAAGTTTTTCTGCATCTTCAGAATCCGGATCAGGGAAAACTAGACGTCCTTTTGATTTTAGCTTTCTTGCTTCTTCAAGTGATATTGTATTTGAAACAGCCTGGATGCCTTTTGCCGCCTGTCCGAGTTTGAGCTCTACGCTTTTTACTCCGAGCTTTTCTATCGCATATTCAAGAACCCCATATGAGAGGTCATCGAAATTTGCCTGCAGCACTATGTCGCCGTAACCCCTGCCGTAGATCCTGAAGCGTGAGACCATTTCTTTTATCAGCGGAGAAGAGGTCAGCCTTCCGTTGGAAAATTCAGCTCCGCTGTCCTTATTGACCACAGCCTCTCCTATGACCGCTGTGACCCCGGCCATTGCGGCCCCCGCGTAGTAGTCCTGCCAGTCCAGTTTTGCTACGGCAGGAAGTATCACCGGTATTTTTTGCATTACAGGATGCGCCGTTCCAAAACTGCAGGAAAGGTCAACGCTGAGAGGATGGGCTATGTCAGCATCCTCGGGTAGTCCCTGTGCACCGAAAACCCTGCCGTTGATGTTGAAATCAGAAAAATCAATGGGATATTTTTTCTCTGATGCGAACTGGCTTCCGTTTGGATTCGCAGGATATGCCGCCTCCGTTCCCCTTATCGCGGAGAGTCCGATCTCGCAGAGGGCGGGGCATTCCTGTACGCAGTCGGAGCACATGCCTGAACAGGATGAATGGTCCGGAGTGCGTAGTCTGGTGGAGTTAAAACCTGAACTCATGTTGGGGCTGTATGACATATACATCATCTGCCTTTCTTCTCATCATTATCGTATGACGTCGGAATCATTGTCAAACATTGTTGGACAACAGAGGCAGCCGGTCAGAGAAAAAGGATTTTTTTGATGAATGTCTGAGGGGAAAATTAGTTGTTTTATCATTGCAGGCACAAATCGTCCGTGATAGGATTCACTTTAAACTCACCAGCTGGATAAGCTGTATAAATTATAGAATAGTATATTGCACTCACATACTGCAGATCTGAAAGGAAAATTGATCATATGGACAACATGACCAGGATAGATATTCTTGCTGCCGAGAGCAAACTACCAAAAGAAGAACTTGTAAAACTTCTTTCTTCGTTCAGTGAGAGAGACAGGAAGTACGCGGCATACAAGGCACGGGATGTTTCTCTGTCTATCTTTGGCAGAAAGATATATTCAAGGGGACTTGTGGAGATATCCAATTACTGCAGGAACGACTGTTACTATTGCGGCATAAGAAAAAGCAACTCTAATGCGGTCAGGTACAGGCTTTCGGAGGATGAGATCTATTACTGCTGCGACTGGGGATATGAGGCAGGGTTCAGGACTTTTGTCCTTCAGGGCGGAGAAGACAGCTATTTCACAGACGACCTTCTGGTAAAAATAATAAGCAGCATCAAATACAAATACAGTAACTGCGCAATTACCCTCTCGCTCGGGGAAAAAGAGAGAAGCTCATATCAAAGGCTCTTTGACGCAGGGGCGGACAGGTATCTGCTTAGGCATGAGACGGCCTGTGATTCACATTACTCGCTGCTCCATCCACCTGCTCTAACACTGAGTGAACGGAAGAGGTGTCTTTATGACCTCAGGGAGATCGGTTTTCAGACAGGATGCGGCCTGATGGTCGGATCTCCCTTCCAGACAAAAGAGAACCTTGCGGACGATCTTCTCTTCATGAAAGAATTCGGTCCGCAAATGGTAGGTATCGGTCCTTTCATACCTCACAGGGACACCCCTTTCAGGGATCGCCCTGCCGGAAGCGCAGAGGACTCTCTCTTCATGCTGAGCCTTGTCAGACTGATGCACCCAAGGGTGCTTCTGCCTGCCACCACTGCTCTGGGAACTGTAAGATCCGACGGCAGGGAACAGGGGATACTTGCAGGAGCGAATGTGGTTATGCCAAATATTACGCCGCTGGAAGCCCGTAAGAATTACATGCTTTACGACAATAAAATTGGCACGTCTGATGATCCTTTAGAGAGTCTGGCCTATGTAAGGCAGAAAATCGAAGGAATAGGGTATGAAATACCAATTGAACGAGGCGATTACAGCTGATTTTTTTATCTTCTTTGACTGGTCAGCCCGGGTATATTAGAATAGAAAAGCTGCGATAAATGGGAGGATCATAATGAAACTGAGCGAAGTTGTAAGCCTTATTGAAAAAAGAATGCCCCTCGCATGGTCCGAGGAATGGGACAACTCCGGACTGCTTGTGGGAGATCCTGATTCGGAAATAGTAAAGACTGGCATTGCCCTTGACGTGACTGAAAATACAGTTTTAAAGGCCACTGACTCAGGCTGCCAGCTCCTTGTCTCGCATCATCCCATCATTTTTAGACCTATAAAGAATATCATACCTGACAGACCAGCCGGCAAAGCAATGGTATCGGCAATAAAAAATGGCCTTTCATTATATGCTGCTCACACAAACTGGGATTCATCTCCCGAGGGTGTCAATTTTATCCTTGCAGAACTGCTTGGCCTTGATGAAATAGAACCTCTGATACCACCGACTGACCGATCCTCCTCATGGGGAATGGGATCTGTTGGAGAGCTTATGATGCCTATGCCTTTCGAGACTGTAATGAAACTGATAAAAGAACGATGGTGCCTTTCATCATGCACAGGATACGGCAGTCAGTCCGCTTTGATCAAGAAGATCGCTCTGGGAGGCGGTTCGTGCGGAGACATGTGGCAGCAGGCCGAGGAGAAGGGCGCTTCCCTTTTTGTTACTGCCGATATGTCATACCACAACAGACAGGATGCCCTTAACCGCGGTCTCAAACTTATCGATGTCGACCATGGAGAGATGGAAAGGGCCAGCCTTCCAAGGCTAAAATCAATAATTGAAAAAGAGACGGGACTCATCGTTGAGTTGATCCCAGAAACAGACAGAGAAAAATTTATACTGTAGGATAATCAGCATATTTTGCCGCCCTGTCAGGGGCCGGCGTAACTTTAGAAGGGACAGTGGAATGAATGAACGAAAAAAAGAGGATATTCAGCGGAATGAGGCCGACCGGCAAACTTCATTATGGCCATATGGCAGGCGCACTGATCAACTGGGTCAAGCTCCAGAACGATTATAATTGTTTTTGGGGGATAGTTGACTGGCATGCTATGATGTCGGATTACGCGGACTGCAGCAAAGTCAGGGCAAACTGCAGGGAGATCCTGCTCGACTGGCTTGCGGTCGGGGTGGATCCTGAGAAGTCTTCGATATTTATCCAGTCGCATGTCAAGCAGCATGCCGAGATACACCTTGCCCTTTCGATGATAACCCCTCTTGGATGGCTTGAGCGCTGTCCGACATACAAAGAGCAGATACTTAACCTACAGAACAAGGATCTTTCCACGTATGCCTTTCTGGGATATCCTGTGCTTATGGCAGGCGATATCCTGCTCTATAAATCATGGGCGGTTCCGGTGGGAGAAGACCAGGGACCCCATCTCGAACTTTCAAGAGAAGTCGCGCGAAGGTTCAACCACTTCTATGGGGATATATTCCCTGAACCTGAGACACTGCTGACGCCTTCTGCCAAAATGCCGGGTACTGACGGACGTAAAATGAGCAAATCATACGGCAACTCGCTCGACATAGCAGATGACATGAAAACTATCTGGGGAAAACTAAGGACAATGACAACAGATCCCGCAAGAGAGAGAAGGACCGATCCCGGGACACCGGAGAAGTGCCCTGTCTGGGATATACATAAATTCTTCAACAGGGATGCGCAGGAGATGTCCGAGATACACGAGGGATGTATGACTGCGGGTATCGGATGTGTTGACTGCAAAAAGAAACTTATGGTGCACCTCGAAAAAATGATGGGGCCGATACAGGAGCGCCGGGCCTATTACGAAGAACGCGAGGACGACCTGATGCAGATCCTCGAGTCAGGCGCAGCACGCGCGCGCTCAGTAGCGGAAAAGACTATGGAAGACGTATACAAGGCGATGGGACTTCTTCATTGAGGAAAAGTTGACAGAACAGTTCGAAGCAGTACCTAAAAACGAAAAAGAGGACCGGAGGGGTTTCGAGGTTCAGCTCGGGGCTTTTTCCGGTCCGCTTGACCTTTTGTGCCATCTGGTCGAAAGCAGGGAGATGGATCCTGCTCAGCTTAACCTGACTGAGCTGGTATCCCAGTATGTAAGGTTTCTTGTGAACAGCAAACGTACCTCACTTAACGAAATGGCCGAGTTTTTTTCTTTTGCCAGCAGACTCCTTTTGAGGAAGGTCCATTCGCTTTTTCCCGCCCAGCGTGACGCTGATGAAGACGAAGATATTCTGGATGAGGACATGTACACCGACGAAGAAGAGCTCAGGAGGATGATCGAGATCTTCAGGCCGTACAGGAACGCAGCGGCATACCTGGCATCGCTTCAAAGAGAGAGAGAACGTTCTTTTATAAGGATCGCTGACGAGGAAAGCACACCCTTTTATGATCTTGGTGACCTTTACGGACTTGCTTCCCTCTGGTGGCAGCTGCTTGACAGATACAATGAAAAAAGAAATTTAGGCGACTATTGTGAAGAATCTATCTGGGACGATATCCCCGATGCCATTCCTGAGGAACGGCAGGTGGAGCAGAGGATGGAAGAACTTCTGCGCAGCATAAGGAAAAAGGAACTCTCGCTGAGGGACCTCCTCGAGGAGAGGAATAAAAAAATACTGATAGTTACGCTGCTTGCCCTGCTCGAAATGTCGCGCCTTGGAATGGTAAGGATCACTCAGTCAGAAACGTTGGGAGATGTTCTAGTTGCAGCAGTTTGATGAAAATGAAAATAGCGTGACGGGTCTTCTGGAGAGGCAGGTCGAGGCTATGCTGTTCGTCTCTCCTCAGCCTGTTTCCAGCCAGGAGATAGCATCATATCTTGGAGTTTCACAAACCAGAGTGGATGAAGCTGTGAAAACTCTGAAAGATACATATGCAAGATCACACGGTCTGACTATCCTTTTTGTCGCGGGCGGATGGCAGATGGCGACATCGCCTGACCTTGCCGAAGCGATCGAAGCATTCTCAAACTCTGTATCACTGCAGAAGGTCAGGCTCAGCAAAGCCGCCCTTGAGACCCTCTCTGTAATTGCATATAATCAGCCTGTCACACGTTCTGAGATAGAGGATATCCGTTCTGTAAGATGTGACAGGGTAGTAGATACCCTTATGAAGCATGGACTTGTAAGGATAGCCGGGAGAAAAAAAAGCGTTGGTTCTCCTCTGCTTTTCAGAACGACTGACCGGTTTCTCGAGATATTTGGCCTTGCGGGGATAAATTCACTGCCCTCGCTTGACGAGCTCAAAGATTACAGGACAGAAGAAGCTGCTTTCGATCCCTTCGAAAGAGCGGAAAACCGGACAGAAGAAGATGATAACGATGAGTGAATCTAATAACAGCATCAGACTGAACAGGTATCTTGCCCTTTGCGGGATCGGCGCAAGGCGTAAAGTTGAAGAACACATCCTGGCCGGAAAGGTCAGTATCAACGGAGAAGTGGTGACTGAGCCGGGAAGGCAGGTCACAGAGTCGGATGTCGTGTTGTTCGAAGGCAAAGAAATCTCGCCTGTCAAGCAGAAATATCTGATCTTCAACAAGCCGTGCGGGATACTCAGCGCAGTTGAAGACAGCAGGGAGCGCACAGTGATCGATATTCTCCCGCCTGAGATGGACAAATACCGTCTCTTCCCGGTCGGCAGGCTGGACAGGGAGAGCGAGGGACTTATGATCCTTACAAATGACGGGATGTTTTCCCAGGAACTCATCCATCCTTCAAAAGGAATAACCAAGACCTACGAAGTCGAACTAAGGAAACCATTGCCGGAAGAGAAACTCATAGAGTGGACAAAAGGTGTGGAATGCGAAGGACTCTTCCTTAAGCCGATCTCAGTACGCAGGATCGGACGCAGCCCGCTTCAATGCTGGTTTGAAGTGGTACTGGGAGAGGGAATAAAAAGAGAGATACGCCTAATGGTACGCTCTCTCGGTAATGATGTCAGAAGGCTTATAAGGCGAAGGATAGGCAGTCTGGAACTAAGAGAGCTGACTACTGGCAGCTATATTTCAGTCAGTAGGGAAGAACTTTGGAGTTATATTAAAGACGGAAAGATAGTATAATAAGAGTTTAAAAGATGTCTCTTTATGAAAGTTTCGGTCCAAAATATCAGGCCCGGAAAGTTTTTGTGTTGCCATCAGCCATGTGAGGGAGTTTTCAAATGAATGAAAAAACTGTCCGTACGCTTGTTATAACGATAGATGGACCCGCAGGGGCAGGCAAGAGTACTGTAGCAAAGATCGCTGCAGAGAAACTTGGGCTTCCCTACCTTGATACAGGTGCTATCTACAGGGCAGTGGCATGGTTTTTAAAAGACCGGTCTGTAGCTCCCGGAGAAACGAATAAGATAGAGGCCGTCCTGACCGGGATATCGATCTCTTTATCAGACGGCAGGGTGTCGGTTAACGGTCGCGATGTAACTGCCGAAATCCGCACACCCGACGTTGATGCTTCAGTGTCGTCTTATTCTGCGCTCAAGCCTGTCAGGGATGCCCTTATAGGACTGCAGAGAGAACAGGCTGCCAATGGCCTTGTTGCAGACGGCAGAGATATGGGTACTGTTGTTTTTCCAAACGCCGATCTAAAAATATTCCTTACAGCGGATGCGGAAGAACGGGCAAAACGCCGTTATCGGGAGAGGCTTGCCCGTGGCGAAAAAGCAGACTATGGGGAAATACTCAAGTATGTCAACGAAAGAGACCTCTATGACATGAACAGGGAAATAGCCCCCCTGCGGCCCGCAGCCGGCTGCGTGATACTGGACAGCACAAGAATGACTATCGAAGAAGTCACTGACGTTATCGTCAGTTTAGTCAGAGAACTGGGAGATACTAAAGAGAATTGAGCAGGCAGAAAAGATCCATTGATCTTTCAATAAAACCCAAAAAAGCAATAGTTTGCGGAGTCGATATCAACAGCGCAGACGATACTGAAGTTTCGCTTGATGAACTGGTAATGCTTCTGGAAAATTTGGGTATACCAACCATGGCGAGGGTCATACAGAAAAGGAACACTCCTGACCCGGCCAGCTTTGTAGGTTCGGGCAAGGCAGAGGAGATAAAGGATTTCGCGCAGAAATCAGAAGCGACTCTTCTTGTTGTAGATGACTTCATGAGCCCGACGCAAAAAAGCAACCTTCAGAAGCTGACCTCCATGACCGTCTGGGACAGGGCTTTTGTAATAATGAAAATATTCGAAAGCAGAGCCCACACCGCAGAAGCCAAACTCCAGGTAGAGCTTGCCCAGTACAGATATGAGATACCGAGCCTGAAAGGTCTCGGCCATCAGATGTCAAGGACAGGCGGAGGCATAGGAACGAGGGGCCCGGGGGAAACGGAGTTCGAAAGGCACAGAAGAAAGCTCGAAAGACGTATGAAAAGCATCACTTCGCGTCTGGAAGCTGTCAAGGACAGAAGAAGGGACAGACGTGAGAGACGCAAAAAGGACGGAGCGTTTACCGCCGCACTGGTAGGCTATACGAACAGCGGCAAATCCACCCTTTTGAGGTCGCTTTCAAAAGACTGCGGGATATTAGCGGCAGATCAGCTTTTTTCTACACTTGACACTGTAGTAAGAAAGATCAGTTTCAGGGATGGCGGAAGTTTTCTTCTCTCAGACACGGTAGGATTTATTCGCAAGCTGCCCCCTGAACTTGTGGCAGCATTCAGGGCAACACTTGAAGAGGTGTCAGGCGCCGATCTGCTCCTGCTGGTGATCGACTCGGCGGACAAGGATCCTGTCGGAAATATGGACATAGTACTGCATACACTAAAAGAGCTCAAAGCAGATGATCTGCCCAGGATAGTAGTACTGAATAAGATAGACAAGACCGGATCAGAAGCGGACTTTACAGCAATGGAGCTGCGTGCGAGAGGCGAAGAGACCGTAAAGATCTGCGCCCTTACAGGCGAAGGTTTTGAGGATCTCCTTGCGGCGGTGAAAAAACACACTACGGAAAACAATGAGAGCAGGCTGGAAGCTGCACATGCTCAATAAAGCCGACCAGAGGAGACAGGATGTGATCTTATGTATGTAAGCATGACAGGGTTCAGCAGAACACAGATCCAGAGATCCTGGGGCACAGTAAGCCTGGAAGTGTCGAGCGTCAACCATAGATACCAGGAGATCTATGTCAGGCTTCCCAGGGAATTTTCAAGCTGGGAACCATGGTTTCACCAGAAGCTCCGTAAGGGTTTCCGCAGAGGCAAGGTACAAGTCAGGATGGATGTCCTGTGGGCGTCCTCTTTTAAGATGGGGCGGATAAATAAAGATATCATGACATCCTACTGCGAAGAGCTGATGCAGATACAGCGAATGCTTGGACAGGCAAAAGATCTTCAGCTGGAGAGCGTTGTCACGCTTCCCGGTGTCCTTGACATCCCCAGGTTTGAAGAGAGCGCCGAAGCAGAGGAACTGGAGGCTTCATTCAGCGAGTTGATAGAACTGGGCCTCAGCTCCTGGCAGGAGATGAGGGAGACAGAGGGAGAACATCTTAAAGAAGAGGTTCTCACCCACCTTGCAGAACTTGAAAGGCTTTCGGCCCTTATTGAGGAGAAATGGCTTCCGGCAAGGGACCAAGCCTTTGAGACCACCCGGCTGAGGATAACGGAAATGCTCGATACTCTCGGAGGCAAGCTGGAAGAATCCCGGATGATGCAGGAGATAGTGGTAATGACGGACAAGTGGGACGTATCCGAGGAGATAGCCAGGCTCAAAAGCCATATATCCAAATTCAGATCCACAGGTGAAGATGCGGAATCATCGGGACGTAAACTTGATTTTATTGTTCAGGAGATGAACCGCGAAGTCAACACACTTGATTCCAAAATATCCGACGCGGAGATAAGATGGCTTGCAGTAGATTCAAAGGCTGCGCTGGAACGTATACGCGAACAAATTCAGAACCTGGAGTAGATGATAATGAATTACAAACTTGTGCACGTCGGATTTGGGAATATGGTCGTAGCGGACAGGATAGTTGCAATAATCAGCCCGTCCTCTGCCCCGATAAAGAGACTCAAGGAAGAGGCCAGGGAGGCCGGACTTTTGGTTGATGTCACACAGGGGAGGAAGACCAGGGCGATCCTGATAATGGACAGCAGGCATGTAATAATGTCTGCAATACAGCCTGAAACAATAACTGGTCGTTTCGAAGGTGAGGAAGGTAAAGAAGAAAAACAATGAGAGGCAGGCTCTATATTCTTTCCGGACCGGCAGGAGTCGGCAAAGGGACTGTCCTCAGAAGAGTCTTTGAAAAACTCGACAATATAGCCTATTCGGTCTCATGCACAACCAGGGCACCAAGGCCCGGAGAGAGAGACGGTGTCAACTACGTTTTCATGGATGAACTTTCTTTCAAAAAGATGGTCGATGAAGGCAGGTTTCTTGAGTGGGCAAATGTGCATGGACACTTTTACGGGACAAGAAAAGACATTGTCGAAGAGATTCTCCGGCAGGGCAAAGATGTACTTCTTGAGATAGATGTCCAGGGAGCATCACAGGTGAAGGGAAAAATGCCTGAGGCTGTAATGATATTCATCCAGCCGCCCTCATTCGAAGAGCTTGTCAGAAGACTGCAAAAGAGAGGGACTGAAGGACCGGAAGAGCTGAAGCTCAGGATCAGCAACGCGAAGACGGAAATGAGTCATGCGGAGGAATATGAACACATGATCATCAACGACAAAATAGAAAAAGCGGCTGAGGATTTCATTAAAATAGTAAAAAAATACCGGGAGGGTTCAATATGATATTTATGGATCTGGAAAAAATTTACAAAAACAGGGACATCCCAAACAAATACATTCTGACACTGGTCGTATCCGCACGTGCTCGCCAGCTTAGCGAGAGAAAGGGAGCTATAAGCGGTTATGACGAAAAATTTATAACGAGGGCAGTAGAGGATCTGACGCAGGGCAGGATAAAGTATACCTTCGTAGATACTTCTCCAAAAAAGAATCCCAATGAGCCCGTGGAAGCATAACAGAAGGATCCTGTTCGGAGTAACGGGAGGAATCGCTGCCTATAAAGCTCCGGATATCCTTCGTGGCTGGAGAAAAGAGGGCTGCGAGGTAGAGGTAATTCTCACCGGCTCTGCTGAAGAGTTTGTGAGTCCTCTTGTCCTTTCGACCCTTACGGGAAGAAAGGTCTGGCGAGAAAAAGATTTTCTTTCTGCTGAAGAAGGATGGAAGATCCCTCACATAACTCTTACAGAGTGGGCAGAGGTATTTGTCATAGCCCCATGTACGGCAAATTGCCTGCGCACATGCGCGCAGGGAGACGGCAGTACACTGCTGGGCGCAGCGATGCTGGCCAACAGAAGTCCTCTTGTGATTTTCCCGGCCATGAACCCGAACATGCTCCAGAACCCTGCTGTAAAAGCCAACATCGATAAGATCACAGCCATGGGACATACGGTTGTGGACCCTGACAGCGGAATGCTTGCATGTGGTTATGAGGGCAAAGGCAGGCTGCCTGACAATTCGGTGATTTACGAACATGTATGGAATGCCCTCTCTCCGAAAAAGGACATGAGGGGCATGAAGGTTCTGGTAACAGCTGGCCCCACCCACGAATACATAGATCCTGTAAGGTATATAAGCAACCCAAGCAGCGGGAAGATGGGCTATGCAATAGCCAAAGCTGCATGGTACAGAGGGGCTGATGTGACTCTTGTCTCCGGACCGGTATCGATACCGCGTCCCGAAGGAGTAAGAGTGATAGATGTCGTATCCGCCGAGCAGATGTACGAGGCATGCATAAAAGAAGCCCCTGAAATGGACATCATCGTCAAAGCAGCTGCTGTTGGTGACTTTAGAGCGGAAGAAGAGATGAAACAGAAGCTCAAGAGGCGTGACGGTGAACCGCTGACTGTGACATTTGTCCAGAACAAGGATATTGCAGCAGAGCTCGGCAGGATGAAAAAAGAAGGGCAGATGCTTGTAGGTTTCGCAGCTGAGACCCAGGATCTTATAGCAAACGCCCGGAAGAAGATGATAGCAAAGAACCTGGACATGATAGCCTGTAACGACGTACTCGCCAACGGAGCCGGATTTGCATCGGACACAAACTCTTTGATGATAATGACAAAAGGCGGGTCAGAGGTCGAGTTTTCAGGTACAAAAGACGACGTTGCCGACTCTTTGCTCGATGCTGTCATCAGAAAAAAAAATAAAGAATAATGGAGACACTATCTGTCGCGGTCCCGGGACCGTGGTGGACTGATCTCTCTTATACACATACATGTGCCCTGCCGTACGGGACCAGGGTCAGGATTCCTTTAGGAAGTTCTTCCAGAGTTGGACTGATCGTAGGAGATAATTCAGGGACAAAGGGGCCGGAAGAACTTAAAGGAATAAAAGAGGTAATAGACCAAATCCCCCCTCTGCCGGATGAACTGTGGCGGACTATAAGCTGGTTCGGAAAGACATGGTTCGTGGGTACCGGAATGGCAGCTAAGACCTTATTGCCGGCCAGGTTCCTCAGCGGAGAACCGCTGGAAGAAACAGTTTATGAGCCTGTCCGAAGATCCTCATCAGTAAAATATGTATACGAACCCAGAGACTCGCATAGAATGGACGCATATCGCGATATCCTCGCTGCATCAGAACGTGCGGCGATAGTTGTATTTCCTGAGGTATCAGCAGCAAAAAGATTTTGGGACATACTGCCCGACTCTCTGAAGCATGAGGGTGTCCTATGGACTGATCTGTCAATAGCGAAACAGTGGGATTTTTGGAATAGGTCCAGGAAAAACGAGATAAGGTTTGCCGTAGGGTGTCAGACGGCATCTTTTATTCCGATATCTGGACTCTCGACTATAATTGTGGACGAAGAAAACAGCGGGGCATGGCGAACTCAGAAACACCCTGAATTCCACCACAGGACGATACTGGCAGCACGAGCAAGTTTTGCAGGGGCCGACCTTGTCCTTGGCGGAAGAATGCCCTCAGCAAAGGCGTTCCTGCAGAGCGGTAAAAAACTCAGTCGCAGCGGGCTCAGGGATAGGCTGATATTTGTAGATATGAAAGATTCCTCTTCGTATGACTTTGATGGTATAAAGGATACTCTCCCCATCAGCAGACCTCTTATAAGGGAGACGAAAGAAACGCTTGAAAAGGGAAAATGGGCTTTCTGGATCCTTGACCGCAAGGGCTACGCAGGAGAGATCTTCTGTGAAGACTGCGGATCGCCGGTCCGCTGTCCTAAATGTGCTGGAGTCATGAGATGGGAAGGAAGATCAGAATCACTCAAATGCCTTGACTGCGGGAAAAGAGATCCTGTTCCTGAAAAGTGCCCGTCATGCGGGGGCCCGTTCCTTGAGGGACAGAGACCGGGGCTTGAGGCACTGGAAGAAAGAGCGAGTCATTTTTTTTTCAGGGACAAAAATGTGATCCTTTTTCATGAGGAAGGATCAAAGATGCCTTCAGGGGAATCGATACTTAAAAAGTACCCCGCCGGAGGAGTGATCCTTGGAACGAGAAAAATTATCTCTCTTGCTGACGACATCTCACCGGAGATCATTGGCTGGATAGATGCGGATGCGGAAGCCAGAGTACAGGAGTATGATGCAAAAGCAAGGGCTTTTTCTTTAATGTGGGAATCCGCATGGAGGGGAAAAGAGCCTGACAGAAGAAAAATAGTGATACAGAGCAGAAGGCCTGATAAGACCTGGCAGCAGGCTCTTGGAATCGGATGGGGGTATTTCTGGGAGAGGGAGCTGAAAGAACGCAGAGAATGGGAGCTTCCTCCATATGTGCCAATGCTCAAGATAGACATTCCGGCTTTCAAGAGGAATGGCCTTGCAGAACATCTTGACCGGGCAGATTTTGAATACTGGGAGTCTGAAGAGAGATCAGACCAGATCTGGGTCAGGACAAAGAGGTTTGATGCCCTTAGGAAGATACTTGCACCATATTTTGACATAAAAAATACCAGATCAGGGATTCCCAGGGTCAGCATAAAGCTTGACTGACACGGGGAGGACAAAAATCAAATGGCATACTATAAAAGCAGCCATATGCCGGCAAGGAGAATAAAATGGCAATAATAGCAATAATTGGAAGGCCTAATGTAGGCAAGTCATCCATCTTCAACAGAATGGTGGGCAGGAGAACTGCAATTGTAGATGACCAGCCAGGTGTGACAAGGGACAGGATCTACGGCGAGACCGAATGGGCCAGCAGAAGATTCTACGTTGTTGACACCGGGGGAATAATGTCTGAAGTTGACCACCCCTTTATGGATCTTATCGCAAAGCAGGTGGATCTGGCACTTGACGAGAGCAGCGCAGTTATCTTTGTGCTTGACGGCAGGCAGGGCATCACCCCGATGGACAAGGATATCGCGCTAAAGCTCAGGAAAGGCGGCAAGCCCGTCATAATTGCAATGAACAAGCTTGATAACCAGAAACAGGAAGATGAGATGCTCTACGAGGCATACTCTCTTGGTTTTGATACTGTTATAGCGACGAGCGCGGAGCACAATACAGGTTTCGACGAGATCTTCGACGCTGTAGTTTCAAAACTTCCGCCGGACGACGTTGAGTCAGAGGAAGATGACATAAGAGTTGCGATCGTTGGGAGGCCCAACGTGGGTAAATCAAGCCTCCTTAACGCAATAGCCGGAGAAGAGCGTTCAATGGTAAGCGAAATGGCCGGAACGACCCGTGACGTAGTTGACTCGGTTGTAGAAACCGATGGAGTTAAAATGAGATTTCTCGACACTGCGGGACTCAGGCGCAAAAGCCGTGTGAACACTGACCTTGAATACTATTCCAACGTCAGGACATACCAGGCGATAGACAGGTGCCATGTTGCGCTTGTGCTCCTTGATGCTCAGGATCCCGTAACAGAACAGGATAAGCGACTTATTGGCCAGGTCCTCGAAAGGGGCAAGGGACTCATAATCGTAATGAACAAGTGGGACCTTGCACCAAGAGAAGAAAAGATTGGGGACAAGATGACAGAACTGCTCAAGGACGAGCTGCCTTTCGCTTCCCATGCGCCGAAAATTTTTATTTCAGCCAACTCGGGTCGAAGCATCTCCAAGATCCCGGCTCTTATCATGAAGGTCGAAGAGAACAGAAGAAGAAGGATACCCACCTCTGAGCTCAACAGACTGGTCAAAGAGACCCTTATATTTGAGAGGATGCCGGGCGACGGAAAAGGCCACAGCCTAAAAATATACTATTGCACTCAGGCGGACGGAGCACCGCCCGCGTTCATCTTTTTTGTCAATGACTCTGAGCTCTGCTCAAAATCTTTCAAGCGCCACCTGGAAAACTGTCTAAGATCGATGGCGGATTTTTCGGGCGTACCAATAAAGATTTTTATGAGAAACAGAACGGAAAATTAGCCGATTTTCCCAAAAGTACTTGACCTGAGCGGATTTTATCGGTATAAATGCTAGTGAACTGCTCTAGCAGTGTCAATCTTGTCAGGAGGTGGCAGAAGGTGACAAAAACAGATCTCGTCAACGCCGTAGCAAAGTCTGTCGAAGGAATCACTAAGAAGAAGGCCGCAGAAGTTGTAGACGCAGTATTTGCAGGTATCCATGGTTCCCTTAAGAAGGAAGACAAGGTCCAGATCGTAGGATTTGGAACATTTGAAGTCCAGAAGAGAGCCGCTCGTCAGGGCCGTAATCCTCAGGATCCCAAGAAAGTCATCCAGATCCCTGCAAAGAAAGTTCCCGTCTTCCGCGCAGGCAAGGCCCTCAAAGAAGCAGTTAACAGCAAGAAGAAGTAGTTTTTATATCTTTTAGGTTTTTGGGAACATAAAAAATCCCGACGATTTTTGTTGGGATTTTTTTATTGCACTACTTGACCAAAAGCTTATAGCGGGTTATTATACTCCCTGCTTACGGGATGTAGCGCAGCCTGGCTAGCGTACCTGCATGGGGTGCAGGTGGTCGGAGGTTCAAATCCTCTCATCCCGACCAATATAACAGCGAAAGATCCTCACCCAGCAAGGCGAGGATCTTTTTTTATGCAGTATGTAAATTGAAGAAATGCTGTTTTGCGGTAATCGGTAAGCGTCAAACATCCCGGACCTGGATAACGTCCAGAAATCCGGGATATTTATTTTTGCACTAAAGACCAAGAAAATCTGAGACACGTATGGACAATTATCTGTTTTTGAGTTGCAAACCGATTTCACAGGACAGCTCCCAAATAGTATTTTTAGCTTTTTAGGGCTATTCCAGCGTCAAAAAACCCTCGCGGATCGCATATTTTGTGAGCTCTGCAACACTTTCACAGCCAAGCTTATCAAGTATTCTGCGGCGATGTGTGTCTACAGTGTTTTTGCTTATGGTTAGAACATCAGCTATCTGTTTGCTATTGTGCCCCTTCACAAGGAGTACAAGTACCTCTCTCTCTCTGGGGGAAAGGAGAGGGGATGTGCTTTCATCCAAATTATTAATAAGCTTTAAATAATCTTCGACAATAACAGTGCAGGCCTTTGAGGATAAGTATATATTGCCTGCCATAACAGATTTTATTGCCTGCAATACAGTCTGTAGAGAACTCTCTTTCAGAATATATCCTCTGGACCCAGCCTTAAGAGATTCTACGATGTACCTTTTATCACTGTGCATCGAGAGTGCTATTATTGAAATATCGTCATGATTTGACATTATTCTTTCAGTTGCTTGTATGCCGTTGATGTTTGGCATGGTGACATCCATGAGGATAACCTCCGGTTTTAGGCTATCCGCCATTTTTACTGCTTCTTCGCCGTTGGAGGCAAGGCCGACAAGTTCCATATCACTTTCTTTAGTAAGAAGGCTTTTAAGCCCTTCGCGAAAAAGCACATGGTCATCAGCAAGCAGTATTCTTATCATTTATTCAGATCCTCCTGTGTTTTTGTCGTTAAGATGGAGCGGTGCAAGCATAGATATGGTCGTGCCTCCATTTTCTGATATTATCTGCATCTCCCCGCCAATATGTATAAGACGTTCCCTTATACTGAAAAGTCCGAGGCCTGAGGAGGCAGTGCCATCCCTGCTGATTTTTTTAGACAAGCCTTTGCCGTTGTCTTCAATGACAACCTGAATGCCGTGAGGTCCTCTGTTTATACGGATGCTTACAATGGACGCTTCAGAGTGCTTTATAACGTTAGCGAAAAGCTCCTTTGTCATACGATACAATATAATGCACACTTTATCATCGGCATTATATTGTGATGCATTGCCTCTGGTGGACATTTCCCACGATATTTTCTGAGGTACGAGCATCCTGTCCGCAAGGGATTCTATCGCTGGTGCCAGACCTACCTCAAGAAGTATAGGCGGGCTGAGGTCAAATATCAGCTGTCTGCTCTCGGCGATCATCTTTTCTGTTGATGCAATATTTTTTTTTATTTGGATTCTTGAGGATTCTGAAAGTCCAGGGTCTTCCATCAGTTTGTTCAAATCCAGTAGAAGCGTCAGCAGGGAATGACCAATACTGTCGTGAATATCTATCGATATTTCTCTCCGGGTCTTTTCCTCACTGACTGTGAGCTCTGTAGCCAGTTTACGAAGTTTTGTCCTGTATTCAAGGAGCTTTGTCTGCGATTTTTTCAGTTGATCGTCAGAATTTTTCCATTTTGTCAAGTCAAGAAAAATCGCTGCCAGCATATTATTGTTCAGCGGAAATGAGATAGCTTCAAGGTATTTTTTTGTATAGGCGCTTTTTCCCTGACAGTGTGTGGCTTTTCCCGTTTTTACGCATTTTACAAGCAGATACCCCCAGCGCTTTTCGACAGAAGGCCATACCTCAGTAAAGGTTTTTCCTATCAGATCTTTCTTATTGATCCTGTTGACCTGTTCATATGCAGGATTAACGTCTACATAACGTATATTTTCAATGGACGGGTTGCCGGTATCCTCAGCAAAGTAGATGGCTATAGGATTAAAGACACGCTCAAATATATCTTTGTAAGTAAAGATCCGATTTTCCATAGCCATCCCTTACTTTCCTTGCTGCTTTCATCATATTCTATCGCATAAATGTTTATCTGTATCCTTGATCTTGCAGGTTACTACTAATAATTGTTTCTATGCACGAGTCATCTCGCCGGCCACTATGGCGGCGTCTGCATGACCTATGAATGGAACGCCTGATGGGATGTGCCCCTGGGTATGGGCGAATCCTACCATGCCGTTTGATCTTCTAATTTATGATTTATTGCTTGCATTTATATTATTTTTAAATTAGGGTTTACAGTTTTATTCTATGCCTTGTTTGAATATAATACAGAGGCGGCGGGGGATCTGCTTTGCCGCCTCTGTCCGGGATAAGATGAGCTAAGTTTTCTCTAAAGCTTGACTTTGCTGAATTCGTCACGCATGCCCTTTACCGCGGCTGCGAGGGCATCAGGTTCAAGTACCATTTCCATCATAGATATCTGTTCTTCCCACTGCGCTTCATTGCATTCAGAACGGATCTCTTCATCAAACACGTGGTATACCGCGAGTCCCAACGGGACTCCTGCAAGTGGT